>DATFFS010000240.1:0-7179 GCA_035249945.1 Gemmatimonadota bacterium
GGCGAGGGGTTCGGGCCGTGGTCGCTCAACCTCACCCACTCGTGGACCCGTTCCCGGAACGGCGACAACAACCGCCAGAGCCTGGGGATCGGCGCGCAGCTCCTGCCGAGCTCCCACTGGAGCCTCAACTACCGAACCACCTACGACATCACGACGAACGAGCTCCAGGGGCAGACGCTGAACCTGGTCCGCGACCTCCACGACTGGCAGGCCACGCTGGGGATCAACTTCTTTCCGTCGGAGCCGCAGGACCGGGTGCTGGTGTCGTTCGCCGTCTTCCTGCGGGAAGTCCCCGACCTCCAGATCCCCTACCGGGTGCGGCGTGAGTGAGCGCCCCAGCGTGAGCGGCGGCGGCGAGATCGTGGTGGACGGCGGGGCGCTCACCCTCGAGGACGTGGAGCGGGTGGCCGACGGCGCTCGCGTGCGGCTCTCGCCCGCGGCGCGTGAGCGCATGCAGACGAGCCGCGCCGTCGTGGAAGCGGCGATCGCCTCGGGGAGACCCGTCTACGGCGTCACCACGGGCTTCGGCCGGCTCGCCGACACCGCGATTCCGCGCGACCGGCTGGCCGCGCTCCAGGTCAATCTGCTGCGCAGCCACGCCGCGGGCGTCGGCGAGCCGCTGCCCGAGCGGGTGACGCGGGCGATCGCGCTGCTGCGCGCCAACACGCTGGCGGCGGGGCGCTCGGGCGTCCGGCCGATCCTCTGCGAACGGATCCTCGAACACCTGAACGCGAGGATCCGGCCGCGGATCCCGGCCCAGGGCTCGGTCGGCGCCAGCGGGGACCTCGCGCCGCTCGCGCATCTGGGGCTGACGCTGATCGGGGAAGGCGAGGTGTGGGCGGGCGGCGGCTGGGCGCCGGCGGGCGAAGCGCTGGCCGCGGCCGGGATCGAGACCCTGGAGCTCGCGCCCAAAGAGGGCATCTCGCTCATCAACGGCACGCAGGCCATGACCGCGATCGGCGCGCTCGCGCTCCTCGGCGCCGTGCGGCTGGTCGAGGCCGCGGAGGTGGCGGGCGCGATGTCGCTCGAGGCGATGCGGGGGACCCGCGCCGCGCTGGCGGCAGCGATCCACGACGCGCGGCCGCACCCGGGCCAGCGCGCCTCGGCGAGCCGGCTGCGGGCGCTCCTCGGCGAGACGAGCGGGATCGCGGAGAGCCATGCGGGCTGCGGCAAGGTGCAGGACGCGTACTCGCTCCGCTGCATGCCCCAGGTCCACGGCGCGGCACGGGACGCGCTGGCGTACGTGCGCCGGGTGCTCGAGATCGAGGTCAACGCGGTGACCGACAACCCGCTCGTGTTCGCGGAGGCTCCCGAAGCCGAGCGGATCGTGTCGGGAGGCAACTTCCACGGCGCGCCCGTGGCCTCCGCGCTCGATCTCCTCGCGATCGCGGTCACGGATCTGGCTTCTATCAGCGAGCGGCGGACGCACGGGCTCATGGACCCGGGGTTCAGCGAGCTGCCGGCGTTCCTCGCGCCGGATCCGGGTCTTCAGTCGGGATTCATGATGCAGCAGGTGACGGCGGCCGCGCTCGTCTCCGAGTGCAAGGCGCTCGCGCACCCGGCGAGCGTCGATTCCATCCCGACGTCGGCCAACAAGGAGGATCACGTGTCGATGGGCGTCTGGGCGGCCCGCAAGGCCGCGCAGGTCGTCGAGAACGCCGAGCGGGTGATCGCCATCGAGCTGCTCGCGGCGGCGCAGGGGATCGATTTCCTGCGCCCGCTCGAATCGTCGCCCGCCCTGGAGGCGGCGCACCGGACGGTCCGGGAGCGCGCCGCCAGGCTCGAGGACGACCGGCCGGGCTCCCCCGACATCGAGGCGGTCGCGGAGCTCGTCCGGCGGGGCGTCTTCCTTGCGCTCGGGTAGCGGCGTGGAACGGCCGCCATCCGCCGGTGCGCCGCGGTCGGGGAACCCGGCTGCGCGAGATGGATATCAGTACAGGAACCACATCGTTCAGACCACAGGAGGAATATGCGGTTGCGCGTGATACCGGCCGGCTTGCCGGCCGAGCTGGACGGAACTGCGCCGCGACAGGACGGCGGGCGTCGCGGTGCGCCGGACGACGGTCCCCTTCTCGACGCGTACTCGCGAGCGGTCGTCGAAGTCGTCGAGCGCGTGTCGCCGGCGGTGATCGGCGTGGCCTGGCAGACAGATGGCGAGGCGCGGCGCGGTCCGCGCGGCGGCCAAGGCTCGGGATTCGTGTTCGCGCCCGACGGATTCGCGCTGACCAACAGCCACGTCGTGGCGGGAGCGGGGGAGCTCGAGGTCACGCTGGCGGATGGCAGCACCGCGGCCGCCCGCGTGGTCGGCGACGACCCGGCTACGGATACGGCCGTGATCCGAGTGGATTCCGGCGTGGACCTTCCCGTGGCGTCGCTCGGCGACAGCCGCGGCTTGCGCCCGGGCCAGCTCGTGGTCGCCATCGGCAATCCGCTGGGCTTCCAGAGCACGGTGACGGCGGGCGTCGTCAGCGCGCTCGGCCGGACGCTCCGCTCGACGACCGGCCGGCTGATCGACGACGTGATCCAGACCGACGCCGCGCTCAACCCCGGCAACAGCGGCGGCCCGCTGGTCGACAGCCGCGGCGACGTCGTCGGGATCTGTACGGCGACGATCCTGCCGGCGCAGAACCTCTGCTTCGCGGTGGGCATCGACACCGTCAAGCCTGTGGTGACCCAGCTCCTCCACCACGGTTTCGTGCGGCGCGGGTTCCTCGGGATATCCGCCCAGAACCTGGCGCTCCACGCGGGCAGCGTGCGGCGCCACGGGCTCGCCTCCGGCGGCGGCGTGCTCGTCACGTCCAGCGAGCCGGGCGGCCCCGCCGATGCAGCCGGCATCCGCCAGGGCGACGTGCTGGTCGAGCTGGACGGCGAGCCGGTCGGCGGGATCGACGACCTGCACCGCCTCCTGCTGGAGGAGCGGATCGGGACCGCCATGCCCGCCGAGGTCCTTCGAAACGGCCGCAAGAAGACCGTGTGGGTGACGCCCGCCGAGGCCCCGCGTTGAGCGCCGGGGTCGCGGCCTGCACCCACCTCGACCAGGTGCGCGACGTCGCGCCGCGGACGGAGGGCTGCGAGGAGTGCCTGAGGACGGGGAGCCGCTGGATGCACCTCAGGATGTGCCGGACCTGCGGCCACGTCGGGTGCTGCGACTCCTCGCCCAACCGCCACGCCACCTCCCACTTCCGGGAGACGGGGCATCCGATCGTGCGCTCGGCCGAGCCTGGAGAGGCCTGGTCGTGGTGCTTCGTGGACGAGGCGGTGTTGGCGTGATCGCGGGGGACGGCTCCGGAGGTACGAAGGTCCGGGTGGCGGGCTTCGCGGGGAGCCTCCGGAAGGCCTCGTTCAACCGCGGGCTCCTGCGCGCGGCGGTCGAGCTCGCGCCCGCAGGCATGACGATCGAGGTGCTGGAGATCCGCGGGATCCCTGTGTTCGACGCGGACGTCGAGGCCGAGGGCGATCCCGCTCCGGTCGCCGAGTTCAAGCGCGCAGTGGGAAGCGCGGACGGCCTCCTGATCGCGACCCCCGAGTACAACCACGGGGTTCCGGGCGTGACGAAGAACGTGATCGACTGGGCGAGCCGGCCGCCGCGGAAATCCGTCCTCGACGGGAAGCCCGTCGCCGTCATGGGCGCTACCCCGGGGATGGGCGGAACGGCGCGCGGCCAGGCCCAGCTCAGGCAGGCATTCACCTTCACGAACTCCTACGCGATGCCGCAGCCCGAGATCCTGGTGGCGCGCGCCAGCGAGAAGTTCGACGCCGAGGGCCGGCTCGTCGACGACACCACGCGCGAATATCTGACGAAGTTCCTCGTCGCGTTCGCGGCATGGATCGAGCGGGTCGGCGGTAGCCATTGAACGCCGGCGCCGTCAGGGCAGTCTCCTGTGAGCCGCGAACCTCTGCTTCCCACAGGAGCTACATAATTTCCATGTCCCGAATCGCACCCCTGGCCGCGACGGTGGCTGTCGGCTGGTTGTCGCTCTCCGCCTCGCCCGCCGCCGCGCAATCCGCCGCCGCTCCGGGCGGATCGGTGTCCGCGCTGCCCGCCGGTCTCGTCGAGTACGAGGTCGATCCCGCCCACACCCAGGTCCTGTTCAAGGTACGGCACATGGGGATCTCCACCGTGACGGGAAGGTTCAACCGCTTCGCGGCTACGTTCGCCTACGACCCGGCGGATCCCGCCGCTTCGTGGCTTACCGCGACGATCGACGCGGCCAGCATCGACACCGAGAACGAGCGGCGCGACAACCACTTGCGATCGGCCGACTTCTTCGCCGCCGACTCCTATCCGACCCTCACATTCCAAAGCACGCGCGTGGGGCCGGCCGGTGAGGGAAGGCTCGAGGTGCAGGGGAATCTGTCGATCCGCGGAGTGACGAGGCCGGTGGTCCTCGACGTCGCGCTGGAGGGCGCCACCGTCGGCCAGGGCGGGCGGCCGATGACCGGCTGGACGGCGGAGACGACGATCGACCGCACGGAATACGGGCTGCGATGGAACCGGCTGACGGAGGCGGGCGGCTGGGTGGTCGCCGACGAGGTCCGGATCCTTCTGGAGGTGGAGGCCAGGGCGGCACAGCCCTAGCCCTTCCTCGCCATACCGGCTACCATCGCCCCGATGGTGATCGACGAACGGGGCGGGCCGCCTGCCGATCCCCATCCTCCCTCCGAAAGCCACGGGGCACTCGCCCTCCTCGCCCTGACCGCGCTCGGGGTCGTCTACGGCGATATCGGCACGAGCCCCCTCTACGCTCTTCGGCAGAGCTTCTACGGCCCGCATCGGGTTTCCGTCAACGAGCCCAACGTCCTCGGCATCCTGTCGCTCGTATTCTGGACCCTCACTATCGTCGTCACCTTCAAGTACCTGGTGTACGTGATCCGGGCGGACAACCGGGGGGAGGGCGGGATCCTCGCGCTGACCGCACTCGTGCGGAGCCAGGTAAGTGCGCGCACGCGGTGGTTCGTCGTAACGCTGGGGCTGTTCGGAGCTGCCCTGCTCTACGGCGACGGGATGATCACTCCGGCGATCTCCGTGCTCGGGGCCATCGAGGGGCTGGAGGTTGCTGCTCCCGCCCTCACGCACTGGATCGTGCCCATCACGGTCGTGATCCTGGTCGGCATGTTCGCCGTCCAGCGCTTCGGCACGGCGACGGTGGGCGCGGTCTTCGGGCCCGTGATGATCCTCTGGTTCGCGACGCTGAGCGTACTCGGCATCCGGGGGATCCTCATGGAGCCGGGCGTCGTCGTCGCAGTCAACCCGGCTTACGCGGTCCGCTTCTTCGCTCTCAACGGATACGACGGGTTCCTCGTGCTGGGTGCTGTGTTCCTGGTAGCGACGGGCGGGGAGACCCTGTACGCGGACCTGGGCCACTTCGGCGCCAGGCCGATCCGGCTAAACTGGTTCATGCTCGTGGGGCCGGCATTGCTCCTCAACTACTTCGGCCAAGGTGCGCTCGTGCTGTCGAACCCGGACGCCGCCCAGAACCCGTTCTTTCGACTGGCTCCCGAATGGGGACTCTACCCGCTGCTGTTCCTAGCTACGATGGCGGCGATCATCGCCTCGCAGGCGGTTATCTCCGGCGCCTTCTCGCTGACGCGACAGGCGGTCCAGCTGGGATACCTGCCGCGGATGGCGATCGTCCACACGTCGGCGACGAAGATCGGGCAGATCTACATCCCGGCCGTGAACCGCGCGCTCATGATCGCGACGATCGCGATAGTGATCGGATTCGGCTCCACGACGAACCTGGCGAGCGCGTACGGGGTGGCCGTAACGACGACGATGGTCATCACGACCCTTCTGGCGTTCTTCGTGGCGCGGAGGATCTGGGGCTGGAAGCTGCTCGTCGCTGGATTGGTGACGGGTGGGTTCCTCCTCTTCGATCTCACCTACTTCAGCGCCAACATCATCAAGGTGGCACAGGGCGGCTGGCTACCGCTCTCTGTCGCGGCGGTGATCCTGGCCGTCATGACGACATGGCAGAAGGGCCGGATGCTCCTCATGGAGCGGAGTGTGACTGGACTTACTGTCGAGAACCTGATCGAGGATATCGGACGCAGCTCGGTCGCGCGCGTTCCCGGCGCCGCCATCTTCCTGTACGCGGACGCCACGCAGATCCCAACCGCTCTCCTCCACAACCTCAAGCACAACAAGGTGCTCCATTCCCAGAACGTGTTCCTCACCGTGGAGAACGAGGAGATCCCGTACGTCACCGACGAGGAACGGGTCGACGTCCAGGACCTCGGTGGAAATTTCCACCGCGTCGTCGCGCGCTACGGATTCATGGAAGATCCGGATGTGCCATGGATCCTCCAGACCGCGAAGGAGCGCGGGCTCGAGCTGGCGCGTGGGATGCCGACCTACATGCTGAGCCGGAACGCGGTCATCCCCTCGCGCGAGCCGACCATGGCGCGCTGGCGCGAGCGGTTGTTCATCTTCTTGAACTCGAACGCGCTGAGGCCGACCCAGTTCTTCCACATCCCGCCCAACCAGGTGGTGGAGATCGGGCGGCAGGTCTCCCTCTAGGCATTGAAGGCTGCGCTACCGAATCCACGCCGGCAGCGGGATCCTGATCGACACAACGAAAGGGGTAGCGCCCGGCTCCGAACCTCGCCACGTTTCCGGGATGGCCGAGGAGATCCCGATTCTCGCGGACCCCACCGCGCCGATCGACGTCGAGATCGCCGGGGAGACCCCGCACGTCTTCGCGTACAAGGTCTGGACGAAGCCGCCGGGCGAGGACCGCTGGACGGTTGCCGCCGAGGGCCATTCCGAGGATGAGATCTCGGACGCGCACCCGATCGGCCCGCTCGCGCTGGGCACCCTGGTCGCGTGGTGGCTGGGCGTGGGCGGACCTCCGGAATCCTGGTTCCGCGCCGCTATCCGCTTCCGCCAGGGTGGCGAAATGCTCGCGGGGGGAGAGCGGCGCGTGCGCGGCCGCACCGGCACCCGGGGCGGCGCGGTCCGGAGCGGCGAGGCGCGCATCGCGTGAGTCGCGGAGCTCTGGCCGCACTCGCGTTCTGCGTTCTGGCGCCCGGCGGACTCCGCGGGCAGGAGGAGGCGCCCGAGCTCCTGACCGCCGTCCCCGAGACGCCGGCGCTCGCGTTTCTCGACGCAACGACCGCTCGCGTGCTGCGTCCGGGGTCGGCGCGCGACTTCGCGCTCGCGCTCCTGTCAGGCACCGG
>DATFFS010000241.1:0-1754 GCA_035249945.1 Gemmatimonadota bacterium
GGCCCGCGCGGCTCCACGCCGCCGGCGTCCACCGAGGGCCAGGACGCGGCCGCCGCCGATCGTGGTCACCGGACTGTACGCCCGAAGCACGACGCGGTCGCCGACGGCGGCCACGAGCGGAGACTCGAGCTCGAGAAGCGCGTACCCCCGGCCGCCGGGCGCCACCTCCCGTTCGCCGTGCCACCGCAGCCGTCCCATCGCCTCCGTCGTCGCATGGTGGATCCGCAGGCGGTCCCGCGAGCGGACCGGACGCGGGGCGCTATCCGAGACCCACGCCGCGACCTCCACCCGGGTCCACGCGCGCCAACCCGCGTCGGGCGAGACGAGCACGGTGCCGCGCGCGAAGCCCTGGCCGCCACCGGCCAGGCCGAGCGCCGCCCGACGTCGGGGCAGCACCGTCGGCATGGATTCGCCGTGCACTTCGATCGACCGCACTCGCGCCCGCTCCTCCTCCGGCAGACCCAGCACGAAGCCACCCTCCGCCATCTGACCGCTCCAGACGGTTCCGGTCACCACCGTCCCCGCGCCCGGGACGGCGAAGACGCGGTCGATCGGCATCCGGAAGGGGAAGTCTTCCGCACCTTCCGCCTCGCCCGCGAGGGCCGCCGACAGCGCCCCGCGCAGCGCGTCGATCCCCTCGCCCGTCCGGCTCGACACGGGCACGACCGCCGCGTCCGCCAGGGGCGATCCCCGCATCTCCTCGCGCACCGTCTCGACCACGAGCGACACCCAATCAGGGTCCACGAGGTCGATCTTGGTGACGGCGATCACCCCCCGCTCCACGCCCAGCGCCTCGAGGACGAGCAGATGCTCGCGGCTCTGCGGCATCATCCCCTCGTCGGCCGCCACGACGAACAGCACTCCGTCGATCCCGCTGGCGCCGGCGACCATGTTCTTGACGAATCCCTCGTGACCGGGAACGTCCACGACGCTGGCGGGAGGCGCACCCGGACCGAGGTCGAGCGGGGCGAATCCGAGATCGATCGAGATCCCCCGCCGCCGCTCCTCCGGTAGCCGGTCGGTGTCGACACCCGTCAAGGCGGCGACGAGCGCGGTCTTGCCGTGGTCGATGTGGCCGGCGGTTCCCACCACCCGATGGTCCCCGCCGGCGCCTGCTGCCGGGGCCCGATCGCTCATCCCGCGGGAACGTCGTGGTGCGGCAGCACGTCCGCGTGGTACGCCACGAACGAGTGGACGTGAGCCTGCACCCGCCGCTCGTCGCCATCCGGCTCCCCCAGCTCCTCGAGCAGCGTCCAGTCCGGATGGTGGTAGAGAGCGAGGAGTGCGTATTCGGTCCCGCCGAGCGGCCGAAGCCCGGGCCGGCAGGCGTGGCACGCGAGGCCCCCGTCCTCGATCGAGAAGACCAGCTCGCGCCCGTCCGGGAGCGGGCGCTCGCACACCAGGCACGCCTCGAGCCGCGGCGCCAGCCCGAGGAGTCCGGCCGCCGCCGCCCGGTGGTACGTCTCCCAGCGGAACAGGCGCGACGGCCCCACTCGCTCGAGCCGGTCGAGGGCGATCACAGCGAGGGCGTAGAGCGGCTCCGCCGGCGCGCCGTCGGGCAGGATGGAGCGCAAGAAGCGGAACCACCTCCCCGCGGTCTCGAGCTTCTCGAGCGAGGAGGCGATCCCGCGGTGCTCGGCCATCACCTCGGCCTGCGACAGGGTCTGGATCTCGCGTCCCGGCTTGTCGTAGTACGTGACGTCCAGCCGGCGGAACGCGTTGACGGCTGCGCCCAGCCGGCTGCGGGGGCTGCG
>DATFFS010000242.1:0-12925 GCA_035249945.1 Gemmatimonadota bacterium
GGGCAGGTCGGCCGCCTCACCCAGCGGGCGCTGCGCGGGGGCGGCCCCGGACCCGGACCCGCCCGAATCGCCGCAGGCCGCCGCCAGCAGGGCGGCGGCAACCGCCGCGATTCCCGTCCGTCGCCTACGCATCGCCGGCCACGCGCGGAAGCAGCGTACGCCATGCCACCTTCCACCCCTCCGCGTCGCGCGCCAGCACGAGCAGGTCGCCGCCCGTCTCCTCGTGGATCGTGCCCTCCCGCTCGAATCGAACCGCCCACGGCGTGACCGTCACCGCCGAGTCGCCGATGACGTCCACGATCGGCGCTTCGGACTCGAACGCGAGCATCCGTGCCTCCCGCAGGAACTGGGCGTAGCTGTCGACGATCGCGTCGCGTCCCTCGAGTCGCTGCTCGAGATCCGCGCCCAGGAGCACGGCATCGTCCCGGAAGCAGGACCGCAGCTCCTCGAAACGGCCGCCCAGCCAGGCGGTTTCGACCTTGCGGAGAAACTTCAGGATCTCGCGCCGGGTCTCGCGGTCTGCGGCGGTAGGCATCCGCCGATCAAGATAGAACCACGCCCGCGGCCAGCAACGCGGCCCGGATCTCCTCGCGCTCCGCAGCGCCCAGAGGGGCGAGCGGCGGGCGCGGGTCGCCTCCACCGGGCCATCCGCGCAGATCGAGCGCGGCCTTGATGCCCGGCACGCCGAAGCGCGGGCCGAGGCAGAGCGCCAGGGGCGCCAGCGCGCGCTGCGCCGCCAGCCCGGCTTCGTCGTCGCCCGCCGCGTGGGCCTCGAGGATTCCCAGGATCGCCTCCGGGGCCGCGTCCGAAACCGCCAGGATCGCGCCGCCGGCGCCGGCCCGCAGGGACTCGAACACCAGGCGCGCGCTGCCGTTGAAGAGCGCGAACCCGTCCCCGCCCGCAACCCGCAGGGCCCGCTGGAGCTCGAGACTGCCCGCCGAATCCTTGATCCCCGCGAGCGTCCCTTCCGCCGCCAGCTCGCACAGGATCTCGACGCCCGGATCGACGTGACTCAGCTGGGGGATGTGATAGGCGAGAAGCGGAAGGCCACATGCGCTCGCCACCGCGCGATAGAAGCCTGCGATCCCTCCGTTTCCCAGCGGATAGTAGCGCGGCGGCAGGCAGAGCAGCGCGTCCGCGCCCGCGGCCTCCGCCCGGCGCGCGGAAGCCAGGGTCGCACGCAGGCTTTCGTGCCCGACCTGGACGACGAGCGCCCGGTCGGACCCGAGCGCGCTCCGCGCCACGGAGAGAAGCGGCGGCTCCTCGTCCGCGTCCAGGAGCGGCCCTTCGCCGCTCGTCCCGAACACGACGACGCCGCGTACTCCCAGCTGCCGGTAGATCTCGATCTGCGCCGCCAGCCGCTCCGGAGAAGCGTCGCCGCCCCGGTCGAAGGGAGTCGTAACGGGGCACAGCAGCCCCCGCAGCGATGCGGTCACTCGTTCACACGCACGTCCCGAACTCCATCGAGGTCGAGGATCCCGTCGATGAGCTCGTCGCGCTTGGATGCCGGCAGCGTGAGCGCGAAGTCGATCCGCACGCCGCCGTCCTCGCGCTTCATGCCGAAGTCGCCGAGCGATACCCGTGCCCGCTCCGCGACCGCGTTGATCTCGTCGATCAGCCCCGGACGACGGTCCGCGAGGAGGTGGAAGTAGACGAAGTGACGCGGCGGCGTGATGTGGCCTTCCAGCCATCCGAGGACCGAGAGCGTGACGAGAAGGATGACCGTGCCGGCGAGAGCCGGGGCATAGGCGCCGCTGCCGATGCCCAGGCCGATGCCCGCCAGGACCCACATGGTGGCCGCGGTCGTGAGTCCGTGCACCGACCCCCGAGCCTGGATGATCGTGCCCGCGCCGAGGAAGCCGATCCCGGACACGATCTGGGCGGCGATGCGGCCCGGATCGGCGATGTTTACCTGCCGCTCGGCATACGTAAGTGCGACGTGGATCGAGACCATCGTGATCAGCGTCGATCCCACGCAGATCAGCATGTTCGTTCGCAGGCCGGCGGGCTTGTCGTGGAGCTCGCGCTCGATCCCGATGGCGGCGCCGCACGCGATCGCCAGCCCGAGCTTGATCCACATGTCGGCGGCCAGAAAGTCCACGCGCGCTACCGGTCCCCGATCGCGCTGGGATCACGGGCGTGCCGATAGGTACGGAAACGCTCCAGCACGGAGGCGAGTCCGGCATAGGAGCGGATGTCACAGAGATCGCAGATGCCGTCGAAGAGCTCGATCGCCTCGCACCGGTCGTTCGGATCGGTGAAGAAATCGCGCGCTTCGAGGGCCTCGAGAAGGAACGAGATCCGGTACTCCCGCTCGTTCGGTCCGGTCTGGGGCCGGACCACACGGTCGATCAGGTAGAGATCCTGGAGCACGACCTCGGGGTCGACGCTGGATTCCATCCTGTCGAGGCGCTCGAACAGCAGGTCTTCCACGCCCTCCTCCGCCACAACTCGGGTTCGACTGGCGAAGTTAGAGTCCGACCACCGGCCGGCAAGATTCTCAACCCGCACTCCAGCGGCGCGCGAGCGATTCCGGCGAGACCCCGGCGAGATAGGCGAGGCGCAAGGCCCACATGCGGGCCATCGTGCGCGCCACCCCGTGGCCGAGCCAGCGCCGGGCGCTCGTCTCCAGCGGCCCGCGGCACACCGCGAAGCGCCCCGCACGGCGCAGCCTCGCCGCCAGCGCCACATCCTCGAACAGCGGCCAGGCCGGGAACCCGCCGGCGGCATCGAAGGCTTCTCGCCCGGCGAAGAGTCCCTGGTCGCCGGTTCCTCCGCGAGTGAGGCGGGTGCGCGCGTTGATCCCGCGCTCGATCCATGGCATCAGGGGATGGAGCGCGCGCTCCTGGGGAGGGAAGGCGATCCGGAAGCACCCTCCGGGAGACCCCCGGACGATCGCGCTCCGGATCTCCTCGATCGCCGATGTCGCGGGCACGCAGTCGGCATGGAGAAACCAGAGCACGTCGCCGACGGCGGCGGCGGCCCCCGCGTTCTGCTGGCGCGCCCTGCCACGGCCCGCGACGATCACCCGGGACCCGGCCCGTGCCAGCTCCGGAGTCCCGTCGTGGGATCCGCCGTCGACCACGATGACCTCGTCCGGTCCGGGGTCGCACCGCTCGAGCGCGTCCAGCAGCCGCGGCAGGCGCTCGGCCTCGTTCCAGGCCGGGATCACCACGCTTACGCGTGGTCCGGCCGTCATTCCGGTCCGTTGCACGGCAGCCGGAAGCGGATGGTCGCGCCACCGCCGGGCTCCGATTCCGCCCATATCCGCCCGCCGTGCAACTCGACCAGGTGTTTGCAGATCGCGAGCCCCAATCCGACGCCACCGTAGGCGCGGGTCGGGGACGCGTCGGCCTGTCGGAAGGGCTGGAAGACCGCTTCGAGCATGTCGGGCGGGATCCCCACCCCCTGATCGGATACGCTGCCTTCGAGCTCGCCGTCCACCACGTGGGCGCCGACCCGGATCAACCCCTGTGGCGAGTACTTTATCGCGTTCTCGATCAGGTTCAGGTAGACGCGATAGATCTTCTCCGGATCGACGCCGCAGAGCGGCATGTCGTCGTCGACGTCGAGGTCGACCGCCAGCTCGCCTTCTTCCAGCAGCGGCTTGATCGTCTCGAGGACGGTCTCCAGCAGCATGCCGATCGCCACCTCCTGCAGGCGCAGCACGTCGTCCCCCTCCCGATGCCTGGCATAGGCCAGCAGGCTGGTGATCATCTTCAGGAGGTGCTGGCTGTTGCGCGCGATGTTGGCCAGGATGCGGCGCTGCTCCGCGTTGACGGGTCCCGTCATCTCGTACTCGAGAATCTCGGCGTTGGCGATGATGGACGTGAGCGGCGTCTTGAGCTCGTGGCTGGTGTTCGACAGGAATTCGGTCTGCAGACGGTTGGCGTTCTCGAGCTCCGCGTTCATCCGCCGGAGCTCCACCATCATCTCGCGCACCTCCCGCTCGCTCTCACGGCGCTCGGAGATGTCGACCAGCTCGTAGCGCCAGGCGGGATCGCCGCGCCACTGGATGGGGTGCGCGTGCAGGATGACCGGAACCGTGTGGCCACGATCGTCGCGGAGCTCGAACTCGAAGCTCGACGCGGCGTCGCCCTGACGCACGCGCGCCAGACTCTCGAACTGGGCCAGCGATCGCCCGCACCGCTCGCGGAGGACGCGGTTGGCGAACGTGACGGAATTGTCGCGCACCACGCAGATCATGTTGGGGTCCGCCTCGAGCAACAGCTCGAGGTCGGTCGCGCGCCGGCGGCCGGCACGGAGATTTCGATAGAGCAGGTAGACGAAGAGTGCGACCGCCGCCAGCAGTGCGAAGAAAGCGGCGGAAGGTGCGTCGGAGGTAGGCATGCAGGACCCGGTGAGCGCCGCGCCTGTCAGGTCCAGGCGCGTGCGACGTCTATGGGCTCAGTCCCACTCCTCCTCGTCGGCTTCCCAGTCGCTCTCCACGACCTCGAACTCGAGCGGCGACGTGCTCGTCACTTCGAGCTCCGAGCCGCACTCGGGACATTCGATCACCTCGCCCTCCTCGAATTCGTAGGGCTCGCCCTCGATCTCGGCGTCGCACTCAGGGCAATAAGCCAAAAGACACCTCCTCTGCCGGTTTGGAAGGTCCGTATTATACCACCCTGCCCGTCCGTGTCTAGGCATGTCATAGTGCGATGTCCGATATCGGGTTAGGCGATCTCAGGTGCCCACGACGCGGGCCAGTATCGAGCGCGCCTCGGCCTCGTCGGTGGTACCGTCCACGATCGCCCGGCCGTCGTGGAACAGGTTCACCGTCACCCCATTCCTGCGCGCGCGGAGCATCCGCTCCCCGACGACCACCTCCCACTCTCCGCCGATCCGCGCGGCGACCGCCGGCAGCGACGGCGCCGACTCCTGCCGCGGCAGGATCTGGATCGCGTTGCGCCCGCAGAGGCGCGCCGCGCGCGAACCACGCCGGCCCTCGAGCCAGGCGAAATCCCGCTCGCCGCAGGCCGGGCACCCGGGACGCGGACCACCGGTGCCGATCGTCGTGAACGAGCCTTCCCATCCGTCGTAGCGCAGGAGTCCCGGCAGGAGCCGCTCCCGCGCGCCCACCAGGAGCTTCACGGTCTCGGTCGTCTGGACACCAGCCACGACGGCCACGGCCGAGCCGAGCACGCCCGCCGTCTCGCAGGTCGGCAGGCTGCCCGCTTCGGGGGCGGTCTCGAACACGCATGCCAGGCAGGCGGTCTCGTCGGGGACGATGGGCATGACGAGCCCGCCGGTGCCGATCACACCGCCGTACACCCACGGGATGCGGGAACGCACCGTCCAGTCGTTGATGAGGTATCGGGTCTCGAAGTTGTCGGTCCCGTCGCACACGACGTCGGCGCCGGACAGCAGGTCCTCGGCGGTGCCCGCCCGCAGGTCGTCGACGACGCCACGAACCTCGATATCGGGGTTGATCGCGTGCAGGGCGCGCTCTGCGGCCACCGCCTTCGGCATGGCGGTCTCCGCGTCGGCATCAGTGAACAGGATCTGACGCTGAAGGTTGGCGCGCTCGACGAAGTCGCGATCGATGACGGTGAGACGTCCCACGCCCGCCCGCGCGAGGAGTTGCGCCTGGACCGAGCCCAGCGCGCCGCAGCCTACGATCACGGCGTGCGAGCCGGCGAGCCGGCGCTGACCGGATTCCCCGATCTCGGGAAGGATCCGCTGACGGGCGTACCGATCGGTCACCTAGCAAATCTAGAGGGCCGCGTATATTCGCGGCCATGAACGACGCCCGGCGAGTGGTGGTGACGGGAATGGGAGCGGTGAGCCCCAACGGCGTCGGAAGACGCGCGTTCTGGCGCGCTTGCGCCGAGGGGCGCAGCGGGACGGGCCCTATCACTCAGTTCGACTCCACCGACCATGACTGTCGTGTGGCCGGCGAGGTGCGCGGCTTCGACGTCGCGGCGCATCTGCCCGCCAAGACCCGACGCTACGGCATGCGGGTGGTCGCCATGACCCTCGCCGCGACCGCCGAGGCCACGGCCGACGCCGGGATCGACACCCGCCGGCTCTCCGAGGACGAGCGCCGGCGGACGGGGGTCATCCTGGGGACCGGCGCCGCGGGGATCGCCTTCGGCGAGGAGCAGTACGAGGTGTACTACCGCGAGGGGGCGCGCCGGGTGAGCCCCTACAGCATCGTGGCCACGTTCGTGGGCATGTTATCCAGCGAGGTGTCGATGGAGCACGAGCTGCGCGGCATGAGCCACGTGATATCCACCGGCTGCACTTCGTCGTCCGACGCCATGGGATATGCGCTCCAGGCGATCCAGAGTGGTCGCGTCGATCGCGTGATCACGGGCGGGGCGGAATCGTGCATCGTTCCCGGCATAATGGCCGGCTTCTCGCGGATGGGCACGATGACGACGCGAAACGGCGACCCCGCGCGCGCGTCGCGGCCCTTCAACGCCGACCGCGACGGCTTCGTGATGGCGGAGGGGGCGTGGATCCTGGTGTTCGAGTCGCTGGCCTGCGCGCGCCGGCGAGGCGCGGAGCCGGTCGCCGAGATCCTCGGCTATGGCACGACCTGCGACGCCTATCATCGCGTGCGGCCCGAGCCCACCGGTGAGGAAGCCGCGCGCGCGATCGGGCTCGCGCTGGAGGACTCCGGCATCCGCGCCGAACGCGTCGACTACGTCAACCTCCACGGCACCGCCACCGAGCTCAACGACCGCATCGAGACGCGCGCGATCCGGCTGGCCTTCGACGGCTACAGCGACCGGCTCCCGACTTCGGCGCTGAAGTCGATGACCGGGCATCCGCAGGGCGCATGCGGCGCCGCCGGTCTGGTCGAGACGATCGAGGCCATGCGAGCGGGCTGGCTCCCGCCGACCATCAACTACGACACACCCGACCCCGCCTGCGACCTCGACTATGTCGCCAACACCGGCCGCGACGCCGACATCGCCCACGCGGTCGTCAACTGCATCGCGTTCGGCTCCAAGAACTCGGCGCTCGTCATCCGCCGCTGGGACGGCCGCTGAGCGTCGCTTCCGGGGCCCGATTACAAATCGAAAGGGACTGGGGTGAAGCAGGCGGCAAACGCCGCCACCGCGAGCCACCCTGCGGCCTTGCGCGCGGGATCGAGCTCCAAATGGGGATCCAGGACCGGAGGGTGCCGAACGCGGATCAGGAGCAGGATCAGCGCGGCCCATACGTACCATCCCTGCCACCACCATCCGAGGACGAGCAGCGCGGCGAAGAACAGCCACCCGATGGCGTGCTGCTTCTTTCCCAGGAGCGAGTACACCACGTGCCCGCCGTCCAGCTGTCCCACCGGCAACATGTTGAGTGCCGTGACGAGGAGCCCGATCCACCCGCTGAACGCCACGTTCCCCAGGTAGAGGTCCTGCCCCTCGGGGACCGGGGGCCCGAAGAGCGCCACGATCGCTTTGAAGAGGAGCGGCTCTCCGAGGAGGATGCCGGCGCTCGGGTCGGCGGGCAGAACCGGTGAATGGGCGACGCCCCAGATCGTCACGGGGATCGCCACCGCCAGGCCGGCGAGCGGTCCCGCGGCGCCCACGTCGAGCAACATCCGCCGCGTGTAGATCGGCGACTTCATCTTGATCACCGCGCCGAGCGTGCCGATCGGCGAGAGGATCGGCAGCGGGATGAAGAACGGAAGCGTGACGTCGAGTCGGTAGCGCCGCGCCGCGAACCAGTGGCCGAACTCGTGTGCCGCGAGGATCCCCAGCAGCGTGGCCGCGAACGGGACACCCTGGACGATCCTCCCCGGATCGCGGATCGGGAACTCCAGCGGCGCGCCTTCCAGATATGCACCCGCGATCAGGGTCGACAGCGCGGTCAGGACGAAGGCGGCGAGGTTCCACGGCCATTCGCGCGGCAGCGCCGGCGCGGCGGGGTGGGTGACCGTGACCCGCGTCCGGCCGTCCAGGCGCTCGAAGAACCAGCTCACGTCCAGCGGCCGCAGGTCGCCCTCCAGCCGGGCGCGCATCTCGGGCGAGTCGTACCTTAGCCACCCGCGCAGGACGCGGCTCGCTCCGACCCGGAAGGCGTGCGGGCCCTCCAGCGCGACCAGCGCGACGCCTTCCGCCGGGTGACCGTGATCGATCTCCTCGACGTCGGGCTCCGGCACGAAGCGCGGTCGGCTCCAGAATCTCCAGCGCATCGAGGTCCCCTGGACGTTTGGGTCGACGGCGTAATCCGGCCGCTCGACGGGCCCGCTCTCGAGGCGCGGGACCGCGGGTTCCTGCACGGCGAAGCGGTCTACGAGGGCGTCAAGATCGCCGGGCGCCGGCCGCTGTACCTCGCGCGTCATCTGGAGCGTCTCGCCGACTCCGCGCGAGCGCTCGAGCTGGGGCCAGTCTGGACCGAGTCCGAAGCCCGCGAGATCCTGGGCCGGCTCCTCGGGGACCGCACCAACGGCATGGCGCGCCTCTACCGCACCGCCGGGGTCGGGACGCGGGGCCCCACGTCTCTCATGTGGGTCGAGGCTCCCCCACCCTGGGTCGCACACGATACCCCCTTCTGGCGCCTGGCGTGCCACGACGAGCGCATCGTTCCCTACCTGCCCGCCGTCAAGCACGCGCACAAGCTCGCCAACGCGCGCGCGCGCGGCGCGGCGCGCGCGCTGGGGTTCGACGACGCGATCCTCGTGCATCGCGACGGTTGGGCGCTCGAGGGGACGGCCTCGAACCTGTTCTTCTTCGAGGCCGACACGCTCCACACGCCGGGGCCCGAGTGCGGCATCCTTCCCGGGATCACCCGTGACCTGGTCCTGGAGCTCGCGCCCGGGTGCGGGTTCCGCACGGTCGAAGGCCGCTACCCGCCCGCGATCGTGGCCGCGGCCGACGAGTGCTTCCTGACGTTCACGAGCGCCGGGATCATGCCCGTCGCCGCGATCGGGGAGGAGGATCTGCCTGCCCCCGTGCCCGGCCCGCGGACACAGCGGATCGCCGCCGAGTACGAGGCGCGGGTCACCCGCGATCTGGCGGCCGAGCCGCCGCTCTAGCGCCCGGACAGCTCGACCCCGTCCGACAGCCGCGCGTCGGCCGGCTGCCCGGACCGCGCGCGGCGATCGATCCTTGCCCAGCGCCTGTACATCCACATCCAGTGCTCGGGGCTGGCCCGGACCGCGGCCTCGAGGCGCGCGTTGAAGCGCGCCGCGTCCTGGGCCACCGCGGCCTCCGGATCCGCCACGTCGCTTCCCGCCAGCGGCTCGAGCCGCGCGTGGTAGCGACCGCGCCCGGCGGCGCGGCAGAAGAAGGTCAGCAGCGGTGCGCCGGACATGCGCGCGAGGCGGAAGGGGCCCACGTGAGTCATCGTCGGATGGCCGAAGAGCGGGGCCACGACTCCTTCCGCCGACCGGCGCGGCTCCTGATCCATGACGATCCCCAGCACCCGTCCCTTCCGGAGCCAGCGGACAGCCGCGCGCATGTCGTCGTGATCGATCTGTTCGATCCCCGCGCTCGCGCGGATCGCGCGCAGCCGTTCGGCGAGAACGGGGTCCCCGGGCTCCTTGAACAGCACCGCGAAGGGGTGGCCCGCCGCGGCCACGCGCCGGGCCAGCCACTCCCAATTGCCGAAATGCCCCGAGAGGAGGATCGCGCCGCGCCCGCGCTCGAGCGCCGTGTCGAGCGCGCGTTCGTTGTCGAGCGTCACGCGGGCAAGGATCTCTTCACGCGAGTACTTGCGCGTGTGGAGGAACTCGACCAGCGCGCGCGCCATCCGCTTGTAGGATCGATAGGCCGTCCGCCGGCGACGGAACGACGACCACTGCGGGTAGACGCGTGCCAGGTTCTCGTTGGCGACCCGCCGATCGAATCCCGCCCACAGCAACGTACCCACCGTGGCCGCCAGCGGCGTGGTCAGCCCGCGCGGCAAGCGTTGCACTGCGGCCGTAACGCCGCGGGCCACCGCGGTCTTCAGCCGCACAGCACCGAGCCCCCGTTCACGTTGAGGATCTCGCCCGTGACGTGGCGCGCGCGGTCGCTGGCGAGGAACGCGATCGCGTCCGCGATGTCCCCGGCCGTGGCCACGCGCCCGAGCGGGATCGCGGATACGATCGCGACGCGCTCCTCCCCGTTCAGCGGGCCCGCGCTCAGCTCGGTGTCGACCCATCCAGGTGCCACGGCGTTGACGCGGATCTCGGGCGCGCACTCGACCGCCAGCGACTTGACGAACGAGATCTGCGCGCCCTTCGACGCGGCGTAGTGCGAGTGGAGTGACTCACCGCGCTGTCCGGCGGTCGAGCTCACGACCACGATCGAACCGCCACCGCGGCGCCGGAGCGCCGGCACCGCCTCGCGGCACAGCCGCCACGTGCCTCCGAGGTTGACCTCGAGCGTCTCGTCCCACTCCTCAGCGGTCATGCGATCGATGCGGGCGCCCTTCCAGATGCCGGCATTGGCGATCGCCACGTCTACGCCACCCCACGCCTCCTCCGCCTCGCGCACGAAGCGCACGACCTGGTCCTCGTCGGTCACGTCCGTTCGCCAGCCACGCGCCAGGCCGTCGCAGGCGCGCTCCAGGTCCTGCGCTTCGGCTTCGCCGGCCCGCCAGGTGAAGCCCACGCGAGCGCCGAGCTCCGCGAACCGGCGCACGCATGCGGCTCCGATGCCGCGGGATCCGCCGGTCACGAGCACGGTCTTTCCATGAAAGTCGATCATGCCGCTTCTACACTAGGAACCGTGCCTTCCAGCGGCAACGCGCGGGGCGCGCCATTGACGCCCTTCCGGAGTGCGGCCTACACTGCGCCCATGGCCCCCCCGATGGAGCGCGAGCCTGCCCCCGATCGGGCCGCGCTCGTCCGCGAGCTTCGGGAGCGCATCTCCTCGCGGGAGGCCCGGCGCGAAGCCGCCCATCCATCCCCCGAAGCCTCCTTCCAGGAACGCTACGACCACCTGCTCGGGGAGCTGGTCGACGTGCTGGGCAGGATCCCCGAGATCGAGACCGAGCCCATCGGCTCGGCCGGGATCCGCCTCGGCTACGAGCCGACGGAGCGGGAGGTGCGGATCACGGCGCTCGAAGAGCAGGGGTTCGTGCATTTCGTCTTCGGCCACGCCACGCTCGGCACCCTGCATCGCGCCGAGCACCACGCGTCCCACCCCTTCGGCGAGACCCCGCCGGACGTGTCCCGGCTCGTTCACCAGCTGATCGGATTCCTCATCGAAGGGATCGAGCCGAGGTGGCTGACGGAGCGTCCCGACCCGGGGACGCCTGCCGCCCGGGCAGACCGGTCGCCCGGGGAGACGCTCGAACTTCCTCTGGAGTAATCGGCGCCCGTCCCCTCTCGATCGTCCCCGCCGGATCCGTCAGGTCGCAGCGGAGATTTCTGCCCGCATGGCAGGTGATCGTGAAAAGATGGCAGCGCTCGAGATGGCCCGCGGATTGCTTTTCCCTGAATCGAGCGCCGGGATCGATCTCCACCGACGTCGGGCGGATCGATGGTTCCGGAGCTCCATCGGATGAAGAACCGATTCAAAGGAGGGTAACCATGAACGATGTCACTCGCTATCGCCCGCTCAACAGCGTCTTCGCGATGCCACGCGATCTGAGCCGCCTGATGGACGACGTATTCGGCGCCTGGGATCTGGGCGAGAACCTGCGCCAGTGGCTTCCCGCCACCGACGTCTCCGAGACGCCGGAGGCCGTGACGCTGCGCCTCGAGGTGCCGGGGCTCACCCGGGACCAGATCAAGATCGCGGTCGAGAACAACATGCTGACGGTGCGAGGCGAGAAGAGGCAGGAGACCTCGAGCGAGAACGAGAAGTTCCGCCGCACGGAGCGCTCGTTCGGGTCGTTCGAGCGGTCGTTCAGCCTGCCCGCCTACGTGGACACCGAACAGGTCCAGGCGTCGCTCCAGGACGGCGTCCTCTCGGTCACGCTGCCGCGTCGCGAGGAAACGAAAGCGCGGGAGATCCGGATCGAAGGCGAAAGCCGGAAGCAGATCGAGTCCCAGTAACGACTTCGGGTTGGAGCGATCGCTCCGGCGAGCGAAGTCGCGTGAAACGTGCAGCGAAGCCCCCGGGGTCCGGGGGCTTCGTCGTTCCCGGGCTAGCGCGGATCGATGAGCACTTCGATGATCAGGCGCTCGTAGAACGGGCAGTCGGAGCGGACTTTGACGACCGAGGCCACCGCTTCGTGCCCCGAGTCCATGAGCGGGGCCAGCCAGGTCGAAATCGTCCGCGGCACGTAGCCGATCGTCTGGGTAGCCGCGGTCTGCACCTGGATGGCGTCGGCCCCGATCGCGTTGTCGGGCTCGCGCCGGAGGACGAGCGGGTCGCCGGCATGGATCGCCTCGAGCAGCAGGTACCGGTTCTCGAAGCAGAGGCCGTGAACCGTGCAGCGGAACTCCCGGGCGCGGCCGGGACGGTTCAGCGGGTCGGCCAGGCGGATCATCCCGCCTCGACCACCTCACCGGGCTCGCGCGAGCCCGCTTTCTCGCGGTACGCCGCCACCAGTCGATCGTACAGCTCCTCACGTCGATCGAAGAGGCGTCTCGGCTCGCGTGAAGCATGCCGATCCAGGGCGTACGCGGTGAGGAGCGGGAGCGCGATCGTCGTGTCCGCGTAGCAGACGACGGCGTCGGGCAGCTTCTCGGGATCGACCTTCCCCCACGACACCGCCTCGCCGGGGGTGGCACCGGAGAGACCGCCGGTGTCGGGACGCGCGTCGGTGATCTGCAGGTAGTAGTCGTGGCCGGCCTCCTCGAGACCCAGTACCTCCTGGATCTGGGGTTCGGTCTGCAATACGAAATTCTTCGGCGAGCCGCCTCCCAGGATCAAAACGCCGCTCTTACCGCCGCCACTCTTGGCGTCCCACACGATGGCCGCGGTCTCATTGACGTCCAGAGCCGGATTGATCCGGAGCGTGTTCCCGCGCAACTCGAGCTCGGCCACGTTCATCCCGATCGACGAGTCCCCGGGCGAGGAGGTGTAGACCGGCA
>DATFFS010000243.1:0-13847 GCA_035249945.1 Gemmatimonadota bacterium
GCCAGCAGGAGCGCCCACGGCGAGAGCGCGAGGAACGCGCCGGCGGCGGTCCCAACTCCCTTGCCCCCGCGAAAGCGCAGGAAGACCGAGAACACGTGCCCGAGGACGGCGGCGATCGCGAGCAGCACCACGAACGTGGCCGGCGCGATGCCGGCAGGCGCCAGCCAGCGCGGCAGGAGCACGACGGGCAGATACCCCTTGGCAACGTCGACGACCAGCGCGACTGACGCCGGGCCCCGACCCAGCGTGCGTAACACGTTGGTGGCGCCGTAGTTCCCGCTCCCGGCCCGGCCCAGGTCGACACCCTTCGCTCGCCCGACCAGGTAGGCGGTGGGGAACGAGCCGGCCAGATAGGCGATCGCGAGGCCGAGGACCAGCTCGCCGGTCATTCGGCCTCCCGCCCGGCGGGGTCGACGCGCTGCCGGGAGCGCGAGGAGGACTGGCGGAAGAAGATCCGCAGCGGGACGCCGGCGAAGCCGAACGTGGCGCGGAGCTCGTTCTCGAGGTATCGGCGGTAATGCTCGGGGATGGCCTGCGGCTCGTTGGCATAGAAGAGGAACAACGGCGGCGCCGTCTCCGCCTGATATCCGTAGAGGACCCTCACCACCTTCGCGCCGCGCTTTCCCTTCGACTGCGGTGGCTGGACCTTCGCGGTGGCGGCGTGGAGCATGCGATTGACTTCGGGCGTGCCGACCTTCCGGTGCCACTGTTTCCAGACGTCCTCTGCCACCTCGAGCGCGCGCGTCACCCGCTGGCCCGTGGCCGCGCTGATCGTCACGATCGGTGCCCATGCCAGCGAGCGCGCCTGGGCGCGGAACGCGGCCTCGTAGCCGGCCGCCGTGCGCTCGTCCTTCTCGATCAGGTCCCACTTGTTGACGCACACGACGATCCCGCGGCGGCGCTCCTCGGCGAGGTTCAGGATCCGCAGGTCCTGGCGCGACAGCGACTCGGAAGCGTCCAGCATGACGATCGCCACCTGTGCGCGATCGAGGCTCCGTACCGCGCGCAGGTAGGTGTAGTACTCGAGCCCTTCCTCGAGCGCGGCGTGGCGGCGGATCCCCGCCGTGTCGACCAGCCGGAACTTCCGCCCCTGCCACGTGAACGTCGTGTCGATCGCGTCGCGAGTGGTCCCCGCGACCGGCGACACGATGAACCGCTCCTCGCCGAGGAGCCGGTTGAGGAACGAGGACTTCCCCACGTTCGGCTTCCCGATCACCGTGATCGTGATCTCCTCGGGGTCCGCCGGGACGTCGACCATCTCGGGCGGCAGCGCGGCGACGACCGCGTCGAGGAGATCGCCGGAACGGATCCCCGAGAGAGCGGAGACCGGCTGCGGCTCGCCGAGCCCCAGCTCGAAGAACTCCCAGCGCATGCGCTCGCCCATGGCGGCGTTGTCGGCCTTGTTGACGACCAGGATCGTCGGCCTTCCGCTCTCCCGCAGGAGCTGCGCCATCTCCTGGTCGACGGGTGTGACACCAGTGCGCCCATCCACGACCAGCAGGCACACGTCCGCCTGCTCGATGGCGGCGTAGATCTGTGCGTTCACCCCGCGAGCGATCTCTTCCTGCGCCTCGGGAATCAGCCCGCCCGTGTCGACGAGCGTGAAGCGACGGCCCGCCCACTCGGCGTCGGCGGCGTGACGGTCGCGGGTCACGCCCGGCTCGTCGTGGACGATCGCGTCCCTGGCACCCAGGAAGCGGTTGAACAGCGTCGACTTCCCCACATTGGGCCGGCCGACGATCGCCACCACTGGGAGACTCACGCCGGCGTCCCCCCCTCGGGTGCCTCCTCCTCGGTCGGCAGGGGGGCGCCGATGTCCTGGTAATAGACCGATCCCCGATACGTCGCGAGAGAGTTCTCGATCACGAGCTTGATCAACACGGCGATCGGGATCGCGAGCAGAAGTCCCACCAGGCCGAAGACGGATGCGAACCCGATGATCGCCAACATGACCCATACCGGATGGAGCCCCACTCTGTCGCCGACGATCTTCGGCGAGAAGAAATAGCTGTCCAGCGATTGCACGACGAAGAACACGCCCGCGACCTTGAGCGCCGACAGCCAGAGCGGCGGCGTCAGGAGCGCGATGAGCGCCGCAGGGATCAGGCTCACGATCAGGCCGAGATAGGGAACGATGTTGAAGATCCCGGCGATCACGCCCAGCAGGATCGCGTTCGGGAAACCCACGATCCAGAACCCGAGCG
The DNA here is from genome assembly GCA_035249945.1 of Gemmatimonadota bacterium. GTDB lineage: Bacteria > Gemmatimonadota > Gemmatimonadetes > JACCXV01 > JAHWKZ01 > JAICNR01. The sequence goes on from DATFFS010000243.1 coordinate 2,205, forward strand.
CAGTCGCGATCCCCACGAACGTCGCGACCAGGAGCTGCCCCCGCAGGTACTCTCCCAGCAGGACGTCGTAGCGGTGGAGAAAGGCGAGCGTGCTCTCACGGCGGGCCGGCGGCAGGATCTTCGCGATTCCCTGCCCGACGCTGGGAAAATCGCGCAGGAGATAGAACGTCAGGACCGGCGTCAGGATGAGGTAGCCGAGGATCGTCAGGCCGGTCTGGAGTCCCCGTCCCACACCGATCGCCGCCTCCCACGAGGGATTGAGGCGCTGGAGCTCGTCCAGCAGGTACTGACCCACGTCGCGGCTCTCGACGTCCAGCGCCCGCTCGAAGGGGATGTCGCGGATGATCGGGACCTGCGAGTTCGCGAGCCCGACGACCTGCGCGTTATACCAGGTCCGGAGCTCTTCCATGATGCGGGGCAGATCGGTGAGGAACTGCGCTCCCTGGGTGGCGACGAGGGGTCCGATCAGGGCGACTGCCAGCGCGACCACGATGAGCGCCAGGAGCAGCACGCCCAGCGCCCCCCAGGTGCGCCCGATCCCCCGCGTGCTCCACCAGTCGACCAGCGGATCGGCGACGTACGCCAGCACGAACGCCAGGACGAACGGCGCCAGCACGCTGCCGGCCACGTGGAGGAGCCAGAGAAAGGTCAGCGCGCCCAGCGGGAGCATGAGCCGCTTGTAGGTGTCGGTCCCGAACAGCGGCCACAGCATGTAGGTCAGGACGAGGAACAGGATCAGCGGGGAAAGAACGGGCAGAACCGTCCACAGGAACAGCCCCAGCAGGATCGCCCAGGAGATCATGAGGAATGGGCGCCACTGCACCATCGTCGGGGCCTCTGCTAGAGTCGCCTAACCAGTTTCCGATTCAGAACTTGAGGAGGTCTCCTGAAGCGTGACCTTAAGTGCCGAACGTAGGTCCCGGGCCGCACTTGTGTCAAGCGCGTGCCGGCCGTCAGACCGCCTGGCTCACGCTGGCGAAGCGGAATCCCGCCGCACGGACCGCCGGCACATAGGAGGGGCTCAGCACCCAGTCCTCGTCGGCGACCCGCACCGGCCGCGACATCGCATCGACCCCGGCGAAGACCCGAACGGGCGAGTCGTTCCAGCGAAAGTTGTTGACCGCATGCGCGATCCGCCCGTCCTCGATCCAGAAGGTCCCGTCCCGCGTCAGGCCGGTCAGCGTCAGGTCGGATGGATTGAGCGTGCGGATGTACCAGAAGCGGGTCACGAGCACGCCGCGAGGGGTCCCCCGAATGAGCTCCTCGAGCGAGCGGTCCTCTCCCTCCATCACCAGGTTCGTGGAGCTCGGGACCGGCGCGGTGTCGTGCTGCCCGGCCCAGTAACGATCGTACTGGAGCGACTCCACGCGCCCCTGCCCATACCACGTCGTGGCCCGCGATGGAAGCTGCTCTCCCGCCCACGCGCGGCCCGGAACCTCGGCGTGAAGCGGATCGGTCGCGATCGTGACGAGGGGGGACACGAGCTGCTCCCCCAGCTTCGTCGCCCCTTGGGGCGCCGAGAGGTACGAGCGGCCCTCCATCGCCCGGCGCGCGCCCATCTGGCCGACCAGCGCCCCGGCCATGACCGCCGCGGCGACGGGCTCGAGGATCACCGGGTACTCCCCCGGCTCGAGCGGCACCACGGTGCTCGACGCGATCGCCTTCTCGGCGGCAATCCTGGCCATCCCCGCGGCGTCGAGGCTCGTCGCGTCGTGGAGGCGCACGCCGGCCCACCCCGATCCGCTGCCGTCCGGCGTTCGCACCGTATTCGTGTACTCGAGCCACGTCATCGGGAAATATCCGAACACGCCGCGCGAGTTCCCCGTCGCGTAGGCGAGGCCGTAGTTCTCGAGGAAGCCGGCGATCGTCGCCTCCCGACCGGCGGCCTCCCCGATCGCCGCGGCCACCGCGCCCGCGCGCGCTGCGGGGCCGTATGCGGCGGTGTTTTCGAAGTACGCGGGCGGGCGGAGATAGTCGGCTACCTCGAGCGGCGGCACATGCTCGGGATCCTCGGGCGCCAACCCGGCGGCCTCCTCCGAGCGAGCGACGACCGCGGCGATCGCCTCATCGTCTATCCCATTGGTCTCCGCGCTCCCGCTGCGATTCCCGAACGCGGACGTAACGGTGAGCTCGACGTTGGCGACTTCGCCCGAGGTGGTAACCCCGTTGCCGGCGAAGCGCGTGTTTCCGCCTTCCCGCGACACCAGGTTCACGATCGTGTCGTCGGCGGTGGCGCGGTCCATCACCGCCTCGACGATCCGGCGCGCCTCCCGCTCCGTCAGGATCGCCAACGCCCTATCCCGCCGGCAGCACGTTTACTTGCCGGAAACGGCCGGGCGGGCAACCGTGGCTCACCGCGTTCACCTGACCGGGCTGTCCCTTGCCGTCGTAATAGGAGCCGTACACCTCGTAGCTGTCCGGACCGCCGATGCCGTCACAGCTGTTCCAGAATTCGACCGTGTTGCCCTGATAAGCGACGTCCCGCAGCATGCGGCCCCGCTTGCCTCCCTTGATCTCCCATGTCCCCTGGCCGGCGAACTGGAAGTTGTAGCGCTGCTGGTCGATGGAGTACGAGCCGTCGGTGTCGATCAGGAGGCCGTCATCCACGCCCGCGATCAGCTCTTCCAGCGAGGTACCCTCCGGACCGGGCCGCAGATTCACGTTCGGCATCCGCGGGAACTGGACGACGGACCAGTTCTGACCGTACGAGCATCCGTGGGAGCGGCTGACGCCGGTCTCATCGGCGATGCGATGCACCAGGTCGCGAGTGGTCTGATAGTCGACGAAGACCCCGTCACGAACGAGCAGCCAGCGGTCTCCGGGAACGCCGTCGTCGTCCCAGCCCACCGACGCGAGGCTGTGAGGCTCCTGCCGCTCGGCCTCGAAGCTCACGATCTCGCTGGCGTATTGAAGCGCGTTCAGCTTGTCCGGCGTGCAGAAGGAAGTCCCGGCGTAGTTGGCCTCGTACCCGAGGGCGCGATCCAGCTCGGTCGGATGACCCACCGACTCGTGGATCGTGAGCCACAGATGGCTCGGGAGGAGCACGAGATCCTTCCTGCCCGGAGCTTCGAGGGTCGGAGCGGCGAGCTTCTCGCGCGCGAGCTCGGTCGCGAGCGCGACGTCGCCTGGAAAGTCCTGGGCGAGGACGAACTCCCAGCCGGCACCGGCGTTCGTCATGCCGGCCTCCCAGGTGGCGAAGCGACCCGCCTGACGGTCGACCGCCGTTACCTCCCAGGGGACGAACACGCGCAGGAACGTCTGACGGATGTACGATCCCTCCGTCGAGGCGAAGAACCGCTCCTGTTTCTGGAACACGATCGACGAGGTGGCGAAGTCGGCGCCGCCGTCGAGGGCCGCGGCATTGATGCCGAGCAGGAAGTCGACCTTCTCGTCGATCGAGATCTCGAAGGGGTCTTTCTCGTGCGGGGTCGTCCACTCGGCGTCCGGGTAGGCCTCGACGGGGGCCAGCTCGACCGGCGTGTGGGGGATCCTGGCGTTCTCCCTGGCCTGCGCGACCGCGGCCTGCGAAATGCGGGCCACCTCGTCCCCGGCGACGACGCGGCTGGCGGCGAACCCCCACACGCCGTCGACGAGAACGCGTACGCCGAATCCGTACGTGATCTCGTCGTTCATGCCCTGAACGCGCCGCTCGCGCGTGTGGATCTGCTGGTCGAAGTGACGGCTGATCCTGATGTCGGCGTAGGAGGCCCCGGCGCGCGTGGCGGCGTTCAGCGCGATGTCGGCGAGCTCCTTGTCGTCCGGCTCGAGCCACCGCCGCACGTCGCGGGGCAGGGGTGGCGCGGCTGGCGCGGGCAGCGCGACGGCTCCCAGGAGGGCAGCCGAGGATTGCAGGAACGTGCGTCGCTTCATCGGATGGAAACTTCTACACCGATCGCGCCGGGAGCGCAACCGCGGATAGCATCACGCGTCTTCCTTCGATCCCTGCGCCTTCCGGCGCCGGTTCCGTCGCGTTGCGACTCTCGCCGCCAGCAGGAAGAACACGCGAGGATGCCGGCTTCCCCGAGCGCGATCGCCTTCCACCAGGAACCGCCTCTGCGGGTGTCGTGCATCAGAGGTTCCGGACTTCGTCGAGGGAAATGGAGCGGGCGACCGGATTCGAACCGGCGACGTCCAGCTTGGGAAGCTGGCATTCTACCACTGAATTACGCCCGCTCGCGAAGACGAAAACTAGGGCTGCCTCAGACCCTCGTCAAACCCGGTCGAGATGTCCACAAAAGACAAGGGCGCGGCTTCGCGCCGCGCCCTTGCGGTTCCGTCCCGGCCGTCCGGGTCTACAGGATCTCGTACTTGACCCGCGGGCTCTCGGCGGGCTGCGAGAACTCGATCGTCACCTGCTCCCCTTCGCCGGCGGGCAGCGACTGCCCCGCGATGGTGGCTTCCTGGGTCTCCAGGACCTCGCCCGTCGGAGAGAGCAGCGTAAAGCGGACCTGCACGTTCGAGACCGGGGACTCGAGCCGGTTCAGGAACGTGGCCTCGATGTTCCAGGTCTTGTCGGGATTCTGGCTCATGGAGATCTGCTGCAACTCGAGCGGTATCGACTCGGCCTTCTCGAACGCCTCCGCGGACCCGGCCGTGTCGCCCAGATCGCGGCGCACATAGGCCAGGTACTCCCAGGCCTCGGGATTGGAGGGGTCGAGCGCCAGCTGCTTGTCGAGGATCGCCCTTGCGCCCTCGAGGTCTTCGCTCTGGATGCGCACGAAGGCCAGATACCCGAGCGGCTCGACGTCCAGCGAATCGGTCATCGTCACGGCGCGGCTCAACAGCTCGTCGGCGAGGTCGTACTGACCCGCGTTCGCCAAGCGGAAGCCGAAATCCGTCAAGACCGTAGCGTCCACGCTGTCGGAGGCCATCACCGAGCGAATGATCGGCTCGGCCTTCTCCATCTGCCCGAGCGAGGCATGCAGGCCGGCGAGCTGGATCTGGACCTCGACGTCGCCGGGGTTCTCGGCCAGATAGTTCTCGTAGACCGCGGCGGCCTCGCCGGCGATCTGCGCGGCCTCCGGACTTTCCGCGGCATCGCCGCCACCCGCGACCTGCTCCGCCTTGAGCTGGTACGTCTGACCCAGGCGCAGGAGCGCGTTCTTGTATGCCGGATCGACCTCCAGCGCTCGCTTGTAGGATTCGATCGCCAGGTCGTACTCCTGCTTCGCCTGATGTACGGCACCCATCCCGAGGTGGCCTTCCTTGCCTCCCGGATGGAGCTCCACGGCGAGGGTGAGCTTCGCCTCCGCGTCCGCCATGTCGCCCGCCGCAAGCGCGCGGACGCCGTCGTTCACGATCCCGCCCCACAGCGACCTCAACGCCTGGTCGATGTTCTCCTGGAGCTCGATCTCCTCCTCCTCGGCGCCCTCGGCGGGCTCACCGTTGAGGCTGTCGGCGATCGAGAGCTGCGCGATCGCTTTCGAGGCGGAGTCCTGGGCCGACACGCGTGCCAGCGTGATGGCGTACAGATAGTGGAGCTCCGCGCTCTCCGGATAGTTGACGATCTCGCGCCCGAGCAGCTCGTTCGCTTCCTCGAACTTGTTCCGCTGGATCCGCACCTTCGCCCCGTTGGCGATCGCGGTGGCCGTCTGCGCGTACGCCTCGATGCCGTCGAGAGCGGCACCCGCCGTGATCAGGACGGCGACGATCAGAAACCTTCTCATGCATGTCCTCCCATAGGGGTGAAGGGCTTACTCGTCACGTAATACCAGCGGTTCGGGGTTGAGTTCCGCGCTCAACGCCGCCAGGACGTCCCGCACCGGGCGCTCGAGGCGACGAGCGATCTCGAGGCACGACTCGTACTCGGGTCGCACTTCCCAGCGGCCGTCCAGGCGCCGGATGCGCTTGACGGCCACGGTCCCCAGCGACGTGGCGGCTTCCCCGGTCTCGCGGACCAACGTAGTGCGCGAAACCGGCCACCAGCGGAAGCCGATGGTGGTCGTCTCGGCGAACAACGCCTCGCCCAGCCGCTCCACCGCGTGCAGCGGACCCAGGGCGCGGACCGTGACCCCGGGACGCTGCTTCTTCATCTGGACCGGCATCCAGTGGACCTCGACAGCGCCGGCCGCGTACAGTCGCTCGGCCAGCGGCTCGAAGAGCTGCGGCGACAGGTCGTCCAGATCGCACTCGACCATCGCGACGTCCTGGTCCGGAGCCGCCGAGTCGCCGATCACGATCCGCAGAAGGTTGGGCTGCGTCTCCAGCTCGCGCGCGCCCGCTCCATATCCCACCTCCGTCGGAACGAAACCCACCGGGACGCCGCGTCCCTCCGCCAGCGAGGTCACCAGGGCCGCGCCCGTCGGAGTGGTAAGCTCGGCCGCGACCCGGCTCTCGGCCAGCGGCCAGCCCGCGACGAGCTCGAGCACCGCGGGGGGCGGGACCGGGAGCTTCCCGTGCGCGGCCTCCACCCAGCCGCTTCCCAGGGTGAAGGGCGAAGCGTGGACCCGCTCGACGCCCAGCCGCTCCAGGCACCACACCCCGCCGACGACGTCCACGATCGCGTCGAGCGCGCCGACTTCATGGAAGTGGATCCGATCGGGGGTCGTGTCGTGGACCCTGGCCTCGGCGCCGGCCAGCGTCTCGAACACGCGCCCCGCCCGGTCGCGGACCGGGATGGACAATCCGGAATCCTCGATGAGATCGAGGATGTCGGCCAGCCCGCGCTCGCCCGCCTGGTCGATCACCTCCACCACGCAGCGCGTGGCGGCGATGCCGTGGCGCTTCACGCGCTCGGCCGAGAGACGGATGCCGTCGAGCCCCAGCAGGCCCACCGCCTCTTCGAGCTCCGACAGGGGCACGCCGGCGTCCAGACACGCCCCCAGCAGCATGTCCCCACTCACGCCCGAGAACATGTCCAGATACGCGAGCCGCATCTGTCAGGAAGATACCCCGGCCGGGGCGGCCCCGCACAGGACGGGGTACTTGATCCCGTGTCCGGTCACGAAGCATACCGTCTCCCCGTCGGGATCGATCGCGCCGCTCGCGAGGAGATGCGGCAGGGCCGCCACGGTGGCGCCGGCTTCGGGGCTCGCGAAGATCCCTTCCTCCGTCGCCAGGCGCCGCGCGCCGGCGAGGAGCGCGGCGTCCTCCACCGCCACCGCCGAGCCGCCCGACGCTCGCAGCGCGGCCAGGATCAGGAAATCTCCGATCGCCGACGGCACCTTGAGCCCGCCGGCCGCCGTATAGGGTTCCCGCACGGGCGCGGCGCGAGAGGAGCCCGCCTCGAACGCGCGAACGATCGGCGCGCAGCCGGCGGCCTGGACCGAGATCATCCTCGGACGCTCGGCACCGATCCAGCCCAGCGCTTCGAGCTCTTCGAACGCCTTCCACATCCCGATCAGGCCCGTGCCGCCGCCCGTGGGGTACACGATGGCACCCGGCAGCTTCCAGCCGCCCGCTTCCGCGAGCTCGTACCCCATCGTCTTCTTCCCCTCGAGGCGGTACGGCTCCCGCAGCGTCGACACGTCGAACCAGCCCTCGACGGTGGCGCGCTCCCGGACCCACGCGCCGGCGTCGGCGATCGTCCCATCGACCAGCTCCACGCGCGCTCCGTGAGAGTGGCACTCCGCCAGGATCGGCGCCGGCGTGTCGGAAGGCATCGCCACCGTGCAGGGCAGTCCTGCGGCGGCTGAGTAGGCGGCGGTGGCGCTGCCGGCGTTCCCGGCGCTGGGGATCGCGACGTGACGCGCACCCAGCGCGCGCGCCCGGTGGATCGCCACCGCCAGCCCACGCGCCTTGAAGGACAACGTGGGATTGCAGCTTTCGTCCTTGAACGCCAGGCGACGCATGCCGAGCGCGGGGCCGATCGAGCGCGATGGGAGCAGCGGGGTGCCGCCCTCGCCGAGGGTCAGCGGCTCCTCGCCGGGGACGACAGGCAGCACTTCCCGCCAGCGCCAGAGGCCGGGCGTGCGGCCCGCGAGGTCGGCGGGCCGCCAGGCTCGCGCGAGGCGTTCCAGGTCGTAGCGGGCGAGGAGCGGGCCGGCGCATCCGGGGCAGAGGTTCTGGAGGCTGTCGGCTTCGGTCCACCGGCCGCAGGCGGAGCACTCCAGGCCTTCGATCACGTCCTCTGCTCGCGGCTGAGCAGTGCGACCGCCGTGGCCGCGATCCCCTCCTCGCGGCCGATGAACCCCATCCCCTCCATCGTGGTGGCCTTGACGCTCACGCGCTCAAGCTCGATCGCGCACGCGGCCGCGATCTCCGCCCGCATCGCGTCGGCGTGAGGGCCGATTCGCGGAGCTTCGGCGAGCACGGTCGCGTCCACGTTCTCGACCGTCCAGCCGTCCCGCGCCACGAGCGCGACGGCGGCCGCGAGGATCCTGCGGCTGTCGGAGTCCTTCCAGGCGGGGTCCGCGGGCGGGAAGTGCCGGCCGATGTCCCCCAGCGCGGCCGCGCCGAGGACGGCGTCGGCGATGGCGTGGAGGAGCGCGTCGGCGTCCGACCATCCGGCGAGCCCGCGCGGGTGATCCAGGCGCACGCCGCCCAGGATCAGCGGCCGGCCGTCGGCGAAGCGATGGGCGTCGAAACCGAAGCCGACCCGCTGCTCGCTCACGGACCCCCTCCCCATCGGACACGACCCGACTCGGCCATGCGCTCGGCCCACCACCAGTCCTCGGGCCCGGTGAGCTTGCGGTTCAGCGGCTCGCCTGGAAGCCACCGGACCGAGGCCCCGGCCCGCTCGCACATGGCGGCGTCGTCGGTCGCCTCCTCCCCTTGCGGCCAGCGCCCATGCGCGGCCCTCAGGACCTCGAGCGGGAACCCCTGCGGGGTCTGGACCGCCACCACGGCACCGCGCTCGATCGTCTCGACGACCCGCTGTCCCTCCACGCGCTTCATGGTGTCCGCGGCCGGCAGCGCGGGTACGACCACCGTGCCCGCCAACGCCTCGTTCGCCACCCGCTCGACCAGCGCGACGCTCGCGAAGGGGCGCGCTCCGTCGTGGACGACCACCGCCCGGATCGATCCCTCGAGCGCCGCCAGGCCGGCGCGCACCGAGTCCTGCCGCCGCGCTCCGCCGGCGACGACCCGCACCCGACCCGCGGACCCTTCGAGATGCTCGGCAAGCAGTCCGGCACCCTCCTCGAGCGCCGTACCCGGGAGGACCACGACGATCTCGGCCGACAGCCCATCGAGAAGCCGGCGCACGGCCCAGCAGACGACCGGGATCCCGGCCAGCGGCCGGAACTGCTTGGGCACGCCTCCCAGGCGCTCCCCCCGACCCCCCGCCACCACCACGCCCGCGGCCGCGATCAGGACCGCGCCGCCCCCTCGGTCGCGCCGCTCGGCTCGCCCTCCAGCGGCAGCGGCCCCGGAGCGCCCACCGCGTCGCGCTTGCGGGCGAAGATCAGCGTGCCGGCCCGCGTCTGGTGGATCCCCGTGACCGCGACCCGCACCGTACGCCCGATGTCCGTGCGGGAGTCTTCCACCACGACCATGTTCCCGTTCTCGAGGTACCCCACCGCTTGCTCCTTTTCCTTACCCGGCTTGACGAGCTTCACCACCAGCTCGTCGCCGCTAAGGATCTCGGGCTCCAGCATCACGGCGACGTCGTTCAAGTTGACGATCGGGATGCCGCGCCGGTTGGCCTCGCGGATCATCTCGGGGTTGTGCGTCACCACCCGGGCGTCGTGCTGCACCGCGTAGTCGAGCACCCCTTCGATCTCGCCGTGGAGCAGGTCGATCTCCCGGATGTAGACCGCGCGCATCCGGTTCTGCTGCAGCCGCCGCAGGCTGTCGAGCCCGCGCTCGCCGCGGAAGCGGTCCATCGGGGTATTGCTCGCGGCCAGTTGGTTCAGCTGATCCACGACGAAGCGCGGGACGATGATCTCTCCCGAAAGGAGCGGGCTTTCCGCCAGCTTGACGATCCGCCCGTCGATGAGGGATTTCTCGCCCACGAGGAAGCGGGCCTTGGCACCGCTCTCCTGGTCCGGTTGCCGGAACAGCACGAGATCGTAGGTCACCGCGCGCGCCGTGCTGGCGCCGAGGTAGCCCAGCAGGAGCACGATGAGCGCGATACCGAACGTCGAGACGAAGGTCCCGCTAGCGATCACCCCGGCGGTGATCGGCAGACCTCCCAGGACAGCCAGCACGAGCACCCCGAGCACGAGGCCCAGCAGGAACCCGATGCCGGCGACCAGCACCTGACGCGGGTCGCCCTGCCGTATGCGCGCTTCCAGCAGAAGCGCCAGCACGAGCACCGCCGCGCCTGCGCCCACGACGACGTAGGTCAACTGAGCGGGTTCGTACAGGATGGCGAGGGCGCCGACCCATACGATCAGCAAAGCAAGTGTCGCACGCAGATAATTCATAGCCCTCCTCGCGTTGCGGTGTGCGTCGCCAATGGTATGAGATGATGGGCGACGCGGTGCGCTGCTTCCTCACGACGTTCCCTTCAGGGCGAGGGCCACGGCCTCCGCGACCGACTCGGCTTCGACGATCTCCAGCCCGTGGTTCTCGCCGAGCCCGTGAGCGCTCCCGCCGCGCGGGTCGCTCCGCTGGGCGGAGATGACCGCCCGCCTGAACCCCAGCCGCTCCGCCTCCCCGAGACGACCGGCGGTCAACCGCACGGGTCTCAGCTCGCCGGTAAGGCCCACTTCGCCGAACACCACCGTGCCGGGTCCGACGGGCCGGTCGGAATGGCTGGACGCGATCGCGACGACGACCCCCAGATCGACGGCGGGCTCCGTCAGCGTGAGCCCTCCGACGACGTTGAGGAACACGTCGCGCGCGCCGAGCCCGAAGCCGGCTCGCTTCTCCAGCACGGCGAGCAGCAGCGCGAGACGGCGGGAATCGAATCCTCCCGCCACGCGCTGCGGCGTCCCGTACGGGCTGGGGGCGACGAGGGCCTGCACCTCGATCAGCAGGGGCCGCGTCCCCTCCACACAGGCCACGTGTGCCGAGCCGGGGGCCGGGGCCAGGCTGCGCGCCGGGTCAAGGAAGAACGCCGAGGGGTTGTCTACCGCCTCGAGGCCCACCCCCGTCATCCGGAACACGGCGATCTCCTGGGTCGAGCCGTACCGGTTCTTCTGCGCCCGCAGGACCCGGTAGTCGTGGTGCGTGTCCCCCTCGAAGAGGAGCACCGCGTCCACCAGGTGCTCGAGCGTCTTTGGCCCCGCGATCCAGCCCTCCTTGGTCACGTGACCGACCAGGAACGCGGCCGCGCCCCGCGTCTTGCAGAAACCCTGCAAGGACCCTGCCGCCGCCCGCACCTGGGAGACCGACCCCGGAGCACTCGACAGCGCCGGGGAATACACGGTCTGGACGGAGTCACAGATGACCACTTCGGGCTCGACTTCCTCGCAGGTGGCGAGGAGCGAGTCGAGCGCGGTGCCCGCGGCGATCAGGAGGCCGTCTGCCGCCACGCCCAGCCGCTCCGCCCGCAGCTTGATCTGGCCCGGCGACTCCTCGCCCGCCAGGTACAGGACCTTCCGGCCCTCGCGCGCCAGCCGCCCGGCCACTTGAAGGAGGAGCGTCGATTTTCCGATGCCGGGCTCTCCGCCGAGCAGGTACAGGCCGCCGGGCACGATCCCGCCCCCCAGCAGACGGTCGAGCTCCCCTGTGCCGGTCGAGACCCGCGCCGCTTCCGAGACGTCGACCTCGGCCAGCGGGCGCGCCGCCACCGCCGGCGCTCCTGCGCCGCGCGCG
>DATFFS010000244.1:0-8415 GCA_035249945.1 Gemmatimonadota bacterium
GACGCCGGCGGCCGCGCCGGCGGCGGGGATCCCGCCGAGGTTCCCGGGAGCGCGATCCCCGCCGCGACCCCACCGGAATAGACCGGCGCGCAGGCGGCCAGCATGGCCGCCAGTGTGGCGGCGAGCGCCGTGCGATCCGGGCGGCCGCTCAGCGGACCACCTCGAAGCGTGCGTATCGCGATCCTTCGTCCATCGGCTCGCACTCCATTTTCTGGACACGGGATCCGGGCGGTCCTTGGCGGACCCGGCCGATCATGGCCTCCAGCGCCTCCGGATCGTCGGCCTGGAGCACCATCTCGACCGCGCCGTCTGCGCGATTCCGGACCGTTCCCCGCACGCCCAGCTCCTCGGCGTTTCGCGTGACGAACCAGCGGAAACCCACGCCCTGGACACGCCCCCGGACGACACACCTCCGCGTGTCCATGCATCCCTCCTCATGGCTCGGCTGCCACCACAACGGACTCAAAATAACCATTGTTGCGCCATATCCTCAACGGTGCGTATATAGGCGCAACTTTCTTCGTCGCTCGTCAGGTCGAACACCTTCCTGGGGAGACCTATGCGAATCCTGTCCGAGTTCGGCGCATCCACACTCGCGCGGTCGAGCCTCGTCGCGGCCGCTTCGATCTTCGTTTTCGGCGCTTCCGCCGTGGCCCAGGACACCGGACGCATCGTGGGAACCGTGACGGAGGCCGCGAACGGCGGCGCCGTCGCGGGAGCCCAGGTCGTCGTCGAGGGCACCGGCATCGGCGCGGTATCGGGTCAGCGCGGCACGTACAGCCTGCCCAACGTGCCCGCAGGCTCCCAGACGATCGTCGTCACCATGCTCGGTTTCGAGACGGTGCGCGAGCAGGTCGACGTCACCGGCGGCGGCACCGCTACGGTCGACGTCGGTCTCCCGGCCGGCTTCGTGGAGATGGGAGCGATCACGGTCATCGGCGCCTCGCGGCGGCCGACCCGCATCGTGGAAGCGCCGGCGGCGGTCAGCGTCGTGACCCCCGAGGAGATTCAGCGCGAGGCCGCGCACGGGCAGCTTCCCAAGCTGTTCAAGAACCAGCCCGGGATCGACGTGGTCCAGAGCGGCGTGCAGGACTTCAACATCAATGCGCGCGGGTTCAACTCGTCGCTCAACCGGCGCGTGCTGGTCCTCCAGGACGGGATCGACCGCAGCCTGGGCTTCCTGCAGTCGCAGGAGTGGAGCGCCCTGTCCATGCCTCTCGACGACCTCGGAAAGCTCGAGCTGGTTCGCGGTCCGGGCTCTGCGCTCTACGGCGCCAACGCCTTCAGCGGCGTGCTGAACATCTCGACTCCCGCCCCGGCGGACATCGTCGGAACGAAGATCGCGACCTCCGGCGGCGAGCGCGGCACGGGCCGCTTCGACATCCGGCACGCGGGGGAGGCCTCGGGCGGCGCCGTCGGTTACAAGGCGAACTTCGGCTACGTCCGTGTCGGGGACACGTGGTCGGAGTCCCGCACGCGCGACCTGGCGGTCGGGACCTGCGCTCCGACGGATCGCGCCTGCTTCTTCGAGGAGGGCGAGCTGACCTACGGGCCGCTGCCGGTCGAGACGGTGGGGATCATCGACGACCCGGTGAGCTCGCTCTACGGCAGCGCCCGGCTCGACTACAACTTCGACAACGGCTCGGTCTGGACCGCCGAGGGCGGCGACACCTTCACCGAGAACGAGATCTTCGTCACCGGGATCGGCCGGGTGCAGATCAACGGCGCCAATCGCCCGTGGGCGCGCACCCAGTACGCCGCCGACCGGTACACGGTGTTCGGCTGGTACAGCGGCCGGCGGGCGAACGATCGCGAGGGCAACCCCGCACCACCCCCGCTGGGGGCGTTCACCGAGCTGTGCGTCCCGCGCGACACCTGTGAGGGCAACAACCAGACCGCGCTGGCTTCGGGCGCGGTGCTGCTCGAGGCCTCGGACCTGTTCCACGTAGAAGGCCAGACGAACTGGAACACCGCGGACGAGAAGCTGCGCCTCATCGCGGGTGGATCGAACCGCTGGGTCTCGGTCGACACAGACGGAACGCTGATGGAAGAAAAGCACGACGACACGATCTCGAGCCTGTTCGGCCAGGTCGAGTACGCGATCCATCCGCAGGTGAACCTGCTGGCCGCCGCGCGGTTCGATCACTTCTCGGTGCTGGCGGAAGACCAGAACGAGATCTCGCCGAAGGCCGCCGTCGTGTTCAGTCCCAACGAGAGCCATTCGCTGCGACTGACCTTCAACCGCGCGTTCCAGACGCCGAACTATTCCGAGATGTTCCTGCGCGTGGCTGCGGGCCCTGTGATCCCGCTCAACCAGGTCGAGCTTGGACTCGAGGCCGCGCTCAGCGCACAGCTCGGCATGCCGATCGACCTGCCGCTGAATCTCGCTCCCACGCCGGTCGTGGCGCGCGGCAACCCCGAGCTTACCGCAGAGCAGTTGACCGGCTACGAGGTCGGCTGGAAGGGCGCGCTGATGGGTGGCCGTGCCTACGCCACCGCGGACGTGTACTACAACGAGATCGAGGATTTCGTCACCGATCTCCTGCCCCGGGTGAACCCGGCCTTCGAGCCGTTTGACTCCGTCGAAGACCTGGTGGCGTTCCAGCCGGCGTTCTCTACGCCGCAGCTGGCCCCCTTCGCGCCCGCGGTGCTGCAGGCGTTGACGACCGGCGCGGTGGCGGCGGTGGCGCCGCTCCTGGTCCTCAAGCCGGACGGATCGCTCGAGTACGTCCTCTCGTACGCCAACGCAGGTCGTGTGACGGAAAGGGGCGTCGAGCTCGGTTTGACGGTGCAGCCGGCAATCAAGTGGGAGGCCTTCGCCAACTACACGTTCTTCGATTTCGACGTCGAGGAGAGCACGCTCGCTGGCGATGCGCTACTGCCCAACACGCCCAAGCACAAGGCCAACGTCGGCTTCACGTTCAATAACCTGGATCGCTGGAGCCTGGGCGGGTCGGTCCATATGCAGGAGGGCTTCGACTGGGCGGCCGGCGTGTTCGCCGGCCACATCCCCGGCTACGCGACCGTCGACCTGAACGGCGGATACGTGGTGAACGACTGGGCGCGGATCAACCTGGTGTGGAGCAACGTGCTGGACAAGGAGCATGTCGAGCTGTTCGGTGGCTCCGTAATCGGCAGCCGCGCGCTGGGAGGACTCACGCTGACCTTCTAGGCCGTGCCTGGAATCCGGGCCTCGGGAAAGTCCGAAACGACGAGCGCGCGGCGGCCACCGGCCTCCGCGCGCTTCTTCGTGGTCGGGGAGACAGGATTTGAACCTGCGACCCCTACGTCCCGAACGTAGTGCTCTACCGGGCTGAGCTACTCCCCGACGGAAAAACCAACGGCAGGAAAAAGCAAAATACCCCGACGGGCCGGTGCCGGCAAACCGGCGTGTCCGCGGAATCGGGTCCCACGCCGCGGGTCCGAAGAACGCGAAGGGCCGTCCTCTCGGACGGCCCTTCGTTTGGTGCCTGCGGAACGAGTGCTACTTCTTCTTGCCCTTCTTCGCTTTCTTAGCCGCCTTTTTCTTGGCTGGCTTCTTGGCCGCTCTCTTCATGGCCATGGCGCTTTTCCTCCATGCTTCAGGTCCCGGTCAGAGAACTGTGGATTGGCACGATTATAGGGATTTCTTTCCATTTGTAAACGATTTCGTGCGGCCAGTCGCTTTCCGGGTCAGCCCTCACCCCCGAGCGAAACCGATTCCCACTTCTCCAGATCGGGGATCACGCGGTGGTTGGTGAGGTCGAGATGGACGGGCGTGATCGAGATGTATCCGCGCTCTACCGCCAAAAAATCCGAACCCTCGGGTCCCTCCCATACCGCCTCTCCCCCGCCGATCCAGTAGTACGTCTTCCCGTGCGGATCCTTGTCGACGACGACGGGATCGGAGTACGCACGCTTCCCGAGAGCCGTGACCCGCACCCCTTCGACGGTGTCGGGATCCCGGTCGGGCAGATTGACGTTGAGGAGCGTGTCCGAGGGAAAGAGCTTCTCGACCGGCTCCTCTACGATCATGCGGGCGAGCCGGCGCACCACTCCCTCGTAGCTCGTCAGCCAGCGCTCGTCCGCGTGGACGAGCGAGACCGCCACGGAGGGGATCCCGAGCAGGGTCGCCTCCCAGGCGGCGGAGACGGTACCGGAATAGGAGACGTCGTCCCCCATGTTTCCTCCGTGATTGATGCCGCTGAAGACGTAGTCCGGCCGGCGATCCATGATCGCGTTCACGGCCAGCATCACGCAGTCGGTCGGAGTCCCGTCGACGTGGTAGCGGTTCTCCGCGGTCTGCCGGACCCGTAGCGGGTGGTGCAGGGTCAGCGAATGGCTGGTCGCCGACTGCTCGCGGTCCGGCGCCACCACCACCACCTCCCCCAACTCCCCCAGCGCCCGCGCCAGCGTCCCCAGCCCCGGCGCCAGATACCCATCGTCGTTCGTCACCAGAAACAGCATCACCCACCCGCGATCACAAGAAGTGGCGCTCGTACCGCAGGATGATCAAAACGGCCCAGATGCAAGGCGGGCGACGAGTGGATTCCGAGGCGTACGACTGTACGCCGCAGGAAGACACGAGGAGCCCAACGCCGCAGATGGGCCGTTTTCATCATCCTGCCTACCTGACGGAGAAGGTGGCGTGGACCGTGACCGTTATCTCCTTCTTCCGGGTCGACGTGTCGTGCACGCCGTAGTCGCTGACCTCCGTCGAGAACGGCGCGGTGATCTGGAACACCCCGGCTCGGGCGGACACGATCTTGTCGATCTCCATGTCGGATCCCCCGGCAATCTCCTCGGCGCGGCGCCGCGCGTCGGCGGTGGCCTGAGACAGCAGGGTGTGCTTCAGCTCGTCGATTCCCGAGAAGAAGTACTCCAGCCGGGAATATTGGAGGACGACGCCGCTCTCGAGCAGCGGCCCGGGATCGAGGGCGATGGCCTCGAGCTCCCGACCGCCGTTCTCGGCGATCACGGTCAGCCCCTGATCGAGACTGAACCCGACCTGCGTGCCGAACTGGTCCCACCGCGGGTTCGCGGTCACCGGCTGGACGTTGACGGTCTCCTCCGGCACCCCCGCCTGGGCCAGTCGCTGCACGACCTGCGCGCGGTCGCCCCTCAGCGCGGCGTACCCCGCACCAAGCCCGTCGGTCGAGACCTGGCGGCTGATCGTGATGGACCACTTCACGACGTCGGCCTCGAACGGCTCGGTCGCAGCACCCGTGACCTGGATGGTGTCGCTGGTCGTGCGGGCGGAGCGGAAGAACAGCCCGAAGATCGCGGCGGCGAGGATACCCGCCACGCCAAGGACGAGGGCGGCGCGAATTGCCATGGATGTCTCCGCGGAAGAAGGTTGGTTGCCCGGCCGTGGCGCGGCCCTATTCTACTTCCGAACCGGGCGACGGGGTTCCCCCGCGCCTCGCGCCACCCGAGCCGGCGATCGCGCCAGGAGGACCATGGAGCCTACCCAGCTGGAAGCCGTCGTCCGCGCCATCCAGCTCGCGATCGCGCCCGTC
This sequence comes from Gemmatimonadota bacterium, assembly GCA_035249945.1. GTDB lineage: Bacteria > Gemmatimonadota > Gemmatimonadetes > JACCXV01 > JAHWKZ01 > JAICNR01. Next base: position 5,499 of record DATFFS010000244.1, read on the forward strand.
TTCCTCGTCACGGGCGTCGTGGGCTTGCTCTCGCTGCTCGCCCACCGCCTGGCGCGGATCATCGATCGGGCGCGGACGCTCGAGCGGCGGTCCGAGGAAAGCGCCGAGGCGGGCGACGAGCTGCGAGCGGATCTCCAGGTGCTCGCCCGGAGGGCGAAGCTCATGAACTGGGCCATCGGCCTGGGGACCTTCTGTGCGCTGCTGGTCTGCACCGTGATCGCGGCGCTGTTCCTGTCCGCTTTCCTGGGCGTCGGGCTCGAGGTTCTCGTCGGCTGGCTGTTCATCGCCGCGATGGTGGTCCTGATCGCCGCGCTGCTGATCTTCCTCAACGAGGTGTTCCTCGCTACGTCGCGGCTCAGGATCGGTCAGCGTCCCGGAGGTCTCCAGGGCTCCAGCAGCACGTCGAAGCGCCCTCCGCACACGGCGGGGCTCCAGGAGTAGAGGTCGTCCGTCAGATCCACCCGGACGAGGCGGGTGCGGCCATCCGCGATCGACGCGCGCGCTTCCTCGAGCACCTCGGCCTCGCCGCAACCGCCGCCGATCGTCCCCGTGCAGTGCCCGTCGGGCTCGATCGCCATCCGGCTCCCCACGCCCCGCGGCGTCGAGCCTCTCGCGCGGACGATCGTCGCGAGAACCACCGGTCGGCGCGCCTCGACCGCGGCCGCGAAAGCGACCAGGACGTCGCGCGATTCGCTCACGGCCCCGCCGCCTCAGGCGCCCCGGCGAGCGCCCGGACGTGCCGGAGAACCTGCGCCCGCTCCGACAGCGGCCGCGCGCTCCCGCCGCGGGCAGCGAGGATCATCTCGGCGGCCACCGCGACCGCGATCTCGGCGGGCGTCTCGGCGCCGATGTCGAGTCCGAGCGGGGCGTGGACCCGTGCCAGCCATTCGGCGGGCACTCCCTCGGCGGCCAGCTGCTCGAAGGCGGCCCGGACGCGGCGCCGACTCCCGATCATGCCGACGTACCGTGGCCGAGCGCCGCGCCGCGCGAGCTCCCTCAGGCAATCGTAGTCGTGGCGGTGTCCCCGCGTGACGAGGACGATGCTCGTCCGCGGAGCGACGTCGAGGCCCGCGAGCGGATCAGAGAAATCGGCGATCAGGACGCGGTCCGCGCCCGGGAAGCGCGCGCGGGTCGCGAACTCGGGGCGATCGTCGAGCACGGTCACCCGGAAGTCCAGCATGCTCCCGACGAGAGCGAGGGGTTGCGCGACGTGACCGGCGCCCACGATGAGGAGCTCGGCGGGCGGCTCCCAGCGCTCCACGTAGAGCTCGATGCCTCCCGCCAGCGAGTGGCAGCCCGGCCCGGTCGAGGACCCGAGCAGAGCACGCGCCTCGGCGGTCGTCGCGGGACAGTCGAGCTCGCCGTAGTGGCGACGCCCGTCCCACGCCATCCGGACCCCCACCAGCGAGGGATCGTCGGCCTCGACGACGACCGCCGTCGCCGCCGCACCCCCCTCGGCGATAGCGCGCCGGGCGACGGCCAGGGCATCGGCGACGTCCAAGCGGCTGCTCACGATCCGACCTCCCGCCGGTAGTCTTCGGGCGTGTCGATGTCGACGGAGATGCCGCGGTCGCCGATGGCGACGTCCAGGATCTCCTCGGCGTGGGCGTGGATCACGTCTCGAGCCCCTTCGTCGAGATCGGGGGCAGCCAGCTCCGCCCACAGTCCGCGTCCGAAGAGGACCGGGTGACCGGGCCGGTCGTTGTACACCGGCCGGACGATCGGCTGCCCGCTGGCGCGGAAGGCGCGGATGATCTCCCGCACCGTCCGCGCCTCGGCGAGCGGGTGATCGACGGGGAGGACGATCGCCGCCTCCGCGGACTCCGGCAGGCTCTCCAGTCCGATCCGCAAGCTGTCGATCTGCTCCGCGTCGGGACGAGAATTCTCGATGGGGACGGCACCCTTGCGACGCGCGATCTCGCCGGCCTGACGCGCGCCCTCCCCGGGACCGAGCACGGCCGAGACCGCGTCGCAACCACCCTCCACGAGGATGTCGATCGCGCGCGCGAGAAACGTCTCGCCGTGGACCCGGAGCAGCGCCTTGGGCTCGCCCATCCGCGAGGAGCGGCCGGCGGCGAGAATGATCCCGGCGACGCTCATCGGGCGTCCCGTAGATCTGCCAGCGCGCGCGCCACCGTCGGGCGGATCATCTCCTTGCGCCAGGAAATCGTGAAATCGGTGTTGTCGAGCGGGCGTCCGGCCTTCCACGCGACCCGCGCGGCCGCCTGGATCGCATCGTCGTCCAGCCGTCCGCCGACCAGCGCTTCCGCCGCACCCGTGACGGCTTCGGGCGCGGAGCCCACGCCGCCCAGCACGACCCGCGCCTCCGCGACCGATCCGTCGGCGGCGAAGCTGGCCCAGACGCCGACGCCGAGGACCGGGAAGTCGAACGCTCCGCGCCGCCGCACCTTTCGGTAGACGGCGCGCCAGCCGTTCGGCGCGGGCAGGTGGACGCGGGTCAGGAGCTCGTCCCGCTGCTTGGCGAGGTACAGGATGCCATCGTCGCGATAGAGGGCCGAGACCGGCACTCGCCGCTCCCCGTCCGGTCCCAGCAGATCGACCTCGGCGCCCATCGCGACCAGCAGTGGCACGCTGTCGGCTGACTGGACCGCCCAGCAGCGAGGCGAAGACGGAGCGACCCAGCAGATCGCGCCGTCCTTCTTCATGCAGAACTCGATCGACTTCCGCCAGTCGTAGTTCTGGTCGTAGTAATTGCAGCGCGTGTCGAGGAGGAGGTTCCCCCCGAGCGTCCCCATGTTCTGGAGGATCGGCGTCGAGATGAGCCGGCAAGCTTCCGCGAGCGCGGGATACGACCCTCGGACCGCGGGATGGACGCGCACCTCGGTCAGGGAGGTAGTGGCCCCGATCGACAGCCCGCCGTCCGGGCCCTCGTCGATCCCGCGGAGCTCGCCGACCC
>DATFFS010000245.1:0-5275 GCA_035249945.1 Gemmatimonadota bacterium
GATCTGGAAGGTGTTCGGCGACGGCGAGGAGGCCCCGAGCCCGGCGACCTTCTGGCTGGACTGGAATCCCGACTCGCGAACCTGGCGGGTGGTGGGCGCGCGCTACTGAGGCGCTAGGACTCGCTGGCTTCCCGGGACGCGTTCCCCGGCGATGCCGGCTGCTCGCGGTGTCGCAGATCTGCGAAGGGCCGGAGCTCGAGTCGTTTTTGATGTTCCTCGAAGACGTTGGAGCCGTCCGGCATCTGGCCCTTCATGTACCACATCTGGAAGTTCAACGCCTTCGCATTCCGAACCTCCTCGCTCTCGTTCTGTTCCGTCCTCATCGATTTTACGTTCTTCAAGAAGTTCCGCATGCGGCCGGCGTAATCGAGCTGCCGTTCGCTCTCGGGATCATCGCCGGTGCGTCTGAGGGCCGGTTCTACTTCCTCTGTCAGACCTCGCTTGATCGGAAACAAAAAGCAGTAGGGCTCGCCTTTGTCGAAGCGGATCCGGAGGTGTGCTCGAGTGATCTTCCAGTTCATCGAAAACGTGTATGGCATCCAATCCGTTTCGATCATGGCCGTCAGGGGCTGAATGCCATCCTTGAACTGATTCGGCGGTCCGGAAACCCACAGGTTGTAGCCGGGTTCGGTGCGGAACATCCCGCGAGGGGAGAACGTCAGGATGCCGTAACCGAAATGGCCATCGACCATAATTTCGCCATCGCCGAGCGGCGTGACATGGACATCCTGAGGGGCATCGCCGCCGTTCCACTCCGCCTCGAAACTGCCCCCGCAACAGATGACCCAGCCGTGTGCGTTGGCCATTGATAGAGGCAGGCAACGGTAGGCGTATCGCTCGTCCGTCGCGTCCATCCATTCGCGCCTGTTACTGGAAGGACGGATGTCCATTTCCACGTCGTCACGGAGTAAACACTCCAGCTTCATGCGGTTACAGTCTCTTTCGCATGTCTTCGAACGATTGTACGTCGAGGTGCTTCTGATGCGCCTCGAAGGTATCGGACCCATCCGGCATCTTCCCCTGCATGTACCACCTCTGAAACTTCAGCTTCTGCTCGTTCGTGATGGCCGCTGCTTCCCCTTTTAGGCTTTTCACCTTCCCGAGGAAGAACCGCATCTTGTTGGCATAATCCACCTGCCGCTCGATCTCGGGTTCATCGGCGAGATCTCGGATACGTGGGCGGACGCGCTCCACGGTTCCGCGCGCCAACGGAAACAGAAAGCAGTACGGCTCTCCTCTCTCGAATCGAATGCGTTGGCCGGGCCGGGTAAACCTCCAGTTCATCGTGAAATGGTAGGGGATCCAGTCGGATTCCACGACCGCGGACAGCGGCTGGATGCCGTCTTTGAAGGCATTCGGAGGACCGCCGATCCACAGATTGTATCCCGGATCCGTGCGAAATACGGCGAGTGGAGCGATCGTCAGGATGCCGTAGCCGAAATGGCCCCGCGCTTCGACCGATCCGCTCCCTAGAGGAGTTACGCGGACCTCCTCCGGGCCGTCGTCGCCGGTCCATTCTGCCTCGAACCCCCCGCTACAGCAGATGACCCATCCGTGCGCATTGGCGATGGAAAGGGGAAGGCAGCGATATGCAAACTGTCCCCCGGTCGCATCCATCCAGTCTCTCCTGCTACTGGCGGGCCGCAGGTCGATTTCGACGCCGGTGGCGACGTAGCAGTCGAGGTTCACGAACCCTGGGTGGGGTGCGGGCCGGCTATGCCCGGGGCAAGGAGGCGACCTGGGATGCGCATCGGGTTAAAGTGAGCCGCGTTCCCGATCACGTGCAAGTAGTCACTCCATATATTGTGGGCTACGGGTTTTCTCACCACTTTCTGGCGACCGCCCCAGTAGGATCCACGTGTTCATCTCCCCGACGCCCTTCACGTCGATCATCCCCCGCTCGCGGAACCTGTACCGGTCCTCCAGCAGCTCGCGGACGGCACGGGTCACCTGGATCTCGCCCGGCAGGCCGTGGGCCTGCATGCGGCTGGCGATCGTGACCGGCATCCCCCAGAGATCGTAATAGAGCTTCTTCTCGCCGATCACGCCGGCCACGACCGGACCGGTCGCGATCCCGATCCGCACCTGGACTTCGATGTCCCCCTCGCGGGCCGCCACGCGGTCGCGCATGGCGAGCGCGGCGTCGGCGATCAGGTCGGCGTGGTTCGCGACCGGCAGCGGCACTCCGGCCACCGCCATGTAGCTGTCCCCGCTGGTCCCGATCTTCTCGATCCCGTGCTCCTCGGCGATCCGGTCGAACTCCGTGAACAGCCGGTTCAGGAGGCCCACCAGCCGGCGCGGGTCGAGGCCCGAGCTCAGGTTGGTGAAGTCGACCAGATCCACGAACATGATGGTCGCTTCCGCGAACGCGTCCGCGATCGGGCCGTCCTCGGCCTTGAGACGCTCGGCGATCGGCTCGGGCAGGACGTTCATCAGGACGCGCTCGCTCTGCGCGCGCTCGTCCTCGACCTCCCGTTGCGCCAGCCATTCGCGCCGCGAGAACCGCTCGATCGAATAGCTGGCGAACATGCCGAGGATCACCGCCGCCACCAGGAAGAACACGCTGTTGAGGTACTCCCACCACTCGGTGCCGCCCTGCATCGCGCTCCACCCCATCCACGCCCCGACCACGAGGAGCGAGACCAGGGTCGCGGTCTGGAATCGCAATCGGAACATCGAGTGCGCGGCCAGGATGACGAGCAGGAGCCCCGCGAAGTACCGCACCGCGACGACCGCCGTGGCGAGCGTCATCATGCGCAGGATGCCCGCGGCCGCGACGAGCACCGCGATGCAGACGAACACCTCGCGTGCGGTCAGGCGCACCGGCGCGAACGTGGCGGCAAGCGCGAGGCCGAATACCGCCGCGACGAGGATCCGGATCGTGAGGAAGACGTCGGATAGATCGGGCGCCATCCAGACGTCGAGCCAGGCGAAGGCGGAGTAGACCACTACCGCCACGACGATCGCCAGGCGCACCTGCCACCGCGAGCCCCGGCGATACTCCTCCTGGAACTCCGCTTCGAGGCCCGCATCCTCGAAGCGCAGGCTCCAGGTCCGGATCCTTACGGCGTCCAGACGTCGTCCGAGGAGTCGACGTCGGCGTACAGGCGCTCGGGATCGAGCTCGACCTTCGCCACCTCGCCCTCCAGCGTTCCCTCGATCGAGATCTCCCGGGCGCCGTCGAACCAGCGCGTCGCGGGGGCTTCCAGGAGCGTCGTGGCTCCGTTCGCGGCGGTGATCCGCAGGACGACGGGCGACAGGACCGTGCCGTCGTTCCGCACCTCGGCGACGACCCGGCTCTCGCCGCCCGCGGCTTCGATCTCCACGCCGGCGATCCCCATGTCACTGATTCCCGGGCCATAGAACCACGGCACCCAGAACCAGTCGAGGTCCCGCCCGGCGACCGACTCGAAGGTGTGGAAGAAGTCCCACGGCGTCGGGTGGCGGTAGAGCCAGCGGCGCGCGTATTCGGACAGCGCCCGGTCGTAGACGTCGTCGCCCAGAACCGAGCGCAGGGCCAGGAGCGCGCTGGCGGGGTGCCGGTACCCGAGAACCCCGACGCTCCCCCCGGCCGCGGCGATCGCGTCGGGGGACGACATCGGCGAGATCCCCTGGATCGAGCTCTCCGCGGCGTACTGCTCGTAGGCATCCCGCACCTCCGAGCGTTCGGTCGAATTCGGATAGTAGTGCTCGGCGGCGAAGATCGTGATGAAGGTGTTCACGCCCTCGTCCATCCAGGCGTACGACGTCTCGTCCGATCCGACCATCATCGGGAACCACATGTGCCCGAGCTCGTGGGCGATGACGCGGTGCGTGCGCTGCTCGCTGTCGAAGTCCCGGACGAAGACGATCATCGGGTACTCCATCCCGCCCACCAGTCCCTCGGTGGACGTGATCTGCGGGTAGGCGTAGGGAAGGACGTTTCTGCTGAAGACCTCGATCGCGTCCTTGGTCATCTGCGCCGACTCGCGCCAGGTCGTGGCACCGGGCCGGTAGAAGGACTGGACCAGCGTCCGCCGGCCGCTCGACGGGTCGACCAGTCCCGTCGTCATGTCCACGAGGTAATGGTCGGAGAACGCGAACGCCGCGTCCCGGACGTCCTCGGCGTGAAATCGCCAAGTGAGGGTTTCGCCGGGCGCGCCGAGCGTCGCTTCGCCGGCGCCGAAGTCGGCCTCCGTCACGACGTGGACCGTCTCATCGCCTTCGACGGCCGCGACGCGTTCCAGGATCGCCGGCGCGAGCACCTCCTCGGGGTTCTGGAGCATCCCGGTGGCGGCCACCACGGTGCCCGCCGGGACCGTGATCGCCAGGTCGAAGGTCCCGTACTCGAGGTAGAACTCGGCGTTGGCCAGGTACGGCCGCGTGTCCCAGCCGGTCAGGTCATCGTAGGTCGCGATCTGAGGATACCACTGAGCGACCTGTCCGGTGGTCGAGTCCACCATTCCCATGCGGGGAACGCCCTCCCCCTCCGGAATGGTGAAGCTCCAGCTCACCTCGATCGTCGCGCGGCCGCCGCCAGGCGGCAGAGGCCGCGGGAGCCGCACCGCCATGACGGTTCCCTGCTGGATCGTCTGGCGGTTGTCGGCGGGGTCGACCTCCAGGGCCGTGCCGTCGACCGACAGCGCGGAAAGGTCGAGGCCGCCCGTGATCGGAACCGCGCGCCCGCGGAGGGCGCCTTCGGCGAACAGGTTCTGGTAGAGGTGGAACCAGACGACCTTGAGCGTGTCGGGCGCGTTGTTCGTGTACGTGATCGTCTCGCGGCCGGTCAGACGGCGCGCCCGCGGCTCGACGGTCGCCTCGATCGCATAGTCGGCGCGCTGCTGCCAGTAGCCGGGGCCGGGCTCTCCCGTCGCCGTCCGCGTGCCGGCCTCCACGGCCGCCAGGAAGGCGGGGTCAGGGCGCACCTCGAGCGGCGCGAGCGCTCGCTCCTGCGCGCTCGCCGGCGCGGCGAGGATCGAGAGGAGGAGGATCGCGAACGGCAGCCGGTCGAGGGTCATCGACGTCTCCTTGCGTGGGATTGCGGGTCGGCGGCTCGAACGTAGGGAACCGCTCCGGCGAGGGCCACGTCCGTGCCGGGGTCTGCTTTGACGGCCACGGGCCCCCTGGCTAGGCTGTCGCCGATGCGGATCCTCGTCATCGGCGGCACCCACTTCATGGGGCCGCGCCTCGTCCGGGCGCTCCTCGCGCGGGGGCACGCGGTGACCACCTTCCACCGCGGCACCACCCCGTGCATTCTGCCGGCCGAGGTCGAGCGCCTCTACGGCGACCGGTCCGA
>DATFFS010000246.1:0-5484 GCA_035249945.1 Gemmatimonadota bacterium
GAAAGAGGCTCGCGATCAAAGTACCGACGATTCCTGAATGACTGGGGCGTGGCGCCCGCCGGCTCGCTGCGAGCGAGGGCGAGGCCACGGCCGAAGAGCACGTGGGAAGGTGTGCCGCCAGGCGCACCTTTTTTTATTTCCGGAAACCCGATCGAGACAGGAGCCATGAGGGCGACCGACAGCCTGGAGACGCTTCTATCGGTTCAGACGCTGGACAAGAAGCTCGCGGACCTCGAGCGGCGCCGCGATGAGATCCCAGACGTCAAGGCGGACGTCTCGCGCGAGATTACCGCACTCGAGCACGAGCGCGTGGAGCGGTCCGAGGCGCTCGAGCAGGTGCGGCTCGACCGGCGGCGGCACGAAGGCGAGCTGGAGATGCAGCAAGAGCACCTGGCGCGCTACGAGCGTCAGCTCAACGACGTCAAGACCAACGTCGCGTACAGCGCGCTCCTGACCGAGATTCAGGGGACGCGGCGCGCGATCGGCGAGCTGGAGACGGAGATCCTGGAGGAGATGGAGCGGCGCGAGGCGATCGATCTGCGGATCCGCGAGATCGACACCGAGCTCGAGCACAAGCGCGCGGCTGCCGCCGACAAGCTCAAGGAGCTCGACGAGGAGCGCGGATCGGTGGAGCGCGAGATGGCGGCGCTCGATAGTCGCCGAAACGGAATGGTGAGCGAGGTCTCGCCCAATCTCTACCGCCTCTACGACCGCCTGCGCCGCGGCCGCAGGTTCCCGGCGCTCGTGCCGCTGCGCGGCAACGCCTGCGGCGCCTGCCACGGGCGGCTTCCTCCGCAGGTCATCCGCGAGATCCAGCACGACGGCTCCCTCCACCCCTGCGAGAATTGCGGCGTGCTGATCTACATCCGGCCGGAGGGCGAGGCGGTCCGCGACGGTTCGGAGCAGGGCGCGGGGGCAGGCGACACCGCGGCGCGGGGCGCGGAGGCGCCGCGGGCCTAGTGTCCTCCGAGATCCTGGTGATCCACACCGACGGTGCCGCGCGCGGCAATCCCGGCCCGGCCGGAGCCGGCTGGATCGTGGAGACGATGGACGGCGAGCTCGTCGAGGAGGGGTGCGCGTATCTCGGGGAGCTGACCAACAACCAGGCGGAGTACGAGGCGCTGCTGCACGCGCTGCGCGCGGTCGAACCGGGGCCCGACACGCGAATCGAGCTGCACGCCGATTCGGAGCTCATGGTTCGCCAGCTCAACGGCCAGTACAGAGTGAAGAACGAAGAGCTCAGGGCGCGCTTCGAAGCGGCGCGCTGGACACTGTCCCAGGTCGCGGAGTTCCGCGTGTACCACGTACGCCGTGACGACAACGCGCGCGCCGACGAACTGGCCAATCGGGCCATAGACATGCATTTTGATTCGTTGCGGGAGCAGGGTGGACAGACGGTCGCTGGCGGTCCTTGAGACCGCTGGAGGAAAGTCCGGGCTCCACAGGGCAGGACGCTCGCGGACTGCGCCTTCGGGCGCGGGTACGCGAGGCACCCTTCGGGGTGACGGAAAGTGCCACAGAGAACAGACCGCCGGGCCTCGCGAGAGGGCCGGTAAGGGTGAAACGGTGGGGTAAGAGCCCACCGCGCCTCCGCGCGAGCGGGGCGGCACGGCAAACCCCGTCCGGAGCAAGGCCATGTAGGGAAGGATGCGGTGGCCCGCCGCGTTCGACTTCCGGGTAGGCCGCTCAGATCGATGGCCGTCACCGCGCAAGCGGTACAGAACCCGGCTTATCGTTCGCCCGCTCCCGCATTCTTCTACCTCCCCATGACAGGGACGTGCTGAGACCGACCTGGACCTGGCCGGCGCCCGTCGACGGGCGAGCGGCCGCCGCCCTCGCGGGCGAGCTCGGCGTCCCCGTCCCGGTGGCGGAGCTGCTCGTGCGGCGTGGGTTCGAGACCACGGCTCACGCGCGGGCGTTCCTCGATCCCTCTCTCGACCAGCTCCACGACCCGTTCCTCATGCGCGACATGGAGACGGCCGTCGCGCGCGTCGAGTCGGCCCTGGCGAGCGGCGAGAAGATCGTCGTCTACGGGGATTACGACGTGGACGGCATCACCGCCACCGCTCTCCTCGTCCGCTACCTGCGCTGGCGGGGCGCCGTCGTCGAATACTACATCCCGCACCGGGTGGAGGACGGGTACGGCCTCTCGCTGGACGGAGTCGCCGCCCTGGTCGAGCGCGGCGCGCGTTTGATCATCACCTGCGACTGCGCGGTCACAGCGGTCGCCGAGATCCTCGCCGCCCGTCACGCCGGGCTCGACGTGATCGTCACCGATCACCACGAGCCGGGGCCGGCGATCCCCGCCGCCGCCGTGGCCGTGCTCGATCCGAAGCGCGAGGACTGCGGGTATCCGGACCGCAACCTGGCCGCCGTGGGCGTGGCCTTCAAGCTCTGCGAAGCGCTCGAGATCTCGGCGGGGCGCAGCCGTGACACGCTCCGGCGCGGTCTCGACCTCGTGGCGCTGGGAACGATCGCCGATCTGGTCCCGGTGACCGGCGAGAACCGGGTGCTGATCCGCCACGGCCTCGAGATGCTGGCGCGAACCAGGAACGCCGGCCTGAAGGCGCTGCTCGAGCGCACCGAGCTCGCCGGCCAGCGACCCACCGCCTGGCAGGTGGGGTTCGTCCTTGCGCCGCGAATCAACGCGGTGGGTCGCATGGACGCTGCCGTGCGCGGCGTGGAGCTGCTCCTGTGCGACGACGCCGTCGAGGCGGAGCGGATCGCCGACACCCTCGAAGAGGTGAACTCGAACCGCCAGGCCGCGGACCGCGGCCTACTCGCCGAGGCCCTCGCGCTGATCGAGTCGACCTACGACCCGGGGGTAGACCGCGCGATCGTCCTGGCGGGGAGGGACTGGCATCCCGGCGTGATCGGGATCGTGGCGTCGCGGGTCGTGGAGCGGTTCCACCGCCCGACCGTGATGATCGCCCTCGACGGGGACGGCCGCGGACGGGGTTCGGCGCGGAGCGTGTCGGGCTTCCATCTGCTCGAGGCGCTGACGGCGTGCGCCGTTCACCTCGACGCGTTCGGCGGGCACCGCTATGCCGCGGGCCTCGCCATCCGCCACGAGCGCGTGGACGACTTCCGGGCCGCCTTCCAGGGGTACGCCCGCGAGCGGCTCGACGCGCGCAGTCTGCTCCCGACCCTCACCATCGATCTGGAGCTGCCGCTGGAGGCGGTCGACGCCCTGTTGTACCAGGCGCTCGGGCGGTTCGGCCCGTACGGTCCCGGCAACCCCGAGCCCGTGCTCGCGCTCAGCGAGGTGTCGGCGAGGGGCTACCCGCGTATCGTGGGCGAGGACCATCTCAAGATGCTGGTCGCCAGGCACGGGGCGACGCTCGACACGATCGGCTTCAACATGGGATCGCTGATGCAGGAGCTGGATCTGAACCGCGGTCCGCTGACGATCGCCTGCCGGCTGCGGGAGAACACCTACCTCGGGCGCTCGACGATCCAGGGCCGCCTGATCGACGTCCTTCCCGGGGACGGCCGGTCGTGCGGGTGATCGCGGGCGAGTTCGGCGGCCGGCGTCTGGCGAGCGCGGCCACGAAGGGCCTGCGTCCGACGGCCGATCGCGTGCGGGAGGCGCTCTTCAGCATCCTGGGAGCCGAGGTCGAGGACGCGCGCGTGCTCGACCTGTACGCGGGGACGGGCGCGCTGGCGCTGGAGGCGCTGAGCCGCGGCGCAGCGTGCGCCGTCTGCGTGGAGCGATCGGCCGCCGCGCTGGCGGCCCTCGAGCGCAACGTGCGCGACCTGGGGCTGGAAGAGCGGGTCACCATCGAGCGTGTCGACGCCCTGGCCTTCGTCCGGCGCCTGCGAGTGCACAGCGATCGATTCGACGTCGTCTTCTGCGACCCGCCGTACTCTGTTCCGCTCGAACCCCTGCTGGAGAACGTGGTCGCCGAGGGCTGGTGGACGCGCGCGGCCGTCGTCGAGCATACGGCCTCGCGGCGGCTAGCCGCTCCGCCGGGGACCGCGGTGGACACGCGCCGCTACGGCGACACCTGCGTCTCGATCTTCCGGCGCGTCGAGGGCGCCTCGTGAGCGCGCCGGGCGCCATCACGGGTCTCTATCCCGGGACGTTCGATCCGGTGACGCGCGGGCACGAGGACCTGATCGGCCGCGCGCTGACGGTCGTCGGGACGCTCTGGGTGGGGGTCGCCTCCGACACGACCAAGGAGCCGCTCTTTCCTCTCGAGGATCGGGTGGAGATGCTGCGGGAGGTGACGGCGGACGAGCCCCGTATCCGCGTCGAGGCGTTCGCCGGCCTCACCGTGGACTTCGCGCGGCGGATCGGAGCGCGGGCGATCCTGCGCGGGCTGCGCGCGGTGTCCGACTTCGAGCTCGAGTTCCAGATGGCGCTCATGAACAAGCACCTGGCCCCCGACATCGAGATCCTGTTCATGGCCCCCGACTCGACGTACTCGTTCCTTTCGTCGAGCCTGGTGCGCGAGGTCGCCCGTTTCGGTGCCGACGTCGAGGCGTTCGTGTCCCCGGCGGTGGCGCGGCGGCTCGCGGAGCGCTTCGAGAGCCGGCCATGACGGTGGCTGCGAGCCTCGGGAACCTGGCCGGGATCGAGGAGTCGGCGACGCTCGGGATGACCGCGCGCGCCGCCGCGCTCGCCCGCGAGGGGAGGTCGGTAGTCTCGCTCTCGGCCGGCGAGCCCGACTTCGCCACCCCCGAGTACATCCGCGAGGCGGGCATTCGCGCGATCCGCGACGGGCACACGCACTACCCGCCCGCGGCCGGGCTGCGTCCGCTGCGCGAGGCGATCGCCGCGCGCGTGGAGGAGGCCGGCGGCTGTCCCTGCGCCCTGGCCGAAGTGCTGGTCAGCGCGGGTGCGAAGCAGGTGCTCTTCGAGGCGTTCTTCACCCTGTTCGGACCCGGCGATCGGGTGCTCGTTCCGGCGCCGTACTGGGTCTCGTATCCGGCCATGGCGCGCCTCGCGAGGGCCGAGCCGGTGATCGTCGAGACGCGTGCGGAGGACGGCTGGAAGGTGACGGCCGAGTCGCTCGAGGAAGCGGCGGTGAGCGGGGCCCGGGGGCTCGTCCTCAATTCGCCCTCGAACCCGACCGGCGCGATGTACGACGCGGCCGAGCTGGACGCGCTGGTCGAAGTGGCCGCGCGGCACGGGATGTGGATCGTCTCCGACGAGATCTACCGCGAGATCCGCTATCGCGAGCCGTACGCCTCGCTCGCCGCCCGGCGCGCGGAGTACGAGCGGATCGTGGTCGTGGACGGCTTCTCGAAGGCGTACGCGATGACCGGGTGGCGGGTAGGGTACGCCGTTGGTCCAGTCGATGTGGTGGAGGCGATGACCACGCTTCAGGGACACGTGAACACGAATACCGCGCTCCCGTGCCAGTACGCGGCGCTGGCCGCGCTGGCCGACGAAGACGCCCGCCGGACGGCCGTGGGTGCGATGGCTGGGGCCTTCGCGGGCCGCCGGGCGCTTCTCCTCTCCGCCCTCGAGGGCGTGCC
>DATFFS010000247.1:0-6017 GCA_035249945.1 Gemmatimonadota bacterium
AGAGTGAGGATGTGGACGGCGACCGCGAAGCGGCTGCTGATCGTCATGGCAATGGACTCCCCATAGTGTTACTATAATGGTAACACACTCTGCAGCGGACGTCAATCCCCGACGTTCGGCGCTGGAATCGTCACGATGGAGGCAGCGATGGCGAATGCCCCGATCGATCCGCGCGTTCGGATCGGCCACGTCCACCTCAAGGTCGCCGACCTCGACCGCGCACTCGGGTTCTATCGTGACGTGCTCGGGTTCGAGCTGACCCAGCGCTACGGCCGCGACGCGGCCTTCGTCGCCGCAGGCGATTACCACCACCACATCGGGCTGAACGTCTGGGAGAGTCGCGGCGGATCCCCGCCGCCGCGCGGGACGACCGGCCTCTACCACCTGGCGATCCTGTACCCCACCCGGGTCGCCCTGGCCGATGCGCTGCGGCGGCTCGTCGAGGCGGGGATTCCGCTCGAGGGCGCGAGCGACCACGGAGTCAGCGAGGCGCTGTACCTCCGCGATCCGGACGGCAACGGCGTCGAGCTCTACCGCGACCGGCCGTCCGAGGAGTGGCCGCGGGACGGCGAGGGGAAGATCGCGATGACGACCGGACCGCTGGACGTCGAGGCGCTTCTGCGGGAGTAGCCGCGCTAGGCGCTGGCGAGAAACCGCTCAGGACGGGGACGACGACTCCATGCGGTCGAGCAGCGCCGTACTCAATCGTCTACCTGTCGCGCGGGGTAGCCGCCCGCCTCGAGCCGACGGCGCGTCTCTTCGAGCCGCTCAGCCGCGGACGGCAGCGAGAAAGGACCCAGCCGGACCCGATAGTACCCCTGCCCGTCGACGACTCCGATCGCGACTTCGGGGAAGAAGCCGTCGCTCTTCAGGCGCGAGGACAGGTCGGCGGCGTTAGCCGCGCTCGTGAACGCCCCGACCTGAATCCAGACTGTCTCAGGGTCCCCCGAAGGCTCGCCGCGCGGCCGCGCGTCCTCGATGATCACGGGCGGGGGCTCCTCGCGCACGACGGGCTCCTCGCGCACGACGGGCTCCTCGCGCGGCCGCGCGTCCTCGATGATCACGTCGGGGGCCTGCTCGCCAGGGGCCTGCGCCCCCCCATCGGGCACATAGACGGGCGCCCCGCCGGCCGCGGCCTCCGCCGGGGCCTCTTCGCGCGGGCCGGCGTCCTCGATGACGATCTCGGGCGCCTCCCCGACCGGCTCGTCGGCGGGCGCGATTGTCTCTCCGGTCCGCGCCACCGGCTCCTCGGCCGCAGCGGCAGGGGGGGCCTGTCCGCCTTCGGCCTCGCCGGCCATCGCGACCTCGCCGGCCGCTCCGCCGGCCGGCGCTTCCCCTCCTTCGACCGCGAGCCGCGCCTCGGCGGCCTGCGGCGAGTCCGGATAGTCGAGCGAGAGCATCGCGTAGTACTGCGTCGCGGTCCGGCTGTCGCCCTCCTCGCCGAAGGCGCGCGCCAGCTGGTAGACGTACTCGGCGCCCAGCGCCTCGCGCTGGCCGGCCGAGAGCTCCTGGGGCAGGTCCTGCCGCTTGACCCGCGTGAACCCCTCGATGAAGGCGTCGGTCGCCTGCCGGTACTGCCGGTCGGCGAGCCATGCCTTGCCGGTCCACAGCGGGATCTCGGCCTGGAAGCGGCTGAACGGATAATCGACCGAGAGCCGCTGGAGCTTCTCGCGCGCCTCCTCGGTGCGCCCCTCCACGAGGTCGAGCTGCGCGAGCCGGAACAGCGCCTCGTCCGCCACGGACGAGGCCGCGTACTCCTCGACGATCGTGCCGTAGTGCTGGGCGGCGATCCCCGCGTCGGCTTCCATGAGCGCGATCGTGTAGAGGGCGTCCGCCTGCGGCAGGCGGGAGGGGCCGGTCAGTCCGGCCGTCGCCTCGAGGTAGGCCCAGAGGTGGGTGCGTGCGGCCTCGAAGTCGCCGGCCTCGAACGCCCGCTTGCCGCGGTCGAGCAGCTGCGCGGCGTCCTGCCCGCTGGCGGGGATCGCGCCGAGCGCGAGCGCGCTGGCCATGAAGGCTGCGCCGATGATCATCCTCGCGCTGAGCTTCCTGCCCGTTCTCATCGTCTCATGCCGCATTCTCGAGGATCTCCAGCAGATGTCGGTGAAGGACGAATTCCTCGCCATGCGAGGTCGATTTGAGCATGATGTCCGCCTCCGCCAGCAGGTCGAGCGCGCGGGCGACCGACGCGGGAGAGTGCCGCCGCGCCTGATCCGCCAGCCCTTTCGCCATCCCGTACCACGTGCGTCCGGGCAGCGCCTCCATGATGGCGTTCGGGCTCTTCGACGGAAGTCCGACGACGATGCCGAGGCGCAGGAAATGCGTCCCTAGAAGCGGAACCAGCCGATACGCGGACTCGCCCGCGTCGAGGAGCTCCTTGAGGAGCTCGAGCGCCCGCGCCGTGTCCCGGGCGCCGACCGCGTCGCACCACTCCCACACCGTGCCGGTCGAGCAGCCCGAGCAGATCGCCTCCACGTCGACCAGGCCGATCCGCTCCGCGTCGCCCACGTACATGGCGACCTTCTCGAGCTCGGCGTAGAGCGGCTGCAGCTCCCCCGCGACCTCGGCCAGCGCGGCAGCCGCGTCGGGGTCGAGCGCCTTGCCGAAATCCTGCTTCGCGCGGGTCGTCAGCCAGCGGGCGAAGTCGAAATCCGGCTGCTTGGACTTCGGCGACTTCTTCGGCAGCTCGCAGACGATCCGCGCGCCGTGCTTCTCCCAGATCTGATACAGGTTCCCCCGCATCGAAGATCCACCGGTGCCGATCAGGCAGATGCCCCTGGGCTCCGACTCGAGGAACGACTTGAGCGCGTCGCGCGTGTCCGCCGGCAGGTCGGGAACGTTCTTGAGGACGATCACGCGACGATCGTTGACGAACGGCATGGTGGACACGATCGAGTCGAAGTCGGCGGGCGAGAGCTCGGCCGCGTCCCGCTTCTCGAGATCGAACTGATCGGCGCCCGGCGCCTTCACCACGCGCTCGAGGACGGCGGCCAGCGCTTTGTCGACGAGGTACCGCTCATCACCGGCGACCAGGATCGCATGCGCCACGAGGACCCGCTCGGGCGGGTCGGAAAGGAAGGCGTCGGCCTGGACCTTCGACATCGGCGTCCGGATCGGAGTGGGGGATGTGGAGCTCCGCCCCTATGATACCTCAGGCCCTACTCGGAAGCGAAGGTGCGGCCGAAGAAATCGCCCGGGTTCCACCGCGGTCGCTCGACGTGCTGGGCCACGGCGTAGCCGATCGTGAAATTCAGCCGCGCGCCAACGACGCCCGCCTCGTAGCTGAAGGGCTGGCTCATGTCGTCGCTGGGTTTGTGGTACCGCTCCGCAAGATACTGCTGGAGACGCGCCCCGGCGTCGATCGCCGGGTCGGAGGACTTCGTCCCCGGGAAGGGGAACAGCGCCGGGATCCCCTGCCGTACGAAGGAGTACTGGTCGCTGCGAACGAAGAACGTCTGCTCGGGCGCAGGGTCGGGGGTCACCTCGAGGTCGAGTCTCCTCGCCGCGGCCTGTGCAACCGTGCCCAACGTGGAATGGTCCGCCCCGTGGATGACGACGTCGGCGGGTGGAGCCAGGATCAGTGCGCCGTCCAGGTTGATGTTCGCGACGATCTGGCCGATCGGCACCGTCGGGTGGTTGGCGTAGTAGTCCGAGCCGAGTAGTCCCTGCTCTTCGGCGGTGACCGCCAGGAAGATCACCGACCGCCGCGGGGGCTGCGGCAGGCGGGCGAAGGCGTGCGCCACCTCCAGCATCACCGCGACGCCGCTGGCGTTGTCGAGAGCGCCGTTGTAGATGCTGTCGCCGTCCACGGGCTCGCCGATCCCCTCGTGGTCGAGGTGCGCCGTGTAGACCACGAACTCCCGCGCCAGATCCGGATCCGATCCGCGCAGGAGCGCGCCGACGTTGGGGCTCTCGAAGCCCTCGTGCCGGCTGGCCATGCGGATGCTGGCGCGCGCATCCAGCGGAAACGCCTGGGGCTCGCTCCTCTGCCCCGCCGCCACCGCCTCGTCGAAGGACTTCGCTGCGCCCAGGAACAACCACGAGCCCGTCTCGGTGGCGAGCACCGCCTGACCGCGCAGCTCGGGGCGAGCGTCGTTGGGCACGCCGTCGGGGCTCAGCCAGCGCATGCCCGGCGTGCGGCTGATCCGCGCCAGGGCCTGCCAGGGGAAGACGCGCTCGTCGTGTTCCGTCCACATCCACAGTACCCCCACCGCGCCGCGGCTGGCGGCGTTCGCCTGCTTCAGCTTGACGGTGGAGAAATGCGCGCGCTCGGCGGAGGGGAACCGTGGCGGAGCCCCCGACAGGAGCACCACGATCTTCCCGCGGACGTCGATCCGGCCGTAGTCGTCGTAGTCGAGCTCCGGGGCGGTCACCCCGAATCCCGCGAATACCAGCGGCGCTTCCACCTCGGATTCGAGGTGCGAGGCGTGGCCGAACATCACGAAATCCTCGAACGGTTCGAGCGCGCGGCGCTCGTCCCCCCGCAGGAGCTCGATCCCGCTCTCCTCCGGGATCGGCCGGATCCGGCGCAGCGGCACGGGTTGGTAGTAGCTGCCCTCCGATCCGGCGGGCTCGAGTCCGAGGGCTTCGAAGCGGGCCGCAACGTACCGCGCGGCGAGGTCGTAGCCGCGGGTCCCGGGCGCGCGCCCCTCGAGCAGGTCGTCGGCCAGAAAGAGCATGTGCGCCCGGATCGCCTCGGGCCGGATGGCCGCCATGACCGATTCCGGGGGCGCATCGGCCTGAGCGGACAGGACGGCGGAATTCGTCACGAGGACTGCCAGGGCCACGAGCAGACCGGCCAGGCTCCTGGCGACGGCCGAGACCCCAACGCTCTGCGATCGCATGTTCCGCATCTGCGACATCCGCTTCGTCAGCCTATGGACGTGGAAGGGCGCGGTCAATCGCCGTCGGGTTTCGCCCGGCCGCCTCGCCGCCCGCGTCGCACGAGGCCGGGAAGCACGAAGACGAGCAGATAGGCTCCAAGGACGACGAGGATTCCCACCGAGATCCAGTTTAGCCATGGGATGTAACGGCCGTAGCGCGCGCCCACGAGCGCCGTGATTCCGGTATAGGACGGGAGTGCGAGGACCGTCGTCAGCAGGAACCAGCGGCGCCGCATCCCCGAGACGCCGAGGAGCGCGCTGATCACGTCGATCGGGAAGACGGGGAGCGCGTAAGGGATCCAGAGGAGACGCGGGTGCCGCTCGATCGCCCGCTCGTACTTCACCCGCTGTTTCTCCTTTGTGTGCCGCTCGACGAAGGGCCGGCCGAAGCGGCGGGCCAGGTGGAACAGGACGTTGCTCCCTATCACGTTGCCGGCGTAGAGGATCGGCCACGCGATCCAGAACCCGAGCTGTGCCGAGCCGACGAACGCGATCACGCCCCCGGGGATCGGCGCGACGATGACCTCGGTGAGGATCACGAGGAAGAACAGAAGCGGGCCGAGTTCCTCGACCGCGGGCAGCCCGAATGGCAGGATCAGGAAAAGCGCGATCACGTCACGGCGCGAGGCATCGTCACGCCGGTGTGAGATTCCGGCTCCGCACCAGTTCCCGGAAATGCGGGTCGTTCCGGCACCAGGCGAGGCACGGATCCGACGTCGCGTCGGGGGGTCCGAAGGGCCCGCCGAACATCCCCTTCGCGAGTGTGTCGGCGTCGCTCACCGCGTCCCGGTCCCGTTCCTCTCGGCCGCCTCGGCCTTCTGGATCAGCGATTCGAAACGGGGGTCGTCCCGGAGAGAATCGAACGTCGGGTCCAGCTGCAGGCGACCGGGTCCCAGCTCGGAAGGAACCGAGGCCAGCGTTTCGAGCGTGCGGAAGGCGGCATCGCGATCCCCCACGAGAGCGTAGATCATGGCCAGATTGACCAGCACGATCTCCCCCTCGATCGCATCCTTCGAGATCGGAAGCATCTCCACGGCGCGACGGCCGTCTGTGATCGCTTCGGACCGCCGGCCCGCGAGCGCATGCGCCAGTCCGCGAAAGGCGGTGAGCTGGCTCTGGAAACCGAACGGATCCGCG
>DATFFS010000248.1:0-6309 GCA_035249945.1 Gemmatimonadota bacterium
GACTCCTTCACGCCCCGCGCCTTCGGTGACAACATGCAGCGCTGGGGGACGAGTACCGTGCTGATCGAGAGCGGGGCGCTGCCGGGCGATCCGCAGAAGCAGGAGCTGCGGCGGCTCAACGTTCTGGTGATCCTCGCCGCGCTGGAGTCGATCGCCGACGGGTCGCTGGGGAGCGCGTCCAGCGCCGCCTACGACGATCTCCCGATGAACGTCGCGATCACGAACGACCTGGTGCTGCGGGGCGGGATGGTCGTGATGGGAGGCGGCGCGCACCCGCTGGACGTCGCGATCGTCTACGACGATGCCGTGGCCCGCACGGGCCCTCGCTACGGCGAGATCGGGGACCTCGCCGATGCACGGGCGCTGGAATCGGTGGACGTGACGGGGCTCTACATCCATCCCGAGCTCGACGGCGGCATCCTGCGCCGCGGTGGCGAGGTCCGGCTCTCGGTGCGGCGCGGCGCGAATCCCGAGAGCGAGCTGGTGCGGAGGATACCCGCCCTCCCCGAGGACTAGGGAGATGGCGGAGGGGGTGGGATTCGAACCCACGATGGGGTATTCCCCCATGCTGGTTTTCAAGACCAGTGCCTTCAACCGCTCGGCCACCCCTCCGGAAGGACAAGATCGCGGGAGCGGCCCGTCCACGGCAAATTGGATCGCCTCGGAACGTCGGCGATTCGACATCGGCGAGGTGCCGGGCGATCGCGGCGAGAATGCCGCGGCCGCTGGGCACGACTGCAGCACGCAACTTGCATTGCCGCTTTGACAAGCCCCGAACGAGGGGCGTATCTTGACCGCCGCTCAGCGCCTGTCGGCGCCCCCTCCGAGCGGTCTTCACGGCAGCCACGGAGGAGACAGGCATGGTCCGGCAGAGCCAGGATCAGGAGCGGAACGGCCGGGAGGACGGCCGGCAGCAATTCCCGTTCGAGGGCCTTCACGTCTATCAGCGGGCGCAGGAAGCCTGGCTGGCATCGCTGGCCGGCGCGGACGACCCGCTGGGCGCGGAGATCGAGCGGGAGATTCATCGAGCGACGATCGGGATCGCGCGCGCGACCGCGCACTCGCGCGCCAACGGGTCGCGGAACGACGGCGGATTCTCCTCGACCCTCGAGGACGCGCGCGCGTCGCTCCACGCGGCTGCCGCGCTGATCGAGCAGCGGACCCGGCGAAGCGGGGTAGAGGAGCCGGAGCTCCGCACGCTCTTGATGGATGGCAGTCGCATGCTGGGAGCGCTGGTGCGCACGGTGTCCCAGCGCGGCGAGGCGGTGGAGGCCGAGGCCGTCGTCTAGCCGTCTACCCCGCAGGAAGCGCGGAGAGGTGGCCGAGTGGTCGAAGGCGGCACCCTGCTAAGGTGTTATACGGGCAACCGTATCGAGGGTTCGAATCCCTCCCTCTCCGCCATCCTTCAGGAGCAGAGCTCTTCGATCTCGAAACGGGCGTCGTGGATCGCGCAGCAGGCGTCCCACACCTGCAGGCGCTCGGAAGTCTCCATCCGGCCCAGCCGATAGCGCTCGTACGCCGCGGGGTAGTGCTCGGCCATGATCGAGCAGATCTCGGAGACGGGATAGCGCCCGAAGGAGTCGAGATCGAGATCGAAGAGCTCGATCTTCTCGGGAAGTTCCACGGTGGGATGCTCGGCCGGCCATTCGCGATCGTGACGCTGGCCGGCTCGCCTCAGCAACCAGATCAACGCCGCCGTGCACAGGATGCCGTTGAGAGCCAGAGCGGCGATGATCGCGTCTTCGAGCACGTCGGCAATATCTCCGTCCATTTGAGGAAGTCAACGCCATGAGCACGAGCACCCCCGTTCGCGTGCGCTTCGCCCCGAGCCCCACCGGATTCCTGCACGTGGGAGGCGCTCGCACCGCGCTCTTCAACTGGCTCTGGGCGCGTCATACCGGCGGCACCCTCGTGCTGCGGATCGAGGATACCGACGCCCAGCGATCGACCGTCGAGATGATCCAGGGGATCCTCGAAGGCCTCGACTGGCTGGGGATCGACTGGGACGAAGGCCCGGTCTATCAGTCGGAGAGGGGCGAGCGCCATCGCGAGGCGGCCGAGAGCCTGGTCGCGGATGGGAGCGCCTATCCCTGCTTCTGCACGGTGGAGATGCTGGCGGCGGAGCGGGAAGCCGCGATCGCGCGCAAGGAGTCCTACGTGTACAGCGGGCGCTGCCGGGTGCTCGCTCCGGGCGAGGCCGCGGCCCGCCGCGGGTCGGGGGAGCCGTGCACGATCCGGTTCGCCGTTCCAGCGGGAGAGACGGCGTGGGAGGACGTGGTCCACGGTCACACGGGGGTCGACAACCGGACGATCGGCGACTTCATCATCCTGCGCTCGGACGGCGCCCCGATCTACAACCTCGCGGTGACCGTCGACGACCTCGACATGCGGATCTCGCATGTGGTGCGCGGCGACGACCACATCTCCAACACGCCCAAGCAGATCCTGCTCTACCGCGCGCTGGGCGTGGAGCCGCCGGTGTTCGCTCACGTCCCGCTGATCCTGGGACCCGACAAGTCCAAGCTCTCGAAGCGGCACGGCGCGGTGGCGGTGACCGCGTATCGCGAGCTGGGGTTCCTGGCCGACGCGTTCGTCAACTTCCTGGCCCTCCTCGGCTGGTCGCCGGGAGACGATCGGGAGGTGATGACGCGCCCCGAGCTCGTCGAGGCGTTCACGCTCGACCGGATTACCGGGAAGAGCGCCGTCTTCGACGTGGAGAAGCTCGAGTGGCTGAACGGGCAGCACCTGTCGCGCCTGTCGGGCGCGGAGGTGGCCGCGATCGCGAAGCCGCTGTTCGCGCGCGCCGGCATCGCCGACGAGGCGGAGCTGGAGCGCCGGGCGGCGTGGTTCGAGGACCTCATGGCGCTGGTCAAGACGCGCTCCCGGACGCTGCACGACCTGGTCGAGCAGGGCCGCCCGTTCTTCGCGGGATCGGTGGAATACCAGCCGGACGCGGTCGAGAAGTTCTGGAAGGACGCGGCGCTGGCGGACAACGCGCTGGCGGTCGCCGAGGAGTATGCCACGGCGGACAACGCTTGGGGGGACCTGGAGGGAATGGAGGTGCGGCTGCGCGTGTTGGCGGAGGAGCGCGGCGTCTCCGCCGGTAAGGTCATGCAGTCGATGCGGGTGGCGCTGACCGGTCAGCGGGTGAGCCCCGGCATCTTCGAGACGATGGTCGCGATGGGTCCCGAGGTCGTCCGCGAGCGGCTGAGCTCCGCCAGGGCCTGGCTCGCCGGGCGGGCGTAGATTGCCCTCGTGCGCGAGCTCCAGATCCCCCTGCCTGCAACTCCCGAAGCTGGTCGCGACCGGCGTCTCGCCCGACTCGCGGAGCTCGATCCCCGATCCGAGCTCCTCAGCCGTGCTCCGGACACGATCGAGCCGGCCCTGAGGGCGTGGCTCGCGGCGCATGGCGAGCCGGCCTATCGGGTCGACCAGATCGTCCACGCCGTTTACCGCCAGCGAGTGGAGGGGTGGCAGTCCATCACCTCGCTGTCGAAGGACCTGCGCGAGGAACTCGAGCGCGCCTTCCGCTTTCCGTCGATCACGCTCGCGGAGATGCGGGAGTCGGCCGACGGCACGCGGAAGTACCTCTGGCAGCTGCTGGATGGCGAAGCGGTGGAGTCGGTGATGATCCCGACGGGGCAGCGGGACACGTTCTGTGTCTCGAGCCAGGCCGGCTGCGCGCTCGCGTGCGCGTTCTGCGCCACGGGGATGATCGGATACAAGCGGAACCTGACGGTCGGCGAGATCGTCGACCAGGTCCGACATCTTCAGCGTGACCGCGAGTCGGCGGGACACGGCGCCAACCTGGTCTTCATGGGGATGGGGGAGCCGCTCCTCAACTGGGACAACCTGCGGATCGCGCTCGCGCTGCTAGTCGACGCGCGGTACTTCGACATCGGCGCCCGCCGGATCACGGTGTCGACGGTCGGGCTGCCGGAGCGGATCGTCGCGCTCGGCGAGGAATTCCCGCAGGTGCGGCTCGCCGTTTCGCTGCACGCGGCCACCGACGCGGTGCGGGACGAGATCGTCCCCATCAACCGGCGCTACCCGCTGCGCCAGTTGCTGGCTGCATGCCGTCTCTGGTGCGAGTCGACGGGCAAGCGGATGACGTTCGAGTATCTGCACCTGCCTGGGATCAACGACCGGTCGGCCGACGTAGCGGCCATGGCCCGTGCGGTGGAAGGTCTTTCCGTACAGGTTAACCTGATGCGGTACAACCCCGTGCCAGGTGCGAGCTTCCGACGTCCAAAAACGAACGAGACGATGCGCTTCCGCGACGCTCTGCGGCGCGCCACGCGCGTCCCCGTCACGATCCGTCGGAGCCGTGGCCTCGACATCGAGGGCGCCTGCGGGCAGCTGCGCCTGGCGCGGGGCGGGTCAGTCGTCGAGGAAGCCTCCGCGGAGTGACCTCCCGGATCGGCATCCTGAAGCCCGGCTCGACCTTTCCGGAGATGATCCTCCGCTTCGGGGACTACGACGCCTGGTTCCAGCGCGTCCTCGGCGCGGAGGTCGCGTGCCGCGTGTGGGAAACCGCGCCTGATCGCGCCTTGCCGGACCCGGGCGCGATGGACGGGTGGATTGTGACCGGGGCGCGCGGCTCGGTGGTCGACGCGGAGCCCGAGACCGATCGCGTGCTCGACTGGATCCGCGCGGTAGCGCGCCGCGACGCGCCGCTGCTCGGCGTCTGCTACGGGCACCAGGCGATCTGCCAGGCGCTCGGCGGTCGGGTGGAGCGCCATCCCGGAGGCTGGGAGATCGGCACCACCGACGTCGAGCTGACCGAATCGGGGCGCGAAGACCCTCTCTTCGCGGGGTTGCCGGAGCGGTTCCGCGTCCAGACTACGCACGAGGACTACGTGGCGCTCCTCCCGCCGGACGCGACGCTGCTGGCGGTCAACTCGCACACGGAAGTGCAGGCGATCGCCGTAGGCCCGCTCGTCCGTGGAGTCCAGTTCCATCCCGAGGTGACGGAGGAGATCGCGCGCGACTTCGTGGATCGTCGCCGGCACCTGCTGGACTCCGATCCCGATGTGGGAGCGGCTCCGCACGCCGAGCGGATCCTCGCAAACTTCGTCGAAGCGTTCGTGCGGCCGCGCCGCGCGGGCGTCTCCGGGGCCGACTGAGGGCTTCCGAACCGCTCGAGCGTGACCCGGAGGGCCGCTGGCGAGCGCTTTCGATCCTGGCCGTGGCGGTCCTGCTCGCGATGACGACGTGGTTCTCGGCGACCGCCGCGCTCCCCCAGCTCGTCGCGCTCTGGGATCTCTCGGCGACGACGGCGGCGTGGCTGACGATCGCCGTCCAGATCGGGTTCGTGGCCGGAGCCCTCACCTCCGCGGCTCTGACCCTGTCCGACATCCTCCCGCCCCGCCGGATGATCCTCCTCGGCGCGATCGGGGCCGCGGCCGCCAATGCACTCCTCTACGTCGCGGACGGGCCCGATCTCGCGATCCCGCTGCGGCTGGCCACCGGGTTCTTCCTGGCTGGCGTGTACCCGCCCGCGCTCAAATCCATGGCGACCTGGTTCCGCGCCGGGCGTGGAACCGGCCTCGGGGTCCTCGTCGGCGCGCTGACGCTGGGGTCGGCCGCGCCGCACCTGATCAACGGGCTGGGTGGAGTCGACTGGCAGGTCGTGGTCGTCACGACGACCGCGCTGACGCTTGTCGGCGGGATCCTGGCGGAAGTCGCTGGATCCGAGGGGCCATGGCCGTTTCCCCGTGCCGGCTTCGATCCCCGTCAGGCGCGGCGGGCGTTCTCGGAACGCGGGGTCCGGCTGGCTTCCCTGGGATACTTCGGTCACATGTGGGAGCTGTACGCGATGTGGGCGTGGTTCGCGGCCTTCTATTCGGCCGTCCTCGCCGCGCACGGCGAGCCGCTGCCGGAGCGGGGAGCCGCATTCGCCACGTTCGGCGTCATCGGCGCGGGCGGCGTCGGGTGCTGGGCGGGGGGAGTGCTGGGGGACCGGTGGGGCCGGACGCGAACGACCATGCTGTCGATGGGAATCTCGGGGGCATGCGCGCTCACGATCGGCGCGTTGATCGACACGTCCCCGGCCGTCGTGCTGGGGGTGGGGCTCGTGTGGGGATTCTGGGTCGTCGCCGACTCCGCCCAGTTCTCGACGATCGTGACCGAGGTCGCTGACCAGCGCTACGTCGGGACGGCCGTGACCCTGCAGCTCGCGATCGGCTTCCTTCTCACCGTGGCCACGATCTGGCTCATCCCGGCCCTGGTCGAGCGGGTCGGGTGGCGCTGGGCGTTCGCGGTCCTGGTACCGGGACCGGCACTGGGGACACTGGCGATGTTCCGGCT
>DATFFS010000249.1:0-1395 GCA_035249945.1 Gemmatimonadota bacterium
GTGGCGCCGCACGAATCGAGCTTCGCGGGACAGGAGGCCTACCGGTTCATGCACATCCTGATCCGCGAGGCCGCGTACCACGGGCTGCTGAAGCGGACGCGGGCCGACCTCCACGTCCGCTTCATCGACTGGCTGGAACGCGTGGCCTCCGACCGTGTGCTCGAGTTCGAGGAGATCCGCGGCTATCACCTCGAGCAGGCGTTCTTCACGCTCCAGCAGCTCGCACCGAACGACGAGCAGGTCTGGCAGATCGGCGTGCGCGGGAGCGGCTACCTCTCCTCCGCCGGGCGCCGGGCACTGGCGCGAGGTGACATCCCGGCCGCCGCCAACCTCCTGCAGCGGGCCGCCACCCTGCTCCCGCCGGGGCACGCGGAGCGCCCACGGCTCCGCCTGGACGCGGCGGAGGCCCTCACCGAGCAGGGAGGGTTCGAGGAGGCGGGTGCGATGCTGCACGCCGCGATCGAGGAGGCGCACGAGCTCTCCGACCGGGTCCTGGAAGCGACCGCACAGATCCAGGAACTAGAGCTGCTGTACACGGTCGACCCGGAAGCCGTGGAGCCGACGATCGTCGCCGGCGTCGAGGAGCATCTGCCCGAGCTGGAGGCGCTGGAGGCGCACGACGGTCTGGCGCGCGCGTGGCGGCTGATCATGTTCGTCCGGGAGATGGGGCTCCAGTGGGGCGAATCGGAGGCGGCCGCGCAGCGCACGCTCCAGCACGCCCGCCTCGCCGGCAACCGGCTGATGGTCGCCCGTGCGATCCCCTCGCTCGGCTACTGCGCGCTCAGCGGACCGACGCCGGTGCCGGAGGCGATCGAACGGTGCCGCGCGCTCCTCGAGGAGGTCCGCGGCGACCGGAAGCCGGAGGCCCTGCTCGAAGCCGCGCTGTCGCACCTCGAGGCGATGCGGGGCAACGTGGAGGAGTCCCGCGCGCTCTACCGAGCGAGTCGCGCGAAGCTCGAGGAGCTCGGCTGGACGTTCCTGGCGGCGCAGACGTCGTTCGACTCGGGACCGGTGGAGATGCTCGCCGGGGATCTGGGGGCCGCGGAGGCCGAGCTGCGACGTGACTTCGACGCCCTCGAGCGGATGGGCGAGACGAACTACATCTCCACCACCGCGGCGTTCCTGGCGGAGGTGCTGTACCGCCAGGGGGACCTGGACGGCGCGGAGGAGCACACGAAGATCAGCGAGGAGCTCGCGGCCCAGGACGACGTGTCGTCGCAGTTCCGGTGGCGGAGCGTTCGCGGGAAGATCCTCGCCTCGCGCGGCGACACGGCCGAGGGCGAGAAGCTCGCGCGCGAGGCGGTGGCGATGATCCAGGCCTCCGACGACCTGAACTCGCAGGGCGAGGCCCTGATCGACCTCGCGGAGGTGCTGCGGCTCGCGGGCCGGACGAGC
>DATFFS010000250.1:0-22015 GCA_035249945.1 Gemmatimonadota bacterium
TCGGGGGGCGCCCGGCTCGGCGGTCGGAGCCCGCGCGCCGCCGCGGCCGCGTTCGCCATTGCGGCCCTGATCACCCTCCCGCTAGCGACCCATGCGCGCGTCCAGGCAGCCCACGAGCTCCTGGTCGAGCGCGCGGCTCGCATCGGCGACTCCTCCAGCCAGTGGCTCCAGTACACGATGGACCGGACCCTGCGATACCTGGAGGACAACCCCCTCGTCCGCGAAACGATCGTCGAGCGTGACCGCGACGGAGCGCTGGCGGTCTGGAGCCGGAGCCCGCTCCGCGACCTCGACTTCGCGACCGCGCTCTACGTCTTCGATTCGACCGGCGCGGTCGTCAGTCAGTTCGCGCTGACGGCCGGTGACCTGACCGAGACCGCCCGCGGCTACCTGAACGCCGTCGAGCCGGCCCAGATCCCGGTCGATGGATCGGCGGGCACGAGCGCCGCCCGCTGGGCCGTCGTTCCGGTGCGCGGCCCCGAAGGTCGGATCGGGACCGCCGTCGCAATGACGACCGAGGCGCTCGAGCTGCGGCCGCCGTCGGGCCAGTCGTTCCTGTTGACCGACCTCCTGGTCGGGCCGGGTGGCGGCGACCTGCCGGGGTACGAGCTCCTGCCGGCCGGGGAGCGCGCCCCTCCGCGGACACTCCTGACGTCGATCCAGGGGGCCGACGAGGCCCGCGCCCAGCTGGCGATGCCGCTCGACCCCCTGCTTCCCGGAGCCCGTGGCTACGCGGTGTTCGTCCTCGTGGGCGCCCTGGTCGGGCTCGCCATCGGCGGGCTGGACCGGCTGGGGGACGCGCGTACCAGGCTCCGCTGGCGGGTCGGCTTCCGCGCGAACAACCCGCTGCGCTCCTTCCGCGTACAGCTGCTGCTGGCGTTCCTCGCCGTGGCGGCCGTGCCGCTCGCGCTGTACGCCGTTCTCGGATACCGGGCGACGCGCGCCGAGCTCGAGGAGGGGGCCCGGACCGCCGCCGCCGATGCGCTGACGGCGGCCAGCAATCTGCTCGTCGAGGACGCGACCCTGACGCAGGGGACCACCCCCGCGCTGGACGCGCGGCTGCGCGCGATCGCGGGAGTCCTCCAGCAGGACTTCATTCTCCACTGGCGCGGCCGGTCGGTGGCCTCGAGCCGCCCCGAGATCTTCGCGTCCCAGCTGTTCGCGGACCGGGTGCCGGGCGACGTCTACGTCGACCTGTTCGACGTGCGGCAGCCGGTCGTGTTCGACGAGACCTCGCTGGGGGACCGCTCGTTCCTGGTGGCGTACAGCACGCTCGACCGGGCCCAGGTGACGGCGGGATACTCGCTCGCCACGCCGCTCCTGATCCGCGAGGACCGGGTGCGCGTCGACCTGCAGCGTCTCGGGGAGGGCGTGTTCCTGCTGTCGGCATTCTCGATCGGGTTCATGCTCGTGGTGGGATGGTGGCTCGCGCGCGCGATGACGCGGCCGCTCTCCGCGCTCGAGCGCGGCACGCGGCAGATCGCGGCGGGGCACCTGGGCTACCGGCTGCCGCCCCCCGGACGCCGGGACGAGTTCGGCCAGCTCCAGGGCTCGTTCAACGCCATGGGCGAGCGCCTGGACAGGAGCCAGCGCGCGCTCGAGCGCGAGAAGTCGCGCGTACAGGCGATCCTGTCGGCGGTCGGCGCGGGGGTGGTGGCGCTGGACGCCGCGGGCAGCGTGCGGCTGATCAACGATCGCGCGGCCGACCTGCTCGAGCAGGAGCCGCAGGCCGTCATCGACCGCACGGTGCAGGACCTCGTCCGCTCCGACGGGACCGCCGCCGCGTTCTGGCGCGAGGTCGAGAAGCAGCGGACCCGCCCTCGCCGGGGCGGTCGTGACCTCGTCCTCCGCCAGGGCGGGGAAGAGCGCCACTACCACCTCCTGGCCACGCGGCTCGCAGACGCCGAGGGAGAGGCCGCGGGCGTCGTCGTGGCGTTCGAGGACATCACAGCGAACGTCCAATCGCAGCGCGTGCTCGCCTGGGGAGAAATGGCGCGACAGGTGGCTCACGAGATCAAGAACCCGCTGACTCCGATGAAGCTCTCGCTCCAGCATCTCGAGCGCGTGGTGGAGGACCGGGCGCCCGATTTCGAGCGCGTGTTCCACGCCAACCTGGAGCTCGTCCTCGCCGAGATCGAACGGCTCGAGCGGATCGCTGGGAGCTTCGCCCGCTTCGGCGCGACCGACACGGGCCGCACGGGACCCTTCGACGCGCTCGCGGCGGCCCGCGAGACCGTCGCGCTGTACCGGCACGGCGAGGAGGGGATCGAGTATCGCCTCGATACGAGGGGCGATCCGCGCCCGCTGATCGGCGACCCGGAGGGGTTTCGCCGCGTGCTCGTCAATCTGCTCCAGAACGCCCGCGAGGCGGTGCTCGGAAACGGCACCGGGACGATCGAGGTGCGGCTCGACTGGGAAGGCGATCCCGGTTGGGCCACGGTCTCCGTGCTGGACGACGGGATCGGCCTTCCGGCGGATGGGCTGGAGCGCCTGTTCGAGCCCTCGTTCTCCACCAAGACGAGAGGGACGGGCCTCGGACTGGCCATCACCCGGCGCATCGTCGAATCGTGGGGCGGCACGATCGAATGGCAGCGCCGCCGGGGAGGCGGGACCGCTATGCACGTGAAGCTGCGCCTCGGTTAACGACCCCTTCACAACGCACGCTCGCTTCCACGATTTCGGAAGCGCCCTTCCCAAAAGCAGACTTCTCCGACTCGCCTCCTGTAGGATGGGGCTCCCTGTTCCTGAACTCTGGAAGGAGAGAGCGCCGTTGAAGATCTGCACCGCCACTCGCCACGATGACACCGGTCAGGATCTGGCCGAGTACGCGATCCTGACCGCCCTCATCGTCCTCGTCGTGATCGGAGTCCTTTCACTGGTAGGCGAACAAATCGCGGCGTTCTACGAGAATGTCGTCGGGGTGTTGCCGTTCAGCGGTTGAGGAGGAGAGGAACGTGATGCGTCACCTTCAGCTCGTCATCGCCCGCCTGCGCGGAGATCGGGGGCAATCGCTGGCCGAGATGGCTCTGGCGCTGCCCATACTGATGGCTCTCGTAGTGGGGATCTTCGAGTTCGGACGCGCATGGAACGTCCGCCAGACGGTCACACATGCCGCGCGCGAGGCGGCTCGCGCAGCCGTGATCCGGACCAACACCGGATTCACCGTAGACGAGGTGATCGACGACCGCCTGACGGCTGCCGCACTCGATCCGGGAAGCGCCATGGTCACCGTCACCGGAATGGGCGGGCTGCCGGGAACCGCCACGACGATCGAGGTGAGCTACCCCTACTCCTTCTCGTTTCTCGGACCGGTGATCGATCTGCTGAACGGGGATGGTGAGATCGCGGGGACATTGACGCTGACGTCGTCCGCCACGATGAGGAACGAATGAGGTTTCACAAGGGAGGAAACAAATGCAGCGCAAGCGACTGATCATGGTACTGGTCCTGGCACTCGTAACCGGAATCGGCGCCGGCTTCGTAGTGCTCGACTACCTGAGCAAGCCGATGGAATCGGTGGCCGCGGAAGCGACCCGCACCCGGCCGGTCGTGGTGGCGGCTCGCGACCTCGCCGCCGGGACGATCCTGCAGCCCCTCGACGTCAAAGTCGTCGAATGGCCCGCTTCGCTGGCGCCCGCTTCGTATTCCAGCGACGAATCCGTGGTCATCGGACGCGGCCTGATCGCACACGTCACCGCGGACGAACCGCTGCTGGAGTCGAAGCTGGCCGAGCGCGGTCAGGGGGGTGGGCTCCCGGTCGTGATTCCCGATGGCATGCGAGCCGTCAGCGTGAAGGTCGACGAGGTGATCGGGGTGGCGGGCTTCGTTCTGCCGGGAACCCGGGTCGACGTGCTCGCGACGTTCGCCGACGGCGGCGATCGCCAGGAAGCCGTGACGCGCGTCATCCTTCAGAACGTAGAGGCCCTGGCGGCGGGGCAGACGACCCAGCCCGACGCGCAGGGAACGCCCAAGACCGTGCCAGTGATAACGCTGCTCGTGTCGCCGGAAGAGGCCGAAGACCTGACCCTCGCGGCGACCCAGGGCCAGATCCAGCTCGCGCTGCGCGGCACGCTCGACCAGGAGAGCATTCGCACCGATGGCTCGCGGGTCGGCGGCTTGGTCAGGGGTGCGCAGCCGGCGCCCGCGCCGCGTCCGAGAGTGGCTTCTCGGACCAGCTCGTCTGGGCAGCAGGTCATCACCTACAACGGTTCGGAGAAGACGGTGACGGAGTTCCGATGAGCGCGCGGCTCATCCATCCGCTGCGGAACGAACGTGGAGCGTCGATCGTCCTCGTCACCCTGATGATTGCGTCCCTCATGGGGATGGCCGCGCTGGCCATCGACGTGGGCATGCTCTACAACGCTCGCGCGGAAGCGCAACGGGCAGCCGACTCCGCCGCGCTGGCGGGAGCGGGATCGCTTCTCGTCGCGCCGGACGAAGAGCGCGCCCGATCGATTGCGATCGAATTCGGAACCCTCAACGCGGTCCAGGGCACGGCTGTCGAGTTGCTCGACGGGGACGTCGAGGTCGACCTGAACGCGATGTCGGTTCATGCGACCGTTCGGCGCGTCGCGAGCCGCGGCAACGCGATGACGACGTGGTTCGCGCGCCTGTTCGGCGTGGAAGAGGTGGACGTAGCGGCCGAGGCGACCGCGGCAGTGGGCAGCACCAGCTCCGCGACGTGCCTCAAGCCGTGGATCGTGCCGGATGCCTGGGATGACGCGGATCTCGACCAGCAATTCGATCCCGCCGTGGACTACTACGCTCCCGGTGTGACGAGCTACGGGAGCGATTACCGGGACGGGATCCCGGCATCGAACGGCTTCGACCCTCCGGGAACGGTCTACACGGCGGACTTCGGACGCCCGATCCTGCTGAAGTCGGGAGACCCCAAGAAGGCCGCCCAGCCCGGCTGGTACTATCCCTGGGACATCCCGCAGGTCGGCGGTGGACCGGCGGCGGGAGGAGACAGATATCGCTGGAATATCGCGCACTGCAATCCGACGATCGTGACGCTCGGCGATCAGTACATGGTCGAGAACGGAAACATGATCGGTCCCACTCGCCAGGGTATGAAGGACCTCATCGATCAGGATCCCGACGCCTACTGGGATCCCGCCGGCGACTCGGTTGCGATGAGCGTTGCCCCCTCGTGGGAGGGTAGTCCCCGCATCGTCCACATGCCGCTGTACGACCCTCGAGAAGAGATCGCCTCTGGCAAGAAGCCGATAACCATTATCAACGTAACGGCTTTCTTCATCGAGGAGATGCGCGGCGATGACGTGTACGGGCGCTTTCTGTACGCGAGCGGCGTCCCCGGCGAGATCCCTGAGACCGAGGGCGCGGCGCTCAAGTACGTTCATCTGGTGGAGTGAGAAGACGGAGGCTGAGGCATGAATCGAGTACCGGCAGCGGTGATCAGCACGGACGTTTCGCTCGTCGCGGATCTGAAACGCTGCGGCGAAGAGACGGATGCGCTCGAGGTGGTTCTCGAGTTCGGAGTGGCGTTCCGTGAAATGACGGAACTCCAGATGAAAAAGATACGGATGGCCGCGCCGCGTCTGGTGTTCATCGATCTCGACAGCGATGCCTCGACTGCATGCAAGGTGGCCCGATACCTCGCGGAAGCCAGTCCCGAGATGCGTTTTGTGGCCGCCGGGACCGCCGTGCCCATGGAGAACCTGGTGGAGGCGATGCGGGCCGGGATTTCGGAGTATCTGGAGAAGCCGCTCTCGCGAACGGCGGTCGAAGAGGCCATGAACCGGCTGTCCCGGAAGCTCGCCGGCGACGCGCGCGCAACCGGTGTCGATGTCGAGGGCCAGGTGCTTCTGTTCTGCGCAGCCAAAGGCGGGGCGGGCTCCACCACCGTGGCCACCAATTGCGCGATCCAGCTGCGGCGCCAGACCGGCGCGCGAGTACTGCTCGTGGATCTCGACCTGACCCTCGGCGATACGGCCCTGTACCTGGGAGTCGAGCCGCGCTACGGGATCGTGGATCTGGCGCGCAATCTCCATCGCATCGACGAAGACCTGCTGAGCTCCTACATCACGCACCATTCTTCGGGGCTGGATCTGCTGGCCGCCCCGTTCGATCCCGAGGAAGGGCGGGGAATCGGCGCCGAGGAGGTGGAGCGGATCCTTGGGTTCCTGCGCGGCCTCTACGACTACGTGGTGGTGGATGCCTCGAACTCCGTGGATGCGGGCACGACCGCCGCTCTGCGGGCTGCCACCGAGATCTTCCTCGTAACGCAAATCGACGTCCCCTCGCTGCGCAACGTCCAGCGCCTGCGACGCGTGCTCAACCGCGTCGTTCCGGAGCTGCTTCCGCGGGTGGTCGTCAATCGATTTCATTCCGCGGGTGACATCACGCTCAGGGACGTTGAGAAGGCGCTGGGTCTCGAGGTCTACTGGACCCTGGCGAACGACTACGACTCCGCCCTGCACTCGATCAACACCGGCGAGCCGCTGGTCATGAGTGATACCGCGACCTGCCAGCGTCAGATGGCCGAGCTGGTCGGCAAGATCACGGGTGTTCGACCGGAAGCGGAGAAGAGATCCCGCTGGGCGCCGGGATTTCGCTCCTGGCAGCGGCGCCCCGCACTTCTGGCGGGGGCCGAATCGTGAGCCCGGCGCTACTGCCCGACGACGGTCCGCGGATACCCCGGTTCCGAATCGCGTGGAGCGTCTCGCAGAGTGTGGAGGCCGTCCCACCGGAGGAAATGAAGACCGCACCCGACCGGGCAGCCGAGGCCGGCGAAGAACCCCGCAGCGTCTCGAGGAGGATCGACGATGAGTAGCTCCCTCATGCTCTGGGTCAGTGTCGCGCTCGGCGGATTGGCGGCGGCGTTGAGCATGATCGCGCTCACGATGCTCTGGGACGCCTGGCGACGAAGCCGATCCCGGCAGCGGATGCTGGAACGCGTCGGGACGATCGAGGAGCCCCTCGCCGAGCCCACCGCGCTGGACTTGTTTCGCGAGACGGCGGGCGCCTCTCCCGGACGACTGGACGTCCTCGCTGGAATGCTACCCCGCTCGGAGGATCTGCGTCGACTGATCGAGCAGGCCGGGCTGGGCTGGAAGCCCGGACGCTTCGCGCTGTTCACGCTTCTCTCGGGTCTGACCTGCGGAGCCCTGGGATTCCTCCTCACCGGCTACCTGCCGCTGGCGCTCGTGCCTGCCATCCTGGGAGGCACCGTGCCGTGGCTATATGCGCGCCGCCGTAAGGCCAGGCGAATCGCCGCGTTCGAAGAGGCGTTCCCCGAGGCCATCGATTTGCTCGGGCGGGCGATCCGCGCGGGCCACGCGTTCTCTACCGCCCTCAGCATGGTCGCCGACGAGATGGGCGATCCTCTGGGACTGGAGTTCCGGCGGGTCTTCGACGAGCAGAAATTCGGCCTGTCTCTCGACGAGTCGCTGACAGGGCTGGCGGAACGCGTCGATCTGGCCGACGTCCGGATCTTCAATACCGGCGTGCTGATACCGCGCCAGGTAGGCGGGAACCTGGCCGAGATCCTCGACAACCTGGCGCGGACCATCCGAGATCGGTTCACCATCCAGCGGCAGGTGCGCGTGTACACCGCCCAGGGCCGCTTCACCGGCTATCTCCTTGCCGTGCTCCCCGTCATCCTGGGAGTCCTCATCTACCTGTTGAATCGCGACTACATGTCGATTCTCTGGTCCGAGGAAATCGGCAGAGTCCTGATCACCGCCGCACTGCTCTTGCAGATCACGGGATTCTTCGTGATCCGCCGGATCGTCGACATCGATGTTTGAAGCGGAGGACCCATGATGCTGTACCTGGCCACCACTCTCGCAGCCGTTTCCGTGACGTTGCTGGTCTTCGGCCTCGGCTCGCTGGCAGTCGTCCGTCCGCGCGCGGTTCGTCAGCGGCTGCGAGGGATTCGCGCCGCGGGGATCGATCCTTCGCCGGAAGACAGGTCCGTGACACGGGAACGCGTGGAAGCGGCTCTTCAGAGCCTGGGCGAACGCATCGTGAAGACCGAGGCGACCAGGGAGTCGACGAGCGAGCTCTTGAAGCGAGCCGGCTTCGTGCGCCCCGACGCCGTTCCGATCTACTACGCTCTGCGCGTGGCGTTGACCTTCATTCTGGGAGTGGCCGTGGGCATGCTCGCCAGCCTGCTCGGCTGGGTCCCGGGGCTGATCGTGCTGACGGCCGGGGGAATGGGAATCATCGGATGGGTGATCCCGCGCGCGTACGTCTCGCGCCGCGCGGTCCTCAGACGCAGGGAGATCCAGAAGGCGCTGCCCGATACGCTGGATCTGATGGTCGTCTGCGTCGAGTCCGGGATGGGATTGAACCAGGCGCTGCTCCATGTGTCCGAGGAGATCGGTCCCATGAGCCGGGCCATGCGAGCGGAGCTCTCGCTCGTGCACCTGGAGATCAAGACCGGCGTCCCGCGCGACGATGCCCTGACGCACTTTGCCGAGCGGACCGATCTGCCGGACGTCCGCTCGCTCGTTGCCATGCTGGTTCAGACCGATCGGTTCGGGACGTCCATCGCGCGATCGCTTCGGATGCACGCCGAGACGATGCGCACGAAGCGCCGCCAGCGGGCCGAGGAGGCGGCCGCGAAGACCACGATCAAGCTCGTCTTCCCGCTGGTCCTGTTCATCTTTCCGGCCATGTTCGTGGTGATCCTGGGGCCGGCGCTCCTGCATATCGTCGAGCAGTTGAGGAACGTCGGATGAGCCGGCCGTTAGCGGCCCTCGTCCTGGCCGTCGCGCTTCATGCGCCCGCCCTGGCTCAACCCCTCGGCCGCATCGAGGGCCGAGTTTTCGACGCCGCGACCGGGCAGCCCCTGGTGGGAGGTCAGGTGCGGGTCCTGGCGACTTCCCTGGGGAATGTCACTCGCGGGGACGGTACGTTCTTCATCGAGCGTGTCCCCATCGGCCTCCAGCAGGTCTCGACCGGGTACCTCGGCTACCGCGAGGTCAGTCGCGAGGCCCGGGTCCTGTCGGGGGGCACCACCCGGATGGAATTCGCGCTCGGGGAGGCGGCCATCGAAACGGCGGCCATCGTCGCCACGATCGCCCACGAGCCCTGGATTCCTGGCGTGACCCTCCCGCCGCGACCGGTCCTGCGTCCGCTGCCCGACCGGTTGCCCGCATCTCGCCCGCCGGACCGCTGCCACGTGCGCGCGGTCCTGCACGGGGCCTTCATTCGGGACGGCCGCTGGATGCTGCAGACTTCGGTAGGAGACCTGCGGTGCTCCACCGCGGGCGTCGACGCCGGGATCGTGCCGCGCGAATTGACGCATTTGGTCCCCCCGGATACCTTCCGTCATGCCCCAGGCGCGCAGGGCTCGGACCTACCAACCCCGTCAGGACCGGAAGGTAGCAGCGGTACGTAGACGACGAGTCGCTGCGGCCCGCCTGGGGTTTTTTTCCAAGGGCGTTGAAAACGGCTCATCTGCGTCGTTCCGCTCCTCGTGTCTTCCTGCGGCGTACAGATCGTACGCCTCGGAATCCTCTCGTCGCGCGCCTCGCATCTGAGCCGTTTTGAACGCCCCTCGGCGTCCGATCCGTTGAATCCTTTTCACCCTCAAAGCAGGATCCCGCCGCGATGACGCATTTGCCGCTGGCGCTCAAGTATCGTCCCGCGACGTTCGCCGACGTGATCGGGCAGGAGCACGTCACGCGCACGCTGTCCAACGCGCTTGAGCGCGGGCGGACAGCGCACGCGTACTTGTTCGCCGGCCCGCGCGGAAGCGGCAAGACGACGACCGCGCGACTGCTGGCCAAGGCTCTCAACTGCGATCGGGGAGTGACCGGAGAGCCGTGCGGCGAGTGCGAGAACTGCGTGGCCATCGCCGCTGGTCGCTCGCTCGACGTCATCGAGATCGACGCCGCCTCCAACCGCGGCATCGACGACATCAAGGAGCTGCGCGAGGCGGTCAAGTACGCACCCGCCCAGGGCCGTTACAAGGTCTACATCGTCGATGAGGTCCATCAGCTGTCCAAGGACGCGTTCAACGCGCTCCTGAAGACGCTGGAAGAGCCGCCCCGCGGGGTCGTGTTCGTGCTGGCGACGACCGAGCCGCACAAGATCCTCCCCACGATCCTTTCGCGTTGCCAGCGGTTCGACTTCCGGCCGATCCCGCTGGACGCGATCCGGAAGCGCCTGGCCGACATCGCCGCGCTCGAGGGGTTCGCGCTGGACGAGCGCGCCGAGTTCGCGATCGCCAAGAAGGCGGACGGGAGCTTGCGCGATGCGCTCTCGCTGCTCGATCAGGTGGTGGCGTTCGGCGGCGACGCGATCGATTTGCCGACCCTGCGCCGCCTGATCGGGGTGCCGGACGAGGAGCGCTACCTCGAGTTGACGGAGGTCCTGGCCGCGGGCGACGCGGCCGCCGCCATGCGGTTCGTGCGGGAGCTGCGCGCGGGTGGATACGACCTGGAATCGTTCTACGCCGGCCTGCTCGAGCACCTGCGCGACTGCCTGCTGTTCGCGGTCGGCGATGGTGCGCGGCTGGCCGAGGTGCCCGAGCGCTATCACGCGGCGTACGCTGCTGCCGCCGCCGCGCTCGGCGCGGAGGGGCTGCTGCGGATGCTGACGCTCGCTACCGAGGAGGAGCAGCCGTTCCGCCGCTCCAGCCAGCAGGACCTGGTGCTCGAGGTGCTGCTCGTCCGACTCGCTCTGCTGGACCGGACAGCCGATCTCGACGCTGCGCTCAGGACCGTGGAGGCGGGCGGGGGGAGCAGCCGGCCGGTCTCCAGGGCGGGTCCGGCCGCGCCGCGGCCGCAGGCCGAGACGGCCGGACCGCCGCCACGCCCCGGGGGTACGAAGCAGGCCGGGATGACGGCCGGACCGCTGACGCTGGAGTCGCTGCTCGCCGCGTGGGACGAGGTCGTGCAGGAGGTCCATGCCGCCCGACCGACGGTGGCGGCGTCGCTCAAGGAGGCGCGGCCCGAGAGTTGCCGCGACGACGGGGTGACGCTGACGCTGCCCCACGGCGCGGAGTTCAAGCTGGAGCAGCTGTCCGCCCGCGGGATGCTCGATCCGCTGGCCGGCGTGCTGGCCAGGCGCTGGGGGTTCAGCGGGCGCATCCGCGTGGAGGCGGCCGCGCCGGCGCCGGAGGTCACGGACCCCGGAAAGCCTCGCGGCCAGCGTCCCAGCGTGCGTGAGATCGAGGCCGGGACGATCGACGACCGGCTGAAGGGCGACCCTCTGCTGCGGCAGGTCGTGGATCTGTTCGACGCCAGCGTGGTGAGGGTACGGCCGAGTTCGTAATAGAGAAGACGAAACCGAAAGGAGATCCGGGAAACGGAATGACGAATCTGCAGAACATCCTGAAGCAGGCCCAGAAGATTCAGAGCCAGGTATCGAAGATGCAGGCCGAGCTCGGCGAGCGCAGGATCGAAGCGTCCGCCGGCGGCGGTATGGTGACCGCGGTCGTCAACGGCCGGCAGGAGCTGGTCTCGCTGCGTATCGATCGGCAGGTGGTGGACCCCGAGGACGTGGAGATGCTGGAGGACCTCGTTGTAGCCGCCGTATCCGAAGCGCTGGCGCGCGCGGGCGAGATGGCGAACGAGGAAATGAAGCGCTTGACAGGCGGCATGCCCATTCCAGGCTTGATGTGAGCGCGTGGCGGGGGCGGTCGAACAGCTGATCGAGGAGTTGTCGAGGCTCCCGGGCATCGGGCGTAAGACGGCCAGCCGCCTGACCTTCTATATCCTCAAGCAGCCGCGCGAGTCGGCGAGCCGGCTCTCGGACGCCATCCTGCAGGTCAAGGATCGGATCTCCTTTTGCGAGACGTGCGGGAACATCGCCGAGGGACGCATCTGCACGCACTGCCTGGATCCGCGGCGGGACGACTCCGTCATCTGCGTAGTCGAGGAGCCTAGCGACATCCACGTCATCGAGAAGAGCGGCGGGTTCCGCGGGCGGTACCACGTGCTCCACGGCCGGTTGTCGCCGCTGGACGGTGTGGGTCCGGAGTCGCTGAACGTCGACCGGCTGACCGAGCGCGTGCGGCAGGGAGACGTGCAGGAGGTGATCCTCGCCACCAATCCGGACGTCGAGGGCGAGGCGACGGCGCTCTACCTGCGCCGCGCGCTCGCGCCGCTCGGGGTGCGAGTCACCCGTATCGCGCGCGGGATCCCGATGGGCGGATCGCTCGAGTTCCTCGACGAGATGACGGTAGGCGAGGCGCTGGCCGGGCGCCGAGAGCTCTAGGGTGCTGAGTCAGAAGTTCGTTGAAGCACCGAGCGGGTCCCTGCGCCAGGAGTGCAAGGCGCGATGAGGAGGAATAGCAGAGCTATTGCGACGAATCGCAACGCAGCGCTCCGGGATGCAGGGGCCATCGAATGCCAACGAACTTCTGACTCAGCACCCTAGCGACGCCTTCGGCTTGAACACCCCCAACAAGATCACGGTGGGCCGGATCGCGGCGACGCCGATCATCGCCGCGCTCATTTATCAGCCGGGACTGTACGCGCGCTGGACGACCTTCCTGCTCTTCGTCGCGGCCGCGATCAGCGACGTGATCGACGGCAACCTGGCGCGCGACAAGGACGAGATCACCCGCTTCGGGCAACTGCTCGATCCGATCGCCGACAAGCTGCTGGTCCTGGTCACGTTCGTGCCGCTCTACGGGATCGGCCTCCTCCCGCTGTGGCTCGTCATCCTCGTTCTCGGTCGCGAGATCGTGATCACGGTCTTCCGTCGCTTCGCGCTGTCGCGAGGTCAGGTGATCGCCGCCAGCGGCTGGGGAAAGTCCAAGGCTCTGGTCCAGAACTGGTTCATCGGCTCGGTCCTCGTGTGGCGGATCAACCTTGCCTATGCGGAGCGGGGCGCTGCCGGGACGGCGTGGGAGCACTGGGAGGGGTACACCCAGGCCGTCATCACGGTCGGCATGTGGTTCGTGATCGTGCTCACGATCCTGTCGCTGATCGACTACCTGGTCGGCTACCGTCACCTGTGGTCGAGGCCCGTGGCGTGAAACGGGCCGCGGTGTGGATCGCCACGCTGGGTCCCGTCGGCTGGTGGCCCGCCGGACCGGGGACGCTGGCCTCCGCGCTGGTCGCGCTGGCGTGGTGGTGGGCGGAGCCGTCGCGGACGGCGGCGCTCGCCGCTGCGGCCGGGTTCACCGTGGTCGGGCTGCTGGCCGCGGGGCCCGCAGATCGCGACCTGGGTCCCGACGACGGCCGCATCGTGATCGACGAGGCGGCGGGAATGGCGCTCGCGCTCAGCGGGGTCCCGGCCGGGCTGTCGGGCTGCTTGGTGGCGCTCGCGTTATTCCGCGCGCTCGACATCGGCAAGCCGCCTCCCGTCTCGTGGTGCGAGTCGGTGCCCGGCGGGCCGGGGGTCATGCTGGACGACGTGGTCGCGGGAGGCATCGCCGCCCTGCTGGGCGCCGCCGCGTTCGCGCTGTGGCCCGCGCTCGCGGGCTAGTGCGGTGAAGGAGCAATCCCTCAGGATGGACGTCGAGATCGTCGCCATCGGAAACGAGCTCCTGCTCGGGGAGACCGTCGACACCAACAGCGCATACGCGGCGCGCCGGCTGGCGGAGATCGGCGCGCGCGTGAGCCGCGTGACGGTCGTGGGTGACGACCGCGAGCGGATGCGGCAGGCGCTGGAGGAGGCGAGGGAGCGCTCGCGGTGGGTGATCACGACGGGGGGCCTCGGCCCCACGCAGGACGACCTCACGCGACAGGTCGTGGCCGAGGTCTTCGACGCGCCGCTCGAGGTCGACGCCGAGGTGCTGGCCGTCGTGGAGGAGCGCTTCCGCCGCTTCGGGTACGCGAAGATGCCGCCATCGAACCTGTGCCAGGCCGAGGTGCCGCGCGGCGCGCGCGTGATTCCCAACCGGCACGGCACCGCGCCCGGCCTCGTGATCGAGAGCGGCGGCGGCTCCACGTTCTTCGTCCTTCCCGGCGTGCCGGCGGAAATGCGCGCGCTGCTCGAGGAGGGCGTGCTGCCCGTCCTGGTCGCCGCCAACGGCGACGCTGCGCCGGTCGTGCGCTCGCGCACGGTGCACACCGCGGGGATCGGGGAGTCCGCGCTGGCGGAGCGGCTCCAGGAGGTGCTCGCCGAGACCAGCCCGATCGAGGTCGCCTTCCTGCCCCATCTGGGGATGGTCGACGTGCGGCTCACGCTGGCCGGGCATTCACGGGTCGAGGCCGACCGCCGGCTGGAGGCGCTCGCGGGCGAGGTCGTGCGCCTGTCGACGCCCTGGTACTACGGGATCGACGGCGACACGCTGCCGCAGGCGGTGGGGAGGGAGCTCCTCGCGCGCGGCTGGAAGGTCGCGGTGGCCGAATCGATGACGTCCGGCGAGCTCGGCGCGGAGCTCACCTCGGTGGCCGGCTCCAGCGCCTGGTTCGTCGGGGGGATCCTGGCCTACGCGAACGAGGCCAAGGAGGCGCTGCTCGGCGTGCCGCGCGAGACGCTGGCGCGCCACGGCGCGGTGAGCGAGGAGACGTGCTGCGCGATGCTGGTCGGCGCGCGGCGGGCCCTCCGCGTGGAGGTCGCCTGCGCGGTCACGGGGATCGCCGGACCCGCCGGCGGGAGCGAGGAGAAGCCGGTGGGGTTGGTATGGATCGGCGTCGAGACGCCGGCCGGAACCGAGGTCCGGAAGCTCGACTATCCCGGCGGGCGAAGGGAGGTCCGGCGACGGGCGACCGTGGCCGCGCTGGCGCTCCTCTGGCGGCAGCTCCAGCCTACGGGGGCGGAGGGATGACGCTACGCGCCGAGCGGTGCTTCTTTCGCGCGGCCGACGGCGCGCTGATCCACTTCGACGTCCGCGACGCCGCCGTCGCGCGCGGCGTCCAGGTCTTCGTCCATGGGCTCGGAGAGCACTTCGCCAAGTACGAGGAATGGCTGTCGTACGCGGTCGGGAGAGGGTACCACGTGGCGGCGATCGACCAGCGCGGGCACGGGCGCACGCCGGGAAAGCGCGGCGACTTCGCGTTCGACGACCTGGTCGGCGATCTGGAGCGGTTCGTCGAGGTAGTGGGGGAGCGCTGGCCGGGACTGCCGTTGTTCGTGGTGGCGCATAGCCTAGGCGCCCTCGTCACGCTGCGGTGGGCGGCCGGCGGCGTGCCGCCGGGAGTTCGGGGGGCGGTGCTGTCGAGTCCG
Organism: Gemmatimonadota bacterium; assembly: GCA_035249945.1. Taxonomy (GTDB): domain Bacteria; phylum Gemmatimonadota; class Gemmatimonadetes; order JACCXV01; family JAHWKZ01; genus JAICNR01. Next base: position 15,100 of record DATFFS010000250.1, read on the forward strand.
CCGCTGGGGATCGTCGAGGAGGTGCCGCGGTGGAAGCGGGCCCTGTTCCGGACGCTCGCGCGAGCCGCGCCGCGCGTCTCGCTCCCGCGCCGGCCGGCGGTCGAGAAGCTTACCGCCGACCCGGAGCGGATCGAGGCCTGGCGCAGAGATCCCTTGCGCCACGGAAAGATCACGCCCCGAGCGCTCGTCGGGATCGGCGAGGCGATCGAGATCGCGCGTGCGGGGCCGCTGGATGTCACGCTGCCGCTCCTGTTCCTGCTGGCTCCCGAGGACGCGGTGACCGACACCCAAGCGGCGCTCGCGTGGGCGGCGGAAACCGGCGCCGACGTGTCGGTCGTCGAGCTCCCCGGTGCCCGTCACGAGATCCTGAACGACGTCGACCGCGAGATCGTGTACGAGCGAATCTGCGACTGGTGCGACGCGCGGACAGGGTGACGGCGGATCGCGCGTGACGGCGATGCGGACGTGACGGGCGTACGGGCATTCGTGGCGCTCCCCTGTCCGCCCGGCTTGCGCGCCGCCATCGCGCGGAAGATCGGCGAGTGGAAGGCCCTGGACGCCGACGTGGGGTGGGCCGACCCCGCCGCCGTGCACGTCACCCTGCGCTTCCTGGGGAACGCCGAGCCGGCCGCGCTCAAGCGCCTTTCGGCTCTGCTCGCCGAAGTGGCCGAAGCGGCCGCTCCCGTTCGCGCCCGGCCGGGGGCTACCGGCGCCTTCCCGGGCTGGAGCCGCGCGCGGGTGCTCTGGCTCGCGATCGAGAGCGGAGGGCGGGTCGAGCGGCTCGCTGCCGCCGTCGAAGCGGCAGCCCGCGCGGCCGGCTTCGAGGCGGAGGAGCGCCGCTTCACGCCGCACCTGACCCTTGGACGCGTCCGCGGCCGGCAGAGAGCCGGGCGTGCGGCCGGCGCCGTCCGGGAGTGGACGCCGGGCGGCGAAGCCGAGCCGATCCCCGAAATGGTCCTGTACCGCAGCGACCTTGGCCCGCGCGGCGCCCGCCACACGGCTCTCGCCCGCTTCCCGATCGGCTGACACTGCCCTGTCGACGGTTCGTCATGGCGCGGCGGCGGTGCGCCACGACCCCGGCACTTTCTGCAGGCAAAACGCGCGCGGCCCGGATTCTGCTATCGAGAAGCTTGCCGGCTTTCGGAAGCATCCGGGGAGCGGAGCGGCCGGGCCGGCGATGCGGAGGGGCCGCGCGGCTGGACGTGTAGGGTCGGCCAGGGAGGGGGCCGGCCCGGCGGGCGGAAAGCGCGCGGTCTCCCTCCGTTTGCTGGGGCTCGGAGGGGGGTCTAGCTTCGTCGTCGTGAGCGATCTCATCGGCGAGCAACAGTTGTACTATCGCAAGGGCTTCGGCCTCAAGGGAGAGGTCTCGGCCGAGCTCGAGCGCGCCTATCATTCGGACCTCGTCAACCGCGTGGTCGAGGGGGGGCACCGCCTCGAGGTCGGAGACCTGACGATCCGGCTGGCGAAGGAGTTCGGGAACTGCTACGGCGTCGACCGGGCGGTGCAGTACGCGTACGAGACGCGCCGCCGCTTCCCGGCCCGGCGCGTGTTCCTGACCGGCGAGTTGATCCACAACCCCCATGTCAACAGCGAAATGCTGGCGATGGGGATCGGTTTTCTGACCGGGCGCTACAAGGACGACGTCTCCTATGACGACCTGACCGCCGAGGACGTCGTGCTGTTGCCGGCCTTCGGCGCGCCGACCGAGGTCATGCGGCGCCTGAGGGACATCGGCTGCGTGCTGGTCGATACCACATGCGGTTCGGTGCTGCTGGTATGGAAGACCGTCGAACGGTTCGCGCGCGACGGCTTCACGGCGATCATCCATGGCAAGTACTACCACGAGGAGACGCGGGCCACGGCTTCCCGTGCACTCGAGCAGGAAGGCGGTGCCTACCTGATCGTCCGCGATCTCGCCGAGACCGCTCTGGTGACCGACTACATCCGGAACGGAGGCGACGAGCGCGCGCTGGCCGAGCGGTTCGCGAACGCGACCAGCCCCGGGTTCGATTTCCGGCGTGACCTCGCCCGCGTGGGAGTCGCGAACCAGACCACCATGCTGATGCGCGAGACCGAGGCGGTGGAGGAGGAGTTCCGCCGGGCGATGGCCGATCGCTACGGTGAGGAGTCCCTGGACCAGCACTTCCGCGCGCTCGATACGATCTGCTCGGCCACCCAGGAGCGGCAGGATGCGGTCGTCGATCTGCTGGCCGATCCGCCCGACCTCATGCTCGTCCTGGGCGGGTATAACTCGAGCAACACGAACAACCTGGCCCGCATCTGCGAGCAGGTCGTGCCGACCTTCCACATCGACGACTCTGCCTGCATCGAGGGAACGGATGCCATCCGGCACAAGCCCGTGGCCTCCGACGCGGAAATCGTCACCGCGGGCTGGCTTCCCGACGGGCCCGTGACCGTCGGCCTGACCGCCGGCGCCTCCACACCGAACAACAAGGTCGGCCAGACGATCGAGCGGCTCCTCGCCTGCCGGGGGCTTCAGGCGCCGGTCACGGTCTGACCGGGAAGGCATGCTCACCCCCTACGTCCGGGGATTCCTGCGCTCCAGCCTGGTCTGGATCGTCCTCGGGATCGCGATCGGGCTCGGGATGGTGTGGTGGCCCGCCGAGCACCTGGTGTTCCGGCCCGCGCACGCGCACGCGAACGTGCTCGGTTTCCTGTCGATGTTCGTCTTCGGAGTGGGCTACCATGTGCTGCCGCGATTCGTGGGCACGCCGCTGAGCGAGCGGCAAGCCGCATGGGCCATGCGGCAGCTGTGGATCCAGAACGCCGGTCTCGCGCTGCTCGTATCGGGATGGCTCGTGCGGCCGTGGCAGGGAAGCTTGGGACAGTGGCTCCTCGCGGCCGGTGGTCCCGTCAGCACCGTGGGGTTCGCGATCTTCGTGGCGATCGCCTGGCGACTGACCGGCACGCGCGAAGTGGAGCGCTAGGAAGACTCGATCCTGCGTCGGAGCGTCAGGGTCTGCGCGCGGCGTGATCCGGCTCGAACGGGTAGACGATCTCGTCGGCAGGGACCGCGACGGTGTCGCCAGTCTCCAGGTGGCGAACCGTCGTGTCGTCGACTTTCTCATACACCTGGCTCACGCTGGTCCGCTCCTGGATCTCGCTCGCGAGCATGAGCGTGGCTCCGATCTCCAGATCCTTCAGGTTCTTCGGCTCCATCGGCATCTCCTCTGCCGGGTGACTCCCGCGGGGTGAACGAAGTGCGGCGGCCGTTTCGTAACGTATCCGGGAGACCCGAGGCCGACAACCGGCCGCACACCGGCGAGACATTGCTTGCAGCAGTCCCCGCTCTAGCTTCCAGCGCATGGTGATCGTGCCAGGACAGGAAGGGATCGTGATCTCTTTGACGCGCGTCTCCATCCACGGAGACGAGTACGTCGACGTCGTGATTGCCGATCCCGCCGCGCCGGAGGACCTCACGCGCCGGATCGGAGCGCGCCTCGGCCCGGAAGGGATCGCCGGCGATGTCGCTCCGGGCGACCGCGTGCGGGTCGAGGGCTTCCTCCGCATGGTCACGCGGATCGAGAAAGTCGGGTAGCCTGCGGGAGCGGAGGGGGTCTGGTGGCCCCTGCGGTCTTCAAAACCGTCATCGGGCGCGCTCGTCGCGCCCGGGGTGGGTTCGATTCCCACACGTTCCCGCCAAAACTCGACATCGTCCGTGTCGGGATTTCCCCTACGGGACCCCCGGCTTTTCACCACCGAATCGGCCGGCCCCATCCCGACGCCGCACCGCCCCCCGCATCTCTAGGTTTCCGCCATCGGGTGAACGCAATCACCATCACGCATGGAGGAAACGATGTCGGTCAAGGGTTCGATCTGGGGCGCGGGGGTACTGCTGGCGGCGACCACCGCGGCGTTGGCGATCACGGCGGCCCGCCGCGACGACGGGATCCAGCGCGTCGACTATGGTGTCGTGCGGACCGCCCTCGCCCCCGCCTACGACGCTACCGCACCGGTGCCGTCGGCAGCGCGCATCAAGGAGTTCCGCATCCCGATGACGCACGAGACGATCGAGATCGCCGACGGGAAGACGTACGAGGGGTGGACGTTCGGTGGCACGGTTCCGGGCCCGGTGCTGCGCGTGCGCCAGGGCGACACGGTGCGGATCACGCTCGTCAATGAATCGCCCATGGGCCACTCTATCGACCTCCATTCGGCGCGCATCCCGATGAACGAGGCGTTTCGCACGATCGGCCCCGACGAGGAGCTGACGTTCGAGTTCGAGGCGCGCGACGCGGGCGTGTTCATGGTCCACTGCGGGACGCCGCCGGTGCTCCTGCACATCATGCAGGGGATGTACCTGGCGATCATCGTCGACCCGGAAGACGGCTGGGGCACCGAGGCCGACAAGGAGTTCGTCCTCGTCCAGAGCGAGTTCTATCCGACCGAAGCAGACCCGACGGATCCTGCGGCCGGGCACGCCGCGGAGGATTCGCCGGCCGGGCCTGACTTCGAAGCAGCCCGCGACCGCGATGCGAGCTACGTCGTGTTCAACGGAAAGGCCTTCCAGTACAAGGACCATCCGCTCACGGCCGAGCTGGGTGATCGCGTGCGGTTCTTCGTCGTCAACGCAGGCCCCAACTTTTCGAGCGACTTTCACGTAGTGGGCGCGGTGTTCGATCGCGTCTATCCGGACGGCAACCCAACCCATGCGCTCGCTGGCGTCCAGACGTACGGCGTCCCCGCCGGGGGTGGCGCGGTGTTCGAGGCAGTGTTCGAGGAAGGCGCCAGCGGCGAAGGCGTGTACGCGTTCGTGACCCACGCGTTCGCGGACGCCGACAAGGGTGCGGTCGGCCTGCTCCAGGTGGGCGAGACCGTGCTGGCGGCCGGCATGGGGCATTGAGACGGCGAGTCGTCACGATGTAGGTTGGCCGAACGGGAGGGGGTCGGGAATCATCGTGACCGAGGTCGAGCGAATGGCTGCGTTCGTCGCGCGCGCGCGCTGGGAGGACGTTCCCGACGCAGCGCGCGACCAGCTCCGGATCCGGATCCTGGACTCGATGGGCTGCGCGATCGGCGCGCTGGACGGAGAGCCGGTGCGGATGATCCGCGAGCACCTGGACGACTTCGGCGGCGCCGAGCGCTGCACGCTGATCGGCGGGGGGCGCACGGCGCCCGACCGGGCCGCCTTCTACAACGGCGCCCTCGTCCGCTATCTGGACTTCAACGACAGCTACCTGGCTCCGGGCGAGACCTGCCATCCCAGCGACAACCTGTCGGCGGCGCTGGCCACAGCAGAGTACGCGAGGGGGACGGGGCGGGACCTGCTGACCGCGCTCGCGGTCGCCTATCAGGTACAGTGCCGGCTCTCCGACGAAGCGCCGGTTCGGGACCGGGGGTTCGACCATACGACGCAGGGCGTCTACGGCGCCGCGGCGGGGGCGGCCAGGGCGCTCGGACTCGATCCCGCGCGCACGGCCAACGCCCTCGCCATCGCGGGTACAGCCTTCAATGCGCTGCGCGTGACTCGCACGGGCGCCCTAAGCCACTGGAAGGGACTGGCCGCGCCGAATGCCGCCTTCGCCGGCGTCCACGCGGCCTTCCTGGCCATGCGCGGCATCACCGGGCCGTCCGAGGTCTTCGAGGGGAACAAGGGGTTCGAGGAGTCGATCGCCGGTTCCTTCGAGATCGACTGGGAGACGGAAGGGCTGGATCGCGTAACCCGCACCATCCTCAAGCGCTACAATGCCGAGATCCACTCGCAGTCGACCCTCGAGGGGACGCTCGAGCTGCGGGATCGCCACGCGATCGACCCGGCGGCGATCGAGCGCGTGGAGATCGAGACCTTCGACGTGGCCTTCCACATCATCGGCGGGGGCGAGGAAGGGGACAAGACGATCGTCGGCACCAAGGAAGAGGCCGATCACAGCCTGCACTACATGGTCGCGGTGGCGCTCCTCGACGGGCAGGTGCTGCCTCAGCAGTACGAGCCCGAGCGAATCCTGCGCGAGGACGTGCAGACGCTGCTCCGGAAGGTGACGGTCCGTCCGCGCGAGGATTTCAGCCGCCGCTTCCCGGCGGAGATGCCGTGCCGGGTCGCGATCCGGCTTCGAACCGGCGCGGTGCTGGAGATCGAGAAGCGGGACTACGAAGGGTTTCTCACGCGGCCGATGCGCTGGGAGACCGTAGCAGCGAAGTTCGAGGGGCTCGCCGGCTTGCGGCTCGATCCCGAGCTGGGATCCGGGATCCGGGCGGCGATCCAGGAGCTCGACGAGCGGCCGGCATCGCATCTGGCGGGCCTGCTCGCGCGCGCCGGGTAACGGGCCGGGCATTCGATCGCCGAGAGGCGCATTCGATCGGAGGACGGGATGGCGAACAGGAAGAAGACAGCGACTCCGGGGAACGCGGCCGGCGTGGATCGCGGCTTCCGGTTCCTCAAGACGAACGAGCGGGAAGGGAAGCCGCGCACGCGGGGAATCACCGAGATCCGCGGCCCCTACTACGCGGTCATGGGACCACGCTATCTGGAAGACGTCCTGGAGACGATGGGACCCTACGTCGACGCGCTCAAGTTCGCGGGAGGATCGTTCTCGCTCATGCCCAGGAAGGCGGTCGAGGGGCTGATCGAGATCTGCCATGCGAACGACGTCCTCGTTTCCACCGGAGGCTTTCTGGAATACGTCCTGACGCAGGGCTCGCCGGCGGTCGGGGACTACATCGCCGAGTGCAGCGACTACGGCTTCGACATCATCGAGATCTCAGCCGGCTTCATCACGCTGCCGACCGATGACTGGCTGCGCCTGATCGAGGCGGTGCAGAAGGCGGGGCTCAAGGCCAAGCCAGAAGTGGGCATCCAGTTCGGCGCGGGCGGTGGTGCCACGACCGTGGCCGAGCTCGAGGCCGAGGGCCAGCAGGATCCTGCCCAGGCGATCGGCCGCGCGCGGCGCTTCCTGGA
>DATFFS010000251.1:0-8595 GCA_035249945.1 Gemmatimonadota bacterium
GCTTCGTTGTGCGCCGGGATCACCGCGAGGATGCCGGCCTCGGAAACGGAATCGTCACCGGGGCGAGCCGCCCCGGCGGTCACCGGAGCCGGTGGATCGTCGCCCGGGGCGCGGGGATCACGGTCGAGCGGATGGCGGGCGCGGCGGTCGCAGCGGGCCGGTCGGCGGGTACAACGGGCGCCTCGGCGCCGTAAGCGCGCTCGGGGCCGGCGCCGTTGCCGTGCACGATCCGGATGCCGGCGCTGGCGCCGATGCGGGTCGCGCCGGCCTCGATCATGCGGATCGCCGTCGGCTGGTCCTTGACGCCGCCCGAGGCCTTCACGCCGAGCTTCGGGCCGACGACCCGTCGCATGAGGCGGACGTCCTCCTCGGTCGCTCCGCCCTTTCCGAACCCGGTGGACGTCTTGACGAAGTGGGCGCCGGCGCGCCGCGCGAGCACGCACGCCTTGACCTTCTCCTCGTCGGTCAGATGGCCGGTCTCGAGGATCACCTTCACGATCGCGCGTCCGCGACCGGCCTCGACGACGCCGGCGATGTCGCGCTCGGCGGCGGTGTAGTCGCCCGAGCGAAGCGCGCCGGAGTTGAGCACCATGTCGAGCTCGACCGCGCCGTCCTCCACCGCGCGGATCGCCTCGTAGACCTTGGTCTCGGGGCGGTTGGCGCCGAGCGGAAAGCCGATCACGGTGCAGACGCGGACCGGAGACTCGGCCAGCTTCTCGTTGGCGAGCGGCACCCAGTACGGGTTGACGCACACGCTGGCGAAACAGTTCTCCCGCGCCTCGTCGCACAGCGCCTCGACGTCCCCGCGGGTCGCCGTCGGAGAGAGGAGCGTGTGATCGATCATCCGCGCGAGCACGTTGTCGCACGCCCCGACGCCGGGACCCGCGGAGACCCGCTCCACCCCGCACTCGACCAGGCGCCGCACCTTCTCGGGGCAGTGGGCCACGCAGTGCGCGCCGTCGCAGTCGGCGCCGCACTCGCCGGTGGCGCAGTCGTGATGGCCGTCGTGATGCGCCGCGGTCTGACGCTGGAGCTCCTCGGCGATCAGGTCGGCGAGGCGATCGAGCTCGAACGCGCTTCGTGCCATGGCGTGATGTCTCCGGTTAGGGCTCGAGGCCCGCGAGCCAGTCTACGTGATCGACCACGCCGACGACCACGGCCTGGATCGGCACCCGGTCGCGGCCGGTGATCTGGCGCGCGGCGTTCCCCTCCTTGACGATGAGCACCTTCTCCCCGATCCCCGCGTCGACGCGGTCCACGGCGATCAGCTCTTCGCCCTCGGATGCGTCGTCCAGGCCGAGCGGCTGGACGACGAGGAGCTTGTAGTCGCGGAGCTCAGGGTCCTTGTCGGCGGACGTCAGCGTGCCGATCACGCGCGCGAGGATCATGGCGCCCCCGCGACCGAGTCGCCGTTCCCGAAGTCCACGCGGTCCACCTTCCCCACGATCGCGGCGTCGACCGCACAGAAGCTGTCCCGGAGCGGTAGCGACGCCTCGCGGCTGGTCACGAAGTAGACCCACTCGCCGTGGCTGTACTGCCCCGTGTCGACCGCGACGAGCGGGTCGCCCGAGACCTGCCCGCGGGCGTCGGTCGGCTCGATCCACAGGAGGCGATAGCCTTGCAGCGGACGGATCTTGGCGGTGGCGACGAGGGGTCCGAGAACGCGCGCGAAGTGCACGCCCGCAGAGTAGGGAGCGAAGGACCCCGCGTCAACTGCCTGCCATAACGGCAGATTTTCGAGCGGCACGGCCTTTGCTTTCCCCATGGCACGAGACGCAGCGGACCAGCGGTTCCCATACGAGAGGCGGATTGTGACATGAGCAAGGTCATCGGCATCGATCTCGGGACGACGAATTCGGTGGTGGCGGTCATGGAGGGCGGCGACCCGGTCGTCATCCCCAACGCCGAGGGCTCCCGCACAACCCCCTCGGTCGTCGCCTTCACCAAGGACGGCGAGCGCCTGGTCGGTCAGGTCGCGAAGCGCCAGGCGATCACCAACCCGCAGAACACGATCTTCTCGATCAAGCGCTTCATGGGCCGCCGGTACGACGAGGTCGGCACCGAGACCGAGCAGGTCCCTTACGAGATCGTGGGCGGCAAGAACGGGCAGGTCGAGGTCAAGATCCAGGAGAAGACGTTCACGCCGCCAGAGATCTCGGCCATGATCCTCCAGAAGATGAAGCAGACCGCCGAGGACTATCTCGGACAGAAGGTCGACAAGGCGGTCATCACGGTGCCGGCGTACTTCAACGACAGCCAGCGCCAGGCCACGAAGGACGCGGGCAAGATCGCGGGCCTCGAGGTGCTCAGGATCATCAACGAGCCGACCGCGGCGTCGCTGGCCTACGGCCTCGACAAGAAGCACGACGAGCAGATCGCCGTCTACGACCTAGGCGGCGGCACCTTCGACATCTCGATCCTCGAGCTCGGCGAGGGCGTGTTCGAGGTCAAGGCCACCAACGGCGATACGCACCTCGGCGGCGACGACTTCGACCAGCGCGTCATCGAGTGGATCACGCAGGAGTACAAGAAGCAGGAGGGCATCGATCTCAAGAAGGACCCGATGGCGCTGCAGCGGATCAAGGAGGCGGCCGAGAAGGCCAAGCAGGAGCTCTCCTCGACCCAGCAGACCGACATCAACCTGCCCTTCATCACGGCCGACCAGTCGGGCCCCAAGCACCTCCACCTGACGCTGACGCGGGCCAAGTTCGAGCAGCTGGTCGACGATCTCATCGAGCGCACGGTCGGGCCCTGCAAGAAGGCGCTCCAGGACGCCGGCATGACCCCCGACGACATCGACGAGGTGATCCTGGTGGGCGGTTCGACGCGCATCCCGAAGGTCCAGGAGACGGTCAAGAAGCTGTTCGGCAAGGAGCCCCACAAGGGCGTCAACCCGGACGAGGTCGTGGCTGTGGGCGCGGCGATCCAGGGCGGCGTGCTGGCGGGCGACGTCAAGGACGTGCTGCTCCTCGACGTGACCCCGCTGTCGCTCGGCATCGAGACCCTGGGCGGTGTGATGACCGCGCTGATCCCCCGCAACACGACGATCCCGACCAAGAAGACGGAGGTCTTCTCGACCGCCGAGGACAACCAGACCACGGTCGAGATCCACGTGCTCCAGGGCGAGCGCGAGATGGCGACCGGCAACAAGACGATCGGGCGCTTCCAGCTGACGGGGATCCCGCCGGCGCCGCGCGGCATCCCGCAGATCGAAGTCACGTTCGACATCGACGCGAACGGCATTCTGCACGTGTCGGCCAAGGACAAGGCCACGGGCAAGGAGCAGAAGATCCGCATCGAGGCTTCCAGCGGGCTGTCCGAGAACGAGATCGAGCAGATGGTCAAGGACGCCGAGACGCACGCCTCGGAGGACAAGGAGCGCCGCCAGCGGGTCGAGCTGCGCAACAAGGCGGACTCGCTGGTCTACTCGACCGAGAAGAACCTCAAGGACCTCGAAGAGAAGATGTCGGGCGACCAGAAGGCGAAGGTCGAGGCCGCGCTCGAGCGGACGCGCGAGGCGCTCAAGCAGGACGACGACGCCGAGGTCCAGTCCGCGACCGACGACCTGCAGCAGCTCTGGCACCAGGTCGCGACCCAGGCGTACCAGTCGGCGGGCGGCGCCCAGCCGGGCGGCGCCGAAGAGGCCGCCGGCGAGCAGCCGGCGGAGGAAAAGGACGAGGACGTCATCGAAGCCGACTACGAGGTCGTCGACGAGGAGAAGTAGCGGCCCGCTTCGGGCCGAGGGGCGCAGAGAACGCGGGCGGGGGCCGGTTGAACGCCGGCCCCCGCGCCACCCGTCCTTCCCGCAGGGAACACCCGGCCTTCCCGCAGGGAACACCCGGCCGCCGGGGCCGTATAATCGGATACGGGCTCGCCGAGTCCATCGGCGCCTGCCCCCCGACAATCCGCGAGTTTCACCTCAGGAGGTTCTATCCGGATGCTCAATCCCATCAAGACCCGGCTCACCGTTCTGATCGTCGGGCTGGCCTGCCTGGGCATCGGGGTGCTCTTCGCTTCCACGCTGGAGTGGACGCCCACGACCCTGGCCCTGCAGAGCGGAACGGCGACCGCGCCGACGACGCAGGCGTCCCTGCGTGAGACCGGCAACGCGTTCATCGAAATCGCCCAGACCGTGACCCCGGCCGTGGTCTCCATCCGCGGCCAGCAGCGGGTGACGCGGCAGCAGGGGATGCCCGATCTGGGTCCCTTCGAGCGGTTCTTCCAGTTCCCCGAGGGCGAAGGCGAGAGTCAGCAGCTGCCCGACGAGCTGTTCCGCGACAGCGGCGGCTCGGGCGTCATCATCCGGGAAGACGGCTACATCCTGACGAACAATCACGTCGTCAACGGCATGGAGGATCTCGAGGTCGTGCTCAACGACCGGCGCGCCTACGACGCCCAGGTCGTCGGCGCCGACCCCTCCACCGACATCGCGGTCATCAAGATCGACGCCGACGACCTGCCGGTCGCGCGGCTGGCGACGGACGGCGGCGTGCAGGTCGGCGAATGGGTGCTGGCGCTCGGGAATCCGCTCGGCCTCGACTTCACGATGACGGCGGGGATCGTGAGCGCGATCGGCCGCGGCAACATGGGGATCATCGACAATACCGAGAATCCGTACGCGATCGAGAACTTCATCCAGACCGACGCGGCCATCAATCCGGGCAACTCCGGCGGACCGCTGGTGGACATCGACGGCCAGGTGATCGGGATCAATACGGCGATCGCCTCGCGCAACGGTTTCTATCAGGGATACGGCTTCGCGGTGCCGATCTCGATCGCGCGCCGCGTGGCCGAGCAGCTGATCGAGACCGGCGAGGTGCAGCGCGCCGTGCTGGGCGTTCAGATCCAGGCCGTCACTCCGCTCGACCAGGAGGCGCTCGATCTGCCTTCGATCGCGGGCGTCCGGATCGACGGGTTCACGGACCTGCCCGGGCAGGAGAACCCGGCGCGGGAAGCCGGCCTGGAGCTCCAGGACGTCGTGCTCGAGGTCGCCGGCCAGGAGGTCGAGACGCCGAGCGAGCTGCAGGAAGCGATCGCCTTCCATCAGCCGGGCGACGTGGTCGAGCTCGTCGTGTGGCGCGACGGGGATCGGCGGAACGTGCGCGTGAAGCTCGGCGAGCGGCCTTCGAGCTCCACGGCGCCGCTGCTGGCCTCGGCCGACGAGGGCCCGACGGCCGCCGAGGGCGAAGTCCACGAGTCGGCTCTCGGCATGGGCGTCCAGGACCTCACGCCGGCCATGCGCCAGAGTCTCGTCCGGCGGCTGAATCTCTCGAGCGCCAGCATCCCGCAGGGCGTCTACATCCGCGAGGTCGATCCGCTCGGCGCGGCCGACGACGCCGGCATCCAGTTCGGCGGCATCGTCACCCAGGTCGGCGACCGGCGGGTCACGAGCCTGGCCGAGTACCAGGCCGCGGTGTCGGAGCTCGAGCCGGGGCAGATCGTCTACCTGCGGATCTACTACCCGCTGGGGGACAACCAGTTGTTCCGCCCCCTGCGCGTGCCGAACTAGCCTCTTCCGGCGGCGGGCGTCCGGCCGACGCCCGCCGCTATATTCCGGCCCGGCCATCGTCCCACCCAGCGCGAGAGTGGTGGAACTGGTAGACACGCAAGCCTTAGGAGCTTGTGGCTTCGGCCGTGGGGGTTCGAGTCCCTCCTCTCGCACCACCATCCAGCCCGGAAGACCCGATGCGCCAGGACACCGACACCGAAACGATCGACGTCCAGGTCGAGGTCGAGGACCTGGAGCGCTGGCGGCGGCGCCTGGCGCTGACGGTGCCGGCGGGGGTCGCCGGGCAGTTCCGGGACCGGCACGTGCGCGACATCGCCAAACGGGCGCGCCTCAAGGGGTTCCGGCCGGGCAAGGCGCCGGCCAAGCTGGTCGAGAAGCAGTACGCCCAGGAGATCGAGGAAGAGGTGCTCAAGGACCTGATCCGCGAGGGCTACGCCGCCGGCGTCGCGATCCGCGGCCTGGAGCCCATCTCCCCGCCTCACGTGCACGACGTACGCTGGACCCCGGAGGGCGCGCTCTCGTTCACGGCCGAGGTGGACGTGAAGCCGCGGATCGAGCTCGGGCGCACGACGGGCTTCCGCGTGGAGACGGGCCGCCACCGGTTGACCGACGACGACGTGGAACGGGTGCTGGAGCGGCTCCGCGAGGAGCGCGCAGACTGGCTGCCGGTCGAGCGGCCGGCGGCGGAGGGCGACATGGTCGTCTTCGACTCGGTACCACTGGGTCCGGACGGGGCGCCGCGGGTCAGCGAGCGGGTGGAGAACCACAAGGTCGTCCTCGGCCACGAGGCGCTCCTGCCCGACTTCGAGGCTGGCTTGAGCGGCGTGACGCCGGGGACCGCGAAGACGATCCGCGTGGGCTTCCCGGACGATCACCCCAACGAGGCGCTGCGGGGGACGACGCGCGAGTTCCAGGTGTCGGTCTCGGAGGTCCGCGAGCGGCAGCTGCCCGCGCTCGACGATGCGTTCGCCGCCGAGATCGGCGGCTTCGCCACGGTCGACGACGCGCGGGCGAAGATCCGCGCGAACCTCGAGGAAGAGGTCGAGCAGCAGTTCCAGCGGGAGGCCAACGAGACCCTGATCGACGAGATCATCGCCGCCAACCCCATCGATCTGCCGGAGAGCATGATCGACCGGTATCTGGCCAACATGATGTCCGACCCGGGCGGGCCGCTGGGCGGCGGGGTGCCCGCGGAGCGACGGGAGGAGCTGCTGGGGGTGCTCAGGCCGGGGGCCGAGCGCGCGTTGCGCCGCCACTATATCTTGGAGCAAGTCGCGGAGCGCGAGGGGCTGGAGGCCACCGACGAGGACGTCCGGGCCTCCGGGCTCGAGCGGGGCGATCCGGAAGACCTCAGGTACCATCTCACGATGGAACGGGTGTTCACCTGGCTGCGGGAGCGCTCGGAGATCACCACGGTGGAAGCCTAGGCAGGGGAACCCCTTTCCCGGCCCATCAGTATCATAGGTAACGAAAGAGGAGAACTCGATGCCCCTGATCCCGATCGTGGTGGAACGAACCGGACGCGGCGAGCGGTCGTACGACATCTATTCGCGGCTGCTCAAGGACCGGATCGTCTTTCTCGGCACGCCGATCAACGACGAGATCGCCAACCTGGTGATCGCGCAGCTGCTGTTCCTGCAGGCCGAGGCGCCCGAGAAGGACATCAACCTGTACATCAACAGCCCCGGCGGCGTGGCTTCCGCGGCGCTGGCGATCTACGACACGATGCAGTACCTGGAGTGCGACGTGTCGACGATGTGCATGGGGATGGCCGCCTCGGCGGGCGCGCTGCTGCTGGCGTCCGGGACGACCGGCAAGCGCTACGCGCTGCCGCACTCCCGGGTCATGATCCATCAGCCGCTGGGCGGCGCGCAGGGCCAGGCGACCGACATCGAGATCCAGGCCCGCGAGATCCTGCACCTCAAGGAGCAGCAGATCCAGATCCTGGCCAAGCACACCGGCAAGGACGCCGACCGGCTGCGGCTCGACATGGAGCGCAACTTCTGGATGAGCTCCGAGGATGCCCGGGAATACGGCATGGTTGATGCAGTTCTGGCCCATCAGGAGCAGAAGGGACCCGGAGCGAACGGGGCCCGGGGCGACGGCGCGGGGGCGGAACGGGACGAAGAGGCCCTCGAGGAGAGCGAGAAGGCGTAACGATGGCCGGCGGATACGACAACCGTAGCGGCGGCAGGGGCTCCGACGAGCTGCGCTGCTCCTTCTGCGGCAAGAGCAAGGAGCACGTCCAGAAGTTCATCTCCGGGCCGTCGGTCTACATCTGCAACGAGTGCATCAAGCTCTGCAACGAGATCCTCCAGGAAGAAGCTCTTCAGGGCCAGGCTGCTCCCCTGCAGGAGTTGCCCACTCCGACCGGCATCAAGTCGCATCTCGACCAGTACGTGATCGGCCAGGAGGACGCCAAGCGGAGCCTCGCGGTCGCGGTCTACAACCACTACAAGCGGATCAACTCGCGTTCCGACGACGACGTCGAGATCGAGAAGTCGAACATCCTGCTGATCGGCCCCACCGGCGTCGGCAAGACGCTGCTCGCGCAGACGCTGGCGCGCGTGCTCCAGGTGCCGTTCACGATCGCCGACGCCACTACGCTGACGGAGGCCGGCTACGTCGGCGAGGACGTCGAGAACATCATCGTGCGACTCCTGCAGGCGGCCAACTACAACGTGGCCGAGGCCGAGCGCGGCATCATCTACATCGACGAGATCGACAAGATCGCGCGCAAGAGCGAGAACCCCTCGATCACGCGCGACGTCTCGGGGGAAGGGGTGCAGCAGGCGCTCTTGAAGATCCTCGAGGGCACGGTCGCGTCGGTGCCCCCGCAGGGCGGACGCAAGCACCCGCAGCAGGAGTACATCCAGGTAGACACGCGGAACATCCTGTTCATCTGCGGCGGAGCCTTCGACGGGCTGGAGAAGATCATCCTGCAGCGCACGGACGCGCAGGTCATCGGCTTCGCCAGCGCCGGCCGGCGCGTGGCGACGGCGTCGGAGCGGACGCGCGAGATCATGCAGCAGGTCGAGCCCGAGGATCTGATCCACTACGGCCTGATCCCCGAGCTCGTCGGCCGG
>DATFFS010000252.1:0-14133 GCA_035249945.1 Gemmatimonadota bacterium
AAGATCCGCTCGCAGGCCGCGAGCGCCGGCTGGACGTCCTCGTTGAGCTTGGAGAGGTACTTGATGGGGCTCGAGAGCTTGAGCGCCGCCACCAGGAATACGAAGAACGTCTCGGGGGCCAGCGTGCCCGAGACCAGGATCATGCGCCCGCCGATCCAGAGGATCAGTACCACGGCCCCGGCCAACAGGAGCTCCGAGAGCGGCGTCCCCATGAGCGCGTACTTCTTCGAGCGGACGATGTTGCGGAAGTAGCCGCGGTTGTCGCGCGCAAACCGCTCGCGCTCGTAGCGCTCGGCGCCGAACGCCTTGACCACCCGGATGCCGGCCACGTTCTCCTGCAGCGTGCTCGTCACGTCCCCGAACTTCCGCAGCCGCTCGCGGTTCACGCGCCGGAGCTTCCCGGCGATGGTGACGACGATCCAGGTGATCGGCGGGAGCACGGCCACGGCGACGAGCGTCAGGCGCCAGGAGATCGCGACGAGGATCGTCAGCGTCACGATGGCTTCCAGCAGGTACTGGCTCGCCTTGTAGAGCCCGGTGGCGATGGCGTCCTTCAGCATGTTCACGTCGTTCGCCATGATCGACATCAGCTGTCCCGCGCGGGTCCGCTGATACCACCGGAACGAGAGGTGCTGGAGGTGTTCGAACACCTGCTCGCGCAGGTCCCGGAGCGTGCGCTCGAGCACGATCTGGGGCAGGAACTGCTGGAAATACCCTAGCACCGCCTTCACGAAGTAGATCCCGAGGATGAGCAGGCACACGTTACTGAGGGTCCCCAGCGCGGTCGGCTCCGAGAGCCAGGCCCAGAGGTCGTGCTTGAAGAAGTGCTCGATCCGGGAGAAGGCGCCGGCGTCCGGCGGCAGCGGCTCGGGGGGCTCCGTGGGCCCGCCGAAGAGGACCTGCAGGAACGGCACCAGGATCACGATCGAGAAGCCGTCGACGATCGCGAAGGCGATCATCAGGGCGAGCGAGATCGCCAGCAGCCCGGCGTGTGGCCGCAGGTAGCGGAGTAGACGCAGGTAGGTGCGCATGATAGCGTAAGATAGCCGATTATCGGACAGGCCATCCAACGAAGGAGGAGCGGTGCAGGAGATCCGGCCCGGGGTATGGCACTGGTCGACGCTCCACGACAAATGGGGCATCACGATCCACTCGCTTTTCCTGCCGGACCTAGGCGGCGGCGTCCTCATCGATCCGCGCGTTCCGGCGGAAGGGCTCGAATGGTTCGGCTCGCACGGGGAGCCCGCCCATGCGATCCTCACCAATCGTCACCACTACCGGGACTCGAGTCGCTTTCGCGAGACCTTCGGAACCGCTGTCTACTGCCACTCCGCGGGGATGCACGAGTTCACCCACGGGGAGGAGGTCGAGCCCTTCGAGCACGGCGACATGCTGGCGGGTGGGATCGAGGCCCTCGAGGTCGGATCGCTGTGCCCGGAAGAGACCGCGCTGCTCGTGCCCGCCGCGGGCGGCGTGCTGGCGCTCGGCGACAGCGTCGTCCGCGAGGACGGCGAGCTGGCGTTCGTCGGCGATCATCACATGGGGGACGATCCGGCGGGAGTGAAGCGCGGCCTCCGGCGCGCGCTCGCGCGCATCCTGGAGCGCGAATTCCGCCACCTGACGTTTGCCCACGGGGAGCCGATCGTCGAGGAAGGCAGGGAACGCCTTCGAGCCTTCGTGGAGGCGGGCTGAACTCCTGTCCCGCGGCTTACAGATCCTCGCGCGGGGGGCGGTATACTCTCGGCCTGACTTCAGCGGGGAGGAACAATGGGAAGAATCGGGATCGGCTTGCTGGCGGTGATCGTGATCATCCTGGTCGTCGCCCTGTGCTTCGACGCCTTCGATGACGAGCAGGAGATCGAGATCGAGGAGGGGCGCGTTCCGGCCGTCGAGACCGTGCCCGCGGTCTGGTCCGCGGGCGTTGCCGCCGGTCTCCCCATGCCGCGCGCCTGACCCGGCTCGCGCGAGCCATCAGAGCAGCAGCGAGACCAGAAACAGCACGAGGAAGATCACGAACAGGATCTTGGCGATCCCCGCCGCAGTGCCGGCGATGCCGGTGAAGCCGAGCGCGCCCGCGATCAGCGCGACGATCAGGAAGATCAAGGCCCAGCTGAGCATGCTCCACCTCCCGTGAAGTCCGTGCTGAGTGCCAGTGTACCCGGCGCCGACCCTCGGGGTGGTCAGACATCGTACCGTCGCGTGCTTTTCATGGGCGTTGGCGCGGTCCTCGTCGCCGCGCTCTCCGTACGACTCGCGCTCGAGGTCCACCGGCTGCTGTTCGAACCGGGCGGGCCGATCGACCTGCTCATGCTCCACAACTTGATCCGTCAATGGTTCGCCGGGGTGCCGTTCTACGAGGACCGCGGCGGGATCCACCCGCCGGGGGTGTTCCTGCTCCTCTGGCCGCTCTACGGATGGGGCTCGGAGACGACGACCCGCTGGGCCTACGCGCTCGCCGCCGGAATCGCAGTCGCTGGGCTCGGACGACTCCTGCTGCGGGAGACCGGTTCCGCGGGCCCGTGGGGTCGCGGGCTGCTCGCGATCCTGCTGATCGGCTCCTACCCCGCGGCTGTGACGATCGGCAACGGCCAGATCACGTTCTTCATGCTCCTCGCGGCGCTTGCGGGAGTCCTCGTGTGCCTGCGTCAGCCGCCCGGCATCCGACGCGACGCGCTGCTGGCGGGCCTCTTCCTCGCCGCCCTGATCAAACCCAACCTGACCCTCCCGTTCTTCTGGGTGATCGCGTTCACCAGGGGCTGGGTGCGACCGGCGGCGCTGGCGATCGGGGGGTATCTGCTCGCGACGGTGGCGTCCGTGGCGCTGCACGGGGTCACGCTGGCCGACCTGCCCGCCATGGTAGCGGCGTGGTACCAGCGATCGGACTACGGCCTGGCGAGAACGGGATACGGCAACGTCCATGCGTGGCTGGGCGCGCTCGGATTGCAGGCGTGGATCCTGCCCGCCTCGGGCCTGATCTTCGCGCTCCACGGCGTGTGGGCGTGGCGCCATCGCGGGAGCGACCTCTGGGTGCTGCTCGGCGTGGCCGCCATCGTGGCGCGGATCTGGGGATACCACCGGGTCTACGACGATCTGCTTCTGCTCTTCCCGCTCATCGCGCTGCTCCGGCTGGCGCACGGCGAGCCGCGAAGCGGAGGTGCGTGGGTCCTGTTCCTGCTCGGCGCGGCGGCGCTCGCCGCCCCCGTCACGCCGATCCTCGCGCACGCCCCCTGGCTGCTGGTCGCGGTGTGGCTCCTGCAGCTCGGCTATCTGATGGGTCGCGCTCGGAGTGGGGCGGTCGCCCTCGGCGGCCCCGCGACCGGAGGCGCGCGGCCTATCTCGGCGTGAGGGTGGCGACCGGCAGGATGAGCTCCTCGAGCGACACCCCGCCGTGCAGGAAGGCGCCGTAGTAGCGGCTCTGGTACTCCCGGAGCTTGGTGGGATACACGAAGTAGTAGTCCTCCACGGCGATCAGTGCGGCCACGTTCGTCCCCAGGTCCGGCAGTCCGATCGTCGCCAGGTCGACCTCCCGCAGCGCCGTCTCCGCGTCCTCGGCGTGGATGTTGTTCCCGAACTTGTAGCGCAGGTTCTGCGAGGCGTCCTTGCGGGCGTAAACGGTGGCCGGCCGCAGGCAGTGGACGGAGCCGTGGTCGGTCGTGAGGACGACGCGCACGCCATGCCGGGCGGCTTGGCGCAGCAGCTCATAGATCGCCGAGTGGAGGAACCAGGACCTGGTCAGCGAGCGGAACGCCTCGGGGTCGGGCGCGATCTCGAGGAGAATCTCCGACTCCGATCGGCCGTGGGTCAGCACGTCGATGAAATTGAAGACGAACGCGGACAGCCGGCTCTGGAAGCAGTGCGGCAAGCGCTTCAGCGCGGCGGCGCCCTCGTCGGCGGTGAAGACCTTCTGGTACTGGACCGGGCAGGCGGCGCCGAGTCCCTTGCGCCTCAGTTGATGCTCCAGAAGCTCGCGCTCGTGGGGGTTGAGCGATCCCTCGATGTCCGCGTCGCCCACCCATAGATCCGGGTGTTTCTCGGCGATCCGCCGAGGAAACCAGCCGCTGAAGATC
This sequence comes from Gemmatimonadota bacterium, assembly GCA_035249945.1. GTDB lineage: Bacteria > Gemmatimonadota > Gemmatimonadetes > JACCXV01 > JAHWKZ01 > JAICNR01. Next base: position 4,068 of record DATFFS010000252.1, read on the forward strand.
GCGTTGCGCGAGTAGGGCGTAGCCGACGGCAGGATCGATCCCGCGAACTCCTCCCGAATGGTGAACAGGGGCGTCAGCGAGTCCTGGATCGCCATCCACTGGTCGAGGCGCAGGCAGTCGATGAGGACGAAGAACACCGGACCATCGTCGGCCTCGAGCAGTGGCCGCACGTAGTGCTCGATGACGTCGGGGGAGAGGATCGGGCGCTCGCCGGACTCGGCCGCGACCCATCCCCGGTATCGCTCCCGCACATAGTGCACGAAATCGGCGTTGGCGGCCTTCATGACTTCGCGCTGGCTCTCCAGGAGACCCCGCTCGCCGGCCTCGATCAGGCGCATCTCCCACGTCAGCAGCTCGCGATACAGCTCGACCCAGTCCTCCCACGTTACGCGGTTCTTCCGCTCCTCCTCGAGCTCCAGGTACCGGCGGCTGAACTCCTGCGCGATCGTCTGGTGACGGATCTGGGACCCTTCGAGGAGCCGCTTCAAGACCGAGAGGACCTGGTTGGGATTGATCGGCTTCACCAGGTAGTCGTCCACTCGGCGGCCGATCGCCTGATCCATGAGCCCTTCTTCCTCGCTCTTGGTGACCATCACCACCGGCAGCCGGGGGTGCCGGTCGCGGATCTGCTGGAAAACGGCCATCCCGCGCATGCCCGGCATCTGCTCGTCGAGGAGCACGCAATCGAATCCGTTCTCGCCGAGCAGCGCGAGGGCGTCCTGCCCGTTGGGGGCGGTCTGGACGGAGAAGCCGCGATGCTCGAGGAACAGGATGTGGGACTTGAGGCCGCCGATCTCGTCGTCGACCCAGAGGATGCGCTTGGGTTCCGGCATGCGATCAAGTCTACCCGATTGCCAACGACCCGTTCCACGACTACTCTCGTGAGCGGCCATGCTCAAGCACATCCTCAAAGTCCTCGGCGCGATCGTGGCGATCGCCGCGATCGGGGCCGCCTACGTCGGCCTCTACCTCGGCGGCGCGTCGCCGTTCGAGCTGGTCGTCGTCACGACACTGATCCTGCTCGCAATCGCGGTCGCCGCCCTGGTATTCCATCTGCGGGCGCTTCACCGCGCGCTGTTCCAGCACGCCCAGATCGCATACAAGGGGTTCATGCTGAACTTCTTCCTCGAGGTTCGAGCCCTCATGCGTGACAGGGCGGTGGACTCCGTGCCGGCGAACGAGCTGATCTGGAACCTCCTCGAGGACTACTTCAGGAGCGAGACCGAGCTCTACAACACGGTCATCGAGGAGCTCTACGACAAGACCAGCATGATGCACATGCTCGAGCGCGGCCGGATGCGTAAGGAAGGCGGGCTCGCCGATCCGCGCCCCGTCGAGCCGCTGTACGCCGAGCTCCACGAGCTACTGGCGCGCCTCCGCGAAGAGCGCGACGCCCGGTACGAGGCCGCCCGCCGCCAGAGCGCGAGCTGAGACCGGATCGACCCCGCCCGCCGGCGCGCGGCGTTTGCTCGCCATTCTTCCAGCTTCTACCTTGGATGGTGAATTCCATCCCACGGAGGTGGGCGAAATGACCGACGATAGAATCGATACGACGCTGCTGGACCGGCCCGGGGCCACGGAGGCCGAGGCCGCCGAGACGCACGACGTCGAAGCCCTTCGCGAGCGGGTGGAGGCGGCGCTGGACACGATCCGTCCCGCCATCGCGATGGACGGCGGGAACGTCGAGCTGCTGGACATCGAGGAAGGCGTGGTGACGCTCCGCATGATGGGCGCCTGCGGGGGCTGTCCGATGAGCACGATGACGCTCAAGCGCGGCATCGAGCAGCGGCTGCGAGAGATGGTGCCGGGGATCGAGCGGGTCGACGCGATCTGAGCGGCTCGCAGGGCAGCGACATCGAGAGAGCCGGAGGGAGGTCCCTCCGGCTCTCTTCGTTCCGGGACCGGCTCTGGCCCCTGGCCTACAACGCGCTCGTCCTTCCCGTCGCGCGGGTCGCGCTGGCGGCCCTGTCACGGGTGCAGCCCAAGCTCGCCCGCGGAATCGAGGCGCGCCGCGGCCTAGAGCAGCGGTGGCGGGAGGCGGCGCTCCGGACCGCGGGGGCTCACCCGCGGATCTGGCTCCATGCCGCCAGCGCGGGCGAGACGCTCCAGGCCCGTCCGCTGGGCGACGCGATCCGCGCCGAGCACCCCGGCGGAGCGCTCTTCTACTCGTACTTCTCGCCGTCCGCCGAGCGCATGGTCGCAAGCTGGCAGGCTCCCGACGCCGCCGACTACCTCCCCTTCGACTGGCCCGCCGCGATGCGCGCTCAGATCGAGTCGCTGGATCCGGACGCGATCGTCCTGGTGGCCGGAGAGCTGTGGCCGAACCTGATCTGGACCGCCACCGATCGCGGGATCCCGCTCGCGCAGGCGTGCTGCCGACTGGCGGGCGGGAGCGCTCGGATGGAGCGGAAGGCCCGCGCCCTGACGGGGCGTCTGTATCGGGAGTTCCAGGCGATCGGCGCGGTCACCGAAGAGGATGCCGACCTGTTGATCGGAATGGGGATTCCGCGCGAGGCCGTCGCGGTGACCGGCGACACCCGGATCGACGTCTCGCTGGCGCGGGTCGAGGAGGCTGCCGCGCTGCCTTCGCCGTGGGAGCCCCCGCCGGGCGCCGGGCCGATCGTCGTCGCCGGCAGCACGTGGCCCGCCGACGAGGCGGTCGTGCTGCCGACCGTGGCCAGGCTGAGGGAGCGCCATCCCGGACTCGTCGCCCTGGTGGTACCCCACGAGCCGAGCGAGTCGGCGGTCGAGAGGATCGTTCGCCGGGCGGCGGAGTCCGGCCTGCGGGCGACGCGCATCGGGATCGGGCCGCCTCCGGCCGCCCGGGTCGACGGCGACAGTCCGCCGGCGGTCGTCGTCGTCGACCGGATGGGACTGCTATATCGGCTCTACCGCCTCGCCGACGCCGCGTACGTGGGAGGCGGATTCGGCGGATCGGTCCACAACACCGTCGAGCCGGCGGCGCACGGGGCGCCGGTAGCGGTCGGTCCGCATCACGGCGGCCCGGCGGAAGTCGAGGCGCTCGAGCGCGCGGGCGGGCTCGTCACCGTGGCCACCGCGGACGCCCTGGCCCGGTGCTGGGGGACGTGGCTGGAGGACCCGGTGGCGCGGCAGCGCGCGGGGGCCGCGGCGCACGCGGCGATCGAGTCCGCGCGTGGCGCGACCGGGCGGACGCTGGCGTTCTTCCGGGAACGCGGCCTGCCAGTCTAGCGCCGCGCGACTAGACTTTCCTCATCCTTCCAGGACCCATCCCCGAACGCGGAGGTATCGCCATGGCATCCGGCAACGTGATCCCCATCGAGAGGCGCGGCTACGCCCGTCCCGAGGCGCTCGTGTCCACGGACTGGGTCGCCGAGCACCTGGACGATCCCGCCGTGCGGCTCGTCGAGTCGAACGAGGACGTGCTCCTCTACGACACCGGCCACATCCCGGGCGCTGTCAAGATCGACTGGCACGCCGATCTCAACGATCCGCTCGTCCGCGACTACCTGGACGGCGACCGGTTCGCCGAGCGCATGCGGGACAAGGGGATCTCCCGTAACACGACCGTCGTCTTCTACGGCGACAAGAACAACTGGTGGGCGACCTACGCCCTCTGGGTGTTCAAGCTATTCGGGCACGAGGACTGCCGGGTCATGGACGGCGGGCGCGCGAAATGGGAGGCGGAGGGGCGCCCCATGACGACCGAGGTTCCGTCGTATCCGGCGGGCGACTATCCGGTGCCGGAGCGCGACGACGCGCCGATCCGCGCCTTCCGCGACGAGGTCCTGGCCCACATGAAGGAAGGCGGTCAGCTGGTCGACGTGCGGAGCCCGCAGGAATACTCCGGCGAGCTCCTCCACATGCCGGAATACCCGCAGGAGGGTGCCATGCGGGGCGGCCACATTCCGAGCGCGAAGAGCGTCCCCTGGGGGCGGGCGGTCGATCCGGATAGCCACACGTTCAAGTCCGCCGCCGAGCTGCGCGCGATCTACTGCGACGAGCAGGGTCTGACGAAGGACGCGAGCACGGTGGCCTACTGCCGGATCGGCGAGCGCTCGAGCCACACCTGGTTCGCGCTCACGTACCTGCTCGGCTTCGACGACGTCCGCAACTACGACGGGTCGTGGACCGAGTGGGGGAACTCCGTGCGCGCGCCGATCGAGCGCTAGGCGGTTACGCCGTCGCCGGCTCGCGACCCCGCTTCGCGGTGAAGCCGACTCCCGCCAGGATCAGGCCCAGCACCACGTGGAGCGCGATGTCGCCGCTCCCCAGCGGGATCAGCCCGAAGCCGGTCGGGTCGACGAATCCGAGGACCGCGAGCAGCAGGTACAGGATCCCGGCGATCTGGGCATAGGTCTTCGCGCTGCCGAAATTGCGGGAAGCGACGATCCCCCACAGGCCCAGGATCAGGTGCGCCAGGTTGTGGAGGACGTTCACCGGGAAGAGGCCCAGGATCGCCGGGGCGTCCATTCCGGCCTCCATGCTTCCGCCGGTGACGAAGAACCCCCAGACGGCGACGAGTACGAACACCCAGCCGAAGATCTGAGCCACGCGCTGAACGGTCATGGTCCCTCCTGAGGACGGCGTGCCGGGGCCGATTACGGGGCTTCCCTCCGTACAGGATTCAACCATGTAGGACGTAGCACAAGAGTCGTGCGAGCCGACCCCTTCGCTACTGCGCCGCGGAGGGCGCTCCCATGGCCGCCATCGCCTCGGCCATGGTCTTCGGACCGTCGTGATGGTCGCAGCTCACGCGCGGGTTGAACTGGGCGAAGATCCCGGCCGGGTTCTCCTCGTAGAGCCACATGTGGAGCTCGTAATGCGGCTCGAAGAGGTGCGCCTCGTCCGCGTATGCGGTGACCGGATTGTCGATCCGGTGGAAATACTGGAAGCCGTGGAATTCGGGCGGGCCGCTGTTGCCCGCTTCCTTCCAGGCGTTTTCCCAGACCAGGTTCTCGACAGCGCCGAGCTTCAAGGATCCGTCCGCGGTGGTGTGATAGACGAGGATCGAAGGCTTCAGGAAATCCATGTGGGTGCCATTGCCGTTCACGCGCGGCTCGGTTCCGGTGATCCCGAGCAGGTCGGGTCGGAAGAAATGAATCCCCATCGCGCCCACGTGGGGAGGCAGGTCCTCGTCCCCGGCGTGCGCGCAGAGGTTCATGGGCTCCCGGATGTAGCCGTCCGCGAGGGCGGCTTCGGGATCCTGGTATTTCTCCGTGGCGGCGCGGATCTCCTCGAGCGCGGCCTGCGTGGCCGCATCGAGGTCGTTCAGGGTCTGAGCGCGAAGCGAGGCGGACGCGGCGAGGGCGGCGCCGACGCTCGCTCCCAGGACGAGCGCGAAACGGGAGATCCCGTGCATGGTCTCCTCCATGGGCTGTGTGGGATGCTGGCGGTACCACGAGAAAACTAAGTGGAGACAAGGCCGCAGTCGAACGGCCACCGCATCCGTCCGACCACACTCGAGGTCAGGCCGCGAGGGCCTCACGGGCGTGGCGCTTCATGCGCGCGAGGATCGCCTGCAGGCCGCGCTCGCGGGTGGACAGCCCGACGTTCCGCATGAGGCGCGACACGAAGTCGGGCGGGATCGCCAGCACGTCTTCGGCGGAATGGTCGTTGAGCCCGCTCATGAGGATCGACAGGAGCGCCCGGATCGTGGGCGCGTTCCGCGGCACGTCGGCGTAGAAGCGGATCCGGCCGTCGTCGACCTCGCTGAAGAGCGCCACCGGGGTCATGCACTCGTGGACCTTGTGCTCCTCGCTCGCCGCAAGAGCGGCGAAGCGGTCCGGAAGCTCGGGAAAGCGGTTGGCGTACTCGACCAGCGCCTGCATCGTCTGCTCGCGGCCCAGACGCGAGAAGGTATCGAGCACGCGCTCGAGCTCCGGGGTGAGGGAGCTCCCCGCCGCGTCGTTCGTCACGAGCGCCTTCCCGACCAGGCCCAGTGGATCCGGCATCGGTCGCCGGTGCGCAGGTCCGTGATCGTCTCGATCTCGGTGCCGGAGAGCGTCTGGCCCCGGGACCCGAACCGGCCGTCGACGGTCGCCCGGTCCTCGATCCCCCGCGACGCCAGCACCGTCCGGTGGCCGACCTCGAAGTCGCCGTCCCGGTCCACCCAGCCGTCGTACCGGACCGGACCGAAGCCCTGGAGGTGGACGACGAACTGGAGGATCTCTCCGTTCTGGACGACCGACATCTCGAACGGCTCGTTGCCGATGGAGCCGCAGGTGCTGGAGGTCGCGCGCGCCGTGATCCTCCAGGAGCCGCTTACCCGCTGGCGCCCGAACGGGTCGGTGGGACCCACGAGGACGTCGCACGCGGACAGGAGCGCGGAGAGCGCGCCGACGAACACGAGCGCGGCGACCGCCGAGGGCCGGATTCGGACTGGCATCGGGATCCCGCGGTCAGCGCGAGAGGTTGACGATCACCGGGCCGCGCGGGACGACAGCGTCGCGATCGAAGATGATGAGGATCGAGTCGCCGGGCTCCACGCTCGCGCACCAGTCGATTCCGCCGTGGCCCACCCCGGCCCCCATCGCGGCGCCGGCGATCGCCCCGAGGAGCGCGCCGCGCTTGCCGCCAGTCGCGCCACCGACTCCGGCTCCCACGCCCGCGCCAAGCAGCACGTTCCGCATGCGGTCGTGGTCGCCCCGCGGGTGCTGGACGACGGTGCCCACCTCTCCGCTGGTTCGCGCGTCGATCGGGATCACGCGCCCGTCCGGGGTCTCGATCCGGTCGTAGACGATCTCGATCGACGGTCGGCGGAGCGGGTACTCGCCCGGATCGACGCTCTCGATCCGGCCGCGCACCGAGGACCCCTCGGGGATCACGACCTCGCCATCGACGACGACCGGCTCGGCGGTCACCGCCTCCACCGGATCGCCCGCCCTGCTCTCGTCGCTGGTCACGCGCGTGGAGGCCGAGACGAAGATCTGCGTCCGGCCGGCGGGGAGCGTGACGGCTGCCGTCTCCGGGCCATCGGGTCGCGGCGCGGGCAGGACCGCCCCGGCGCCGGTCATGTCGGCCTCCGAGCCGCTGGGGGCCGGCGCCTCCGGCGGATCGACGACCACGGTTTCGTGGACCACCCGGGTTCGGGACTCGGGCTCGGGATCGGGGAGGATGACGATCTCGGGTGCCGCCTCGGCGCTGGGACCGAGCTCGATGCCGTCGGCCAGGGCGCTCGGCGGCGCCGCGGGGTCGGCCCCCCGCACGACGACGCGCGGCGGGGAATCGGATGCCGCCTGCCGCCCCTCACCGCAGGCGAAGGCGAAGGCGACCAACGACAAGCCGCCGAAACGAACGAATGGAAGGATCATGGAGGACCTCCGCGAGGGCGTTGGGCGAAGCCGGGCCCGATTCTGGATACGCCGGAACGGGTCCCGGGTTCCAGGGGAGGCGCGGACCCTGCCCCGGCGCCCGCCATCGCTGCTCAGCCGGTGGCCACCGCCGGCTGGCAATCGGCGCACAGACCCGTGAACTGGACGGTCCAGTTCTCGACGTGGAAGCCGCCGCCGGCTTCCTCGGGCGCCGGGAGGGCGTCGAGCTTCTTGTCGTAGACGTCGACGATCGTCTTGCACTGGCGGCAGATCAGGTGATGGTGGGGTTTCACGTCGACGTCGTAGCGGGCCTCGTTGTAGAGCGGATTGACCTTCACGACGATGCCCAGCGCCTCGAAGGTCTCGAGGTTCTTGTAGATCGTGTTGAACGAGATGGTGGGATACCGCTCCCGCACGGAGTGGTAGATGACCTCGGCGGAAGGATGCACGCCGCCGTTGGCCATGACGGCCTCGAAGATCGCGAGCCGCTGGTGCGTGACCGACAGGCCGGCGCGCCGACACCGGGCGATGAACTCGTCCTGCTGCTTCTGCACGATTTTCATGGCTCGATCGAGTATAGAGGCTCGCTCCGCAGCCAGCAACTCAGAAGCGGCGCACCACGGCTATGGAGATATCGTGCTCGGTCGACTCGTACACGCCGTCGGCGGCGGTCGTCGTGGACGGTAGCGCCAGGCCCTCGCGATCGTCCAGCACGGTGAGGCGGTAGGCGGCTTCGAGCTCGATCCCGCGTACGCGGAAGGACGCTCCCCCGGAAAGCGCCTCGCGCTCCGCGTCGGGGAAGAGCGGCGTCACCCCGGCGCGCGGCGCCGGGCTCTCTTCGCGCGCGTATCCGAGCCGCAGCGCGAGTCCCCCGGGGCGCCGCACTTCGGCGCCGATCCGCCATGCCCATACGTCCTTCCAGTCCAGGGACACCAGGTCGGCCGGCGCGGGACCGAGCGGAGTGAAGTCCAGCTGCTCCATGTCGCCCCAGCCGATCCGCTGGGCGTCCACGGCGAGGGTGATCGACGGGACGGGCTCCCACGCGGCGCCGAGCGAGAGGACGTACGGCAGCGGAACGTCGAGGCGCGCGCTCTGGTCGACGTAGGTCTCATCGAGGATCTCCCCGATCGTGCGGTCGCCACGGACGATCGCCCGGAGCTCTTCGGGCGCGACGATGTCGAAATCCACGAGTCCTTCCAGGGACACCTCGGTCGGGGCGCGGAACGACGCGCCGACCGAGACGCCCGGCCGCGGCGTGCCGAACGCCCCGGCGACCAGACCGATCGCGGTGCCGTCGACGTCATAGCCCGCACGTGCCAGCGCGATCGGGCCCTCGCCCCCCAGCGCGCTGAGCTCGGGATCGTGCGCGAGACGGTCGCGGTCGAGACGGAGGTAGACGATGTCGGGCCCGATCGAGAGTCCCCACCGCTCGCCGGCGCGCCAGGCGAGAGTCAGGCTGGCGTCGAGTGAGGAGAGGCGCGTCCCCGACGTCAGGAACCTTCCCGCGAACTCGTCGGGCCGCTCCCAATCGACCGCGATCCCCCAAGGGGAGGTAATGGCGATCCCGCCTGTCAGGTTTCGGGCGATCGCGTGGGTGGCGAAGACGGTGGGCGCCGCGGCGAGCCCTGCGTCGCGATCGAAATCGCCTTCACCGAAGGCGTGGAACGAGCCACCGTCGGCCGCGAGGCGCGCGCCGACCTGTAGCTGGGTGCCGTCGAGCCAGGCGATCCCGGCCGGGGAATGGAAGGCCGCGCCGGGACCCGCCGCGAGCCCCGCACCCGTGCCGCCCATCGCGGTCGCCCGCGGGCTCTGGGGCCAGTGGAGGAACCCCTGGGCGGGGGCGGCGCAGGGCAGCGTCGCGAGAAGGAGCGCGGCGAGCGCGCAGACGGCAATCGCCCGAGGGCGGTGCATGGGTGCTCTCGTCATCGCGCGCGCGCCGGAGCGTGCCACGCGGACTCGACGATTGCGAGCACGCGGTCGATCTCGTCGGGGGTGTTGTAGAAGTGCGGCGAGAGCCGGACCGAGCCCTCACGCAGCGCGCACGTGACGCCGGCAGAGAGGAGCGAGGCATGGATCCCGGTGGTCGCCTCTTCGTCGTCGGCGCGAAAGCAGAGGATCGAGGAGCGGCATTCGGGCAGCGTGCACGAGACGACCGTGGCGCCGAGCACCCCCAGTCCCTCCTCGAGGCGCGCGAGGAGAGCGCGCGAGTGGGCGGCGATCCGGGCCACGCCGAGCGCATCGATCAGGTCGAGGCTCTCGGACAGCCCGAGGAGAGCCGTGTACGGATACGTGCCGACTTCGAAGCGCCGTGCGTCCTGCTCGAAGCGGAGGTCGTAGTCGCAGAGGGAATGGTAGTTCCGCGCGCCGGCGACCTGGAGCCAGCCGACCCGCACCGGCTCGACCTCCGCGCACATCCACTCCGCCGCCACGAAGAACCCGCTTCCCCACGGAGCGCAGAGCCACTTCTGGCCGCCGCACGCGAGGACGTCGGCGTGGAGCTCCGACCAGTCCAGCTCGACGGCGCCGAGCCCCTGCATCCCGTCGACCACGAAGTACACGCCGCGCTCTTTGCAAGCGCGGCCGACCGCCTCGACCGGATTCCGATGTCCGTTCGAGAACTGGACCAGCGACATCGATACGGCGCGGATCGCCGGGTCGGCATCCAGCGCCTCCACGACGTGTCCGGCGTCGAGGTGGGCGCCCTGCTTCTCGAGGAACACCGTCTCGATCCCGCGGCGGCCGAGCGCCAGCCACGGATACACGTTGGCCGGGAA
>DATFFS010000253.1:0-47722 GCA_035249945.1 Gemmatimonadota bacterium
TCGTCCGCGCCGCGCCACGGGAGCGACGCCGCGCGCGCGGCCCCGCCGGGAGGCGGGGACGGAGGCGGGGTGGCTCCCGCCGCTGTCTCTCCTCGAGGCGCAGGGCAGCACCGACACCGGCCAGACCGCCGACGACCTGGACCGGCTGGGCCGCGTGCTGATCGAGAAGCTGCGCTCATTCAACGTCGAAGGGGAGATCGCGGCGATCCATTCCGGCCCGGTCCTCAGCCAGTTCGAGGTCACGCCCGCGCCCGGCGTCAAGGTCAATCAGATCGCCAACCTCGCCGACGATCTCGCGCTGGCGATGCGCGCCCAGCGGATCCGGATCGTGGCCCCGATCCCGGGCAAGGGCGCGGTCGGGATCGAGATCCCGAACCCGCGTGCGCGGGTCGTGGGGATGCGCGAGATGCTGGAGAGCACGCTCTGGGGCGGATTCGGCGGCAAGGTCCCGCTGGCGCTCGGCCACGAGATCGCGGGGGCGCCCATCGTAGCCGACCTCACCCGCATGCCGCACCTTCTCATCGCGGGCGCTACCGGCTCCGGGAAGTCGGTCTGCATCAACGCGATCGTGACGAGCCTTCTCTATCGGTACGGCCCCGACGCGGTGCGCTTCATCATGATCGATCCGAAGATGCTGGAGCTCGTCGTCTACAACGGCATCCCGCACCTGCTCCATCCGGTCGTCGTCGAGCACAAGGAGTCGGCGAAGGCGCTGAAGTGGACGGTGGCCGAGATGGAGCGCCGCTACCGCCTGCTGGCGGCCAACGGCATCCGCAGCGTGGCCGATTTCAACGCCCGCGTGAAGGCCGGCGATCTGGCCGCGCCGGCGGGGGAAGAAGAGGAACGGCGCCCACTGCCCTACATCGTCGTGCTGATCGACGAGCTGGCCGACCTGATGCTCACCGTCCAGCAGGAGATCGAGGAGCCGCTCGCGCGCCTGGCCCAGATGGCGCGCGCGGTGGGGATCCACCTGGTGCTGGCCACCCAACGGCCGTCGGTCAACGTGATCACCGGCGTCATCAAGGCGAACTTTCCCTCGCGGATCAGCTTCCAGGTCTCCTCCAAGATCGACAGCCGCACGGTGCTGGACATGAACGGGGCCGAGCAGTTGCTCGGCAACGGCGACATGCTGTTCCTGCCCGCCGATCGCGCCGAGCCGATCCGCATCCAGGGCGCGTACATCTCCAGCGAAGAGACGGCTCGCGTCGTGGACTGGCTGCGCGAGGCCGGACGCCGCCTGAACGCCGAGGAGATCGCTCCTCCCGTGGACATCATAGCGGAGGCCTCCGAGCTGGAGATCGCGGCCCTCGACGAGCGCGACGAGCTGTTCTTCGCCGCCGCGCGGGTGGTGGTCGACCACGACCAGGGGTCCACCAGTCTGCTGCAGCGCCGCCTGCGGGTGGGGTACTCGCGCGCCGCGCGGATCCTCGACCAGCTCGAGCGCGCGAACATCGTGGGACCTCCCGACGGGACCAAGCCGCGCGACGTGCTGATCACCGTCAACGACCTCGAGACGCTCGAGGCGAGCTCGCTGTGAGAGCCGGGAGGCGCCGGTGAGGCGCGTGCTGGTGACGGGTGCCGCCGGGTTCATCGGGTCCTGGTTGACCGAGCGGCTGCTCGAGCGGGGCGACGAGGTCGTGGGTCTCGACAACTTCGATCCCTTCTACGACCGGGACATCAAGGAGCGGAACCTCGCGGCCGCGCACGGGAGCGCCGCCTTCCGGCTGGTGGAGGGCGATCTGCGGGAGAGAGCGGACGTGTTCGCGCTGCTCGCCGACGGTGCCTTCGACGCGGTCGCGCACCTCGCCGCCAAGGCCGGCGTCCGGCCTTCGCTGGCCGATCCGGCGGGCTACTACGATACGAACCTGATCGGCACCGCGAATCTTCTCGAAGCGATGCGCGAGTCCGACTGCCGCCGACTGGTGTTCGCATCGTCGAGCTCGGTCTACGGGAACAACCGCAAGGTCCCGTTCCACGAGGACGATCGGGTGGACGCTCCGATCTCGCCCTATGCGGCGACCAAGAAAGCCGGCGAGGAGCTATGTCACGTATACCACGCCGTGCACGGCTTCTCGATCCTCGCGCTGCGCTTCTTCACCGCGTACGGCCCGCGCCAGCGCCCCGAGATGGCGATCCACGCGTTCACCCGCCGGCTCTTCGCGGGCGAGCCCATCCCGGTCTTCGGCGACGGCTCCATGGAGCGCGACTTCACGTACATCGACGATGTCGTGGATGGAGTCGCGGCCGCCGTGGACCACGTCACCGGGAACGAGACGTTCGACGTCGTGAATCTCGGGGAATCCGAGCCGATCCGCCTTTCTCGCCTGGTGGCGGCTCTGGAGGCGGCCACCGGCCATGAAGCCGTGATCGATCGCCGCGAAATTCCCCCCGGCGACGTCGAACGGACCTTTGCCGACGTCTCCCGCGCCCGCCGCCTGTTGCGATACGAGCCGCGCGTCGGGCTCGACGAAGGTCTGCGGAGGTTCGTGGAGTGGTATCGGCGAGAGTTGCTGGAGCAGCCCGACAGGAAATGACCGGGCCGAACGGCAGAGCCCGCCTGCACGAGCGTCCTGGCGTGCCAGAGAAACCCCGTCAACGAGAGGAAAGGCGATGGTCGAGAACGCGGAGCGATTGAAACGGGCGATCGAGTCGAAAGAGGCGCGGATCGGCGTCATCGGCCTCGGGTACGTTGGTCTGCCGCTGGCGCTGGCCTTCACCGATCGCGGGTTTCGGGTGCTGGGCTTCGACGTGGATGCCCGCAAGATCGAGCAGCTCGATCGGGGGGCCTCCTACATCCCCCACATGAACGCGCAGCGGATCCGCAACGCCGTCGAGTCGGGCCGTCTGGCGGCGACCGGTGACTTCGAGCGCCTGTCCGAGGTGGACGCGATCGTTATCTGCGTTCCCACGCCTCTCGACGTGCATCACGAGCCCGACATGACCTACATCGTGGCCACGACGGAGGAGGTGGCCCGGCGCCTCAGGCCGGGACAGCTCGTCGTGCTCGAGTCGACGACCTATCCCGGTACAACCGACGAGCTGATGCGCGAGCGGCTCGAGGAGGGCGGCCTGATCCTCGGCCAGGACTTCTTTCTGGCCTTCTCTCCCGAGCGGGAGGATCCCGGGAACCCGAAGTTCTCGACGACCACCATCCCCAAGGTCGTAGGCGGGGTGGACGAGGTCTCGGGAGATCTTGCGGAGGCGCTCTACCGCCAGGCGATCGGCGAGGTCGTGCGGGTCTCTTCGGCGCGCGCCGCCGAGGCAACCAAGCTGACCGAGAACATCTTCCGGGCCGTCAACATCGCTCTCGTGAACGAGCTCAAGGTGATCTACGAGCGGATGGGAATCGACGTCTGGGAGGTGCTCGACGCCGCCGAGACCAAGCCGTTCGGCTTCATGCGCTTCAACCCCGGACCCGGCTGGGGCGGCCACTGCATTCCCATCGACCCCTTCTATCTGACCTGGAAGGCGCGCGAGTTCGGCGCGTACACGCGTTTCATCGAGCTGGCCGGCGAGATCAATACCCGGATGCCGGAGCACGTGGTGGAACGCGTGGCGGCCGCGCTCAACGAATCGGGGAAGCCCCTCAAGGACAGCCGCGTCCTCATCCTCGGCTTGTCGTACAAGCCCGACATCTCCGACGACCGCGAATCGCCCAGCTACCGACTGATGGACCTGCTGGACGAGCGCGGCGCCGAGGTCGCCTACCACGATCCTCACGTTCCCGTGATCCACCCCAGCCGGGAGCACGGACACTGGGCGGGACTCGAGTCTGTGCCGTGGGACCGGGAGACGATCGAGTCCCAGGACGCCGTGGTGATATCGACCGATCACTCCGCCGTCGACTACCCCCGGCTCGCCGAATGGGCGCGCCTCATCGTCGACACGCGGAACGCCATGGTGGGAATCGACGCGCCAACGGGCAAGGTGTGGAAGGCGTGAGCGCCACGACCTACGAGTCGGCGATGGAGGACCTGCGGAGCCGGCCCCGCCGCTGGCTGGTCACGGGAGCGGCGGGATTCATCGGCTCCGGCCTCGTGCTCGAGCTGCTCGCGAACGGGCAAACGGTGATCGGGCTCGACAACTTCGCCACCGGCAGGCGCGCCAACCTGGAAGACGTGCGCGCGCGCCTCGGGGAAGACGACTGGAAGCGGTTCGCCCTGCTCGAGGGTGACATCCGCAGCCTGGACGCGTGCCGGCGCGCGTGCTCCGAAGCGGAGCTCGTGCTCCATCAGGCGGCGCTCGGATCCGTGCCGCGGTCGATCGCCGATCCCGTCGCGAGCCACGAGAGCAACGTCAACGGCACGCTGAACATGCTGCTCGCTGCACGAGACGCGGGAGCGGAGCGGTTCGTCTTCGCTTCGAGCAGCTCCGTATATGGTGACGAGCCCAACCTGCCGAAGCTCGAGGCGCGAACCGGGCGCCCCCTGTCTCCCTACGCCGTGACCAAGGCGACCGGCGAGCGGTATGTCGAGGTCTTCCGGCATACGTATGGACTTCCGGTCGTGAGCCTGCGGTACTTCAACGTGTTCGGGCCGCGACAGGATCCCGAGGGCCCCTATGCTGCGGTGATTCCGCGCTGGATCGCCGCGCTGCTGCAGGGGAGGCCGGTCCAGATCTTCGGAGACGGCGAAACCAGTCGCGACTTCTGCTACGTGGCCAATGCGATCCAGGCGAACGTCCTGGCGGCGACGACGCGGGAAGACGCCGCCCTCGGCGAGACGTTCAACGTGGCGGTGGGGGAGCGCGCCACGCTCAACGAGTTGTTCGCTCTCTTACGCGAGCGGCTGGCACGCCACTCTCCAGACATCGGGAACGCGCTGCCGGAGTACGGTGACTTCCGTCCCGGCGACGTCCGCCACTCGTTGGCGGACGTCTCGAAGGCGGCCCGGTTGCTGGGCTACCGACCCACCCACACATTGCGCGCGGGCCTGGACGAAGCGATGGACTGGTATATCGACTCGGCCTTTGACTTGACCGACGGAGGTCTCTAGACTGTTCGACCGGCAGAGCGAGCGCCGCGACTTATCAACCCCCGGGGGCGTCTGATATGTCAACTCCGATTCCGCTCGAGTCCCTGCTTCGCCAGAACCCCGCTCCACCGCAAGCCCCGGGCTCCAACGGCCAGCCCCCCCTCAACGGCAACGGCAAGCACGCGGGCCACGCCGACCCGCATGCCAGCGGCGACGGGAACGGAGTTGCGGAGATCGACCTTCCGGTCGGCCCGCCGCTGAGGTTCGAAAAGCCCTCGGATCGGATCGATCGTACGAGCCCGCGTCATACCTGGGGGAAGAAAGCGCGCTTGCTGAAGGCGTTCCTGCTGGGGCGCCCCGTGTGGGTGACCTGGCAGGTGACCTACAACTGCAATTACGGGTGTTCGTTCTGCACGTACTGGAAGAACGATTTCAAGCCGCACGAGGAGAATTCGCTCGAAGATTTCGCTGCCGGGACCCGGAAGTTGTCGGAGCTCGGCTCGTTGATCGTATCGTTGGCCGGCGGCGAGCCGATGCTGCGCCGGGATATTCACCAGATCGTCGACATCATCGCGCGGGACCACTTTCCGTACCTGACCACTTCGGGATCAGGCATGACGACAAAGCGCGCGCGCCAGCTCTGGGAGGCTGGGCTGTGGGGCTGCTCCGTATCCATCGACTACGCGGATCCTGACAAGCACGCCGAGCATCGCGGCGTAAAGTTCGCGTTCGAACGAGCGGTGAAGGCGATCGAGCAGCTCATGGAAGCGCGCACCGATCTGTCGTATCAGCGGGTGCAGATCATCTCCGTGCTGACCGACGACAACCTCGCCGAGATGCCGAAGCTCTGTGATCTGGCGCGACAGCTCGGCGTGTACTGGCAGGTGCAACCCTATTCGGTGATGAAGACCGGGAACGAGCGGCAGCGGCATTTGAGGGGTGCGACCGAGGTCCTGCTCGACCTCAAGGCGCGGTACCCGGAGACCTTTCACACGAACCGGCTGTATCTCGAGCGCTTCGACGAGGCGGTGAACGACGGCATTACGGGTTGCATCGCGGGACGGGCCATGTTCAACATAGACAATCAGATGGTGGTCTCCAAATGCGTCGAGTTCAATCAGACGGAGCCCTGCGGGAACCTGGGCAGCGAGTCGATGGAGACGGTGCTGGGGCGGCTGCACGAGGCCCACGCGCGGAACACGTGCACGGCCTGCTGGTACTCCTGTCGAGGAGAGGTGGAGGTCCTGTATGAGCCGCGCGGATTCCTGAACAGCATGCACAGCTTCCTATGGCAAAGTCGGCGCCAACCCGGCGTCAACGGCGCAACGAAGGGGGATTGACCACGTCGATGTTCGGCATGTAGGATTCGGTTGACCTGATCAAAGTGGGGAGGGGGTTCTCATGATCAAGATCAACACCCAGGTGGTGGACGAGGCATCGGGAGCATCATTCGCGAACGGCAACGAACACGCCCCGGAGTCTGCGGCGTCCTTCGACACCTCTTCGTTCGCGATCCCCGACAGGCGGTTGAATCCGAATGGCAACGCGCGTGTGGGGATCGGCACGCGGGCGATGAAGGTCCTCGATTGGGGCCTCACCAAGGTCGCCGGCGTCGCTTTCGACGGCATCCAGCTCGTCAATCGGCATCGCCCCAATCCCTCCTTCACGCCCAAGTGGAGCGACAAGCCCCTTCTCAAGTCATGGGAGAAGTCCAAGCCCCGCCTCGGGTGGCCGCGTGAGACCGACTCGCTGTGTCCGAAGTGCGTCATCGAGGCGCGCAAGCGGATCATAGAGGGCGAGGAGGACTACAAGGTCCTGGTCCACGAGAAGGTGGGCGAGATAAAGGCGCAGATCGTGGAGCGCGACGGCCAGGTATGGATGGTCAAGGAGTGTCCCCAGCACGGTCGCTTCGAGGACCTCATGGCGGTCGACTCTCGGTTCCTGGAGTGGATCGAGGCGAATTTTCCGGGACGCGACCTGCGCGCGCACAACGACGGGGGCCTGCACGACCACGGCTCGTCCACGATCAAGCACGGCCGGGGGTCGGTCCTCACCGTGGACCTGACGAACCGCTGTAACATGATGTGCGATCCGTGCTTCATGGATGCCAATCAGGTCGGTTTCGTCCACGAGCTGGAATGGGAAGAGATCCAGGAGATCCTGGACAACGCGCTCGAGATCAAGCCCCGGCGCCAGATGTCGGTGCAGTTCTCGGGCGGGGAGCCGACCCTGTCGCCGCACTTCCTGCGAGCGGTCAAGTACGCGCGCGACATCGGATACAACTCCGTCCAGGCGGCCACCAACGGCATCGAGTTCGCGAAGAGCGCCGAGTTCGCCCAGCAGGCGGCCGAAGCCGGCCTGCGCTTCGTGTACCTCCAGTTCGACGGCATCGGCAACGACGCGAACAGCCACCGCAAGGTCGGGAACCTGTTCGACGTCAAGCTCAAGGCGATCGACAACCTGTACAACGCCGGCGTCCAGATCGTTCTCGTCACGACGCTGGTGAACACGGTCAACAACGACCAGGTCGGCCCGATCGTCCGGTTCGCCCTGGACAACCCGAAGAAGATCGCGTTCATCGCCTTCCAGCCCGTGTCGTTCACCGGCCGCGACGACGAGATCACCGACGAGCGCCGAATGCGGCAGCGGTACACGCTGTCACACATGGCGCGCGACGTGAAGCACCAGGTGGGCGTCACCGAGCCGCTGCGTGACTGGTTCCCGATCTCCCTGATGGGTCCCTTTGCGGACTTCGCCGACATGGTCCACGGCCCGGCGGCCGAATGGGGTCAGACGAGCTGCGGCTGTCACCCCAACTGCGGGGTGGGGACGGCGCTCATGGTGAACAAGACCACCAAGGAATTCCGCCCCGTGCCGGAATTCCTGAACATTCCGGGGCTGATCGCCGACATCCAGAAGATCACCGACGCCAATCGTGGCAAGTGGTTGTCGAACGTCATGATGGGGCTGACGCTGCTGAAGAACTATGCGCCCTACAAGGCGCCGCCCAGCCTCACGCTGATCGACATCTTCAAGAAGTTCGACAAGTCGTTCGGCCTGACGGGTAAGGACTACGGCTCGCTCGGGCCCGACGGGGCGTGGGAGCGCCGCAAGGATCCGTGGAACTTCCTGTTCGTCGCGGGAATGTGGTTCCAGGACCTCTTCAACTACGACTTCCGCCGGACGGAGATGTGTATCATCCCGTACGCGACGCAGGAGGGTGAGATCTCGTTCTGTGCGTACAACACCGGCCACGGGTGGCGGAACATCATCGAGAACATGCACAAGAACGCCAGCGTGGCGGAGTGGTACAAGGAGAAGGGGCGCCACGAGATCTTCGCCGGCGGCAAGGAAGTCCCGCTGGGGAACTACGATCACGCTCTGCTGGTCGACGAAGCGGACGCCGCGAGCGTGCGGGATCGCGGCGAAGGCCCCCAGAACGCCCACGAGGAGCGCCTGGCCGCGAAGAAGGCCGCCCGCGAAGCTCAGATGGTCCGCGAGTACTACGAGAAAATGGTGCTCAAGAAGAAGACCGACGATCAGCAGCTGGTCCAGATCGACCTGTAAGTCGGTCGATGAAAACGGGCCATCTGCGGCGTTGCGCTCCTCGTTCTGCCTGCTGCGTGGGAATCACCACGCCTCGGAAGAGCCTCGTCGCGCGCCTTGCATCTGACCCGTTTTGATCGACCTCGGGTAATGCGGGGTTAGATCGATCTGTTCTCGTCGATCTGCTATCTATAGAACGGGTTGACTCCGGCGGCGTGATCCGTCGTATCCACCACCCGCAGGATCTCCGGCAGGACCTCTTTCAGGCGCGTCTCGATCCCCTGCTTGAGGGTGACGTCGACGAGGCCGCACCCATGGCATCCCCCTCCGAAGCTCAGATAGACCACTCCCTCCTCGACTCCCGCCAGCTCGACGCGGCCGCCGTGCGCAGCGACCGCGGGATTGATCTCGGTATCCAGCAGTAAGCGGATCTTCTCGGCGGTCGTTCCCGTAAGATCGGTTCGGGCGCCGGAAGGGATCGCCGGCGAAGGGGCCGGGTTGGGGTTTTCGAACCGGAAACCGCTCTCGAGCAGGGTCTCCCGGTGATCCAGGCGCGCACCCCGGAGCCACCCGGCGCTCTCGCCGTCCAGCACGATCCGGAACCCATCTTCGTCCAGAATGAAGTCGTCCTCACGTACCTCGCCACTCGAGACCGCAGCGAGCCGGTACTCGAACCCGCCCTTCCCGGGACGTGCCTCGATGCGCAAATGATCCCGCGGCGGGGTCGCGCGTTCGAGCGCGGCCCGGATCTTCTCGCGCGCGGCGGGGGTGAGCTCCAGCACGACGACCTCCTCGTGGGCCGATTGTAGCGGGGTGCGAAGCGGGCTGCAAACAGCCCCGTGGGCCGGGCTGGCCGGGTCGGGGCTGCTTGATGAAGTCGCTGAGCGGTAATAACTTAAACCACTTATGCCCGATTCGGGTCCCGGCCTCGCGCTCGGCGACGCGCTTCGCCGCTTCCGGCCGAGCCGCGTCCTGGTCTACGGCGACACGATCCTCGACGACTATCTGTTCGGGCGCGCGGATCGGCTGTCTCCCGAGAAGCCAGTGCCGGTCGTCGCGTACGAGCGTCGCGACCTGTACCTGGGGGGTGCCGGCAACGTCGTGCGAAACCTCCAGGCGCTCGGCTGCGAGCCGATCCTGGTCACGGTGGTGGGAGAGGGAGACGCGGGCAACGAGTGCAGGGCGCAGCTGGCCGCGGCAGGCCTCCCACTGGACGGCCTGATCGAGGCCAAGGGCTGGTCCACGCCGCGCAAGTTGCGCGTCCACGCGGGTCAACACGCGCTGGTGCGTATCGACTTCGAGAGCCCGCGCCCCGCGGATCGCGGGGTGGAGGCAGCGCTCGAGGACGTGCTGGCCAGGCTCTCTCCGGGCTGCCAGGGGGCGATCGTGAGCGATTACCGGAAGGGTGCGGTTACGGCTGCGGGTGTCGATCGGCTGAAGCGGGCGCTGGGCGACGCTCCCGTGATCGTGGATCCCAAGGGCATCCACGCCGCGACCTATCGCGCCGCCGACTATCTGCTGCCGAACGAGCGCGAGCTGGCCGACCTGCTGGGAGGAGAATGGGACGATCCAGGAGCCGAGCGACTGCTCGAGCACCTGGGCCTCGCGGCGATCGTGTTGACGCGATCGGAACGGGGCGTGCGGCTGTTCGGGCGCGGCGCGCCCTCCGACATTCCGGCCCGCGCCCGTCAGGTGTACGACGTGACCGGCGCGGGCGATACGTTCGCGGCCGCCTTCGCGGCGTTCCTCCTCTCCGGCGAGGACGTGATGCTGGCCGCCAGGCTGGCCAACGCCGCGGCGGGGATCAAGGTGCGCAAGGTGGGCACCGCGACCGTCTCCAGAGGCGAGATCCTGGAAGAGGTGGAGCGCGGATCGGCAGGGCAGTTCAAGCGGGTCGACGCGGCCAGCGCGGCAGCCGCCGCAGCCGAGCGACGCCGGCGCGGCGAGACGGTCGTGTTCACAAACGGCTGCTTCGATCTATTGCACGCCGGTCACATCAAGTATCTGGAGGCCTCGCGCGCGCTGGGCGATTGCCTGATCGTCGGACTCAACAGCGACGCCTCGGTAGCACGCCTCAAGGGCCCGGATCGGCCGATCCTCGACGAGACGGAGCGCTCCGAGATCCTCTCCGCCCTGGGCTGCGTCGACTATGTGGTCCTCTTCGACGAAGACACGCCCCTGTCGCTGATCGAGGCGATCCGCCCCGACGTGCTGACGAAGGGGGCCGACTACACGAGGGAAGCGGTCGTTGGCGGCGATCTCGTCGAGGAGTACGGCGGAATCGTGGCCCGGATCGACCTGGTAGCCGGAAAATCGACTACCGGCATCATCGAGCGGATAACCGAAAGCAGAGAGGACTGAGTCCATGCGCGTGGGTGTATTCGGCGCCGGCTACGTAGGCCTCGTGACCGGGACGTGTTTCGCGGAGATGGGGAACGACGTCGTGATCCGCGACGTGGACGAGCAGAGGATCGCCGGGCTGCGCCGCGGCCAGATCCCGATCTACGAGCCCGGTCTGGAGGAGATGCTCCAGCACAACCTGGAGATGGGACGCCTGCGCTTCACGACCGATGGGCGGGATGCCGTGAGCTTCGCCGAGGTGATCTTCGTCGCCGTCGGGACGCCGGCGGAAGAGGACGGATCGGCCGACCTGTCCCACGTGCTGGCGGTGGCGAAGGAGATCGCACAACACGCCGACGGGCCGCGGATCGTCGTGAACAAGAGCACCGTGCCGGTGGGCACGGGCCGCAAGGTTCGCGACGTGCTCGCCGACTCCTCGCCGCACGAGTTCCTGGTCGTGTCCAACCCGGAATTCCTCAAGGAGGGATCTGCCCTCGAGGACTTCATGAAGCCCGATCGGGTCGTGGTCGGAACCGACAGCGAGAGGGCGCGTCAAATCATGCGCCGGCTCTATGCCCCGTTCATTCGCACCGGCAACCCCATCTGTTTCATGGACGTCGAGTCTTCCGAGATGACGAAATACGCCGCCAACGCCATGCTGGCGACGCGGATCACGTTCATGAACGAGATCGCCAACCTGTGCGAGCGCGTCGGGGCCAATGTCGACGAAGTCCGGATCGGAATCGGTTCGGACAAGCGCATCGGCCCTGCGTTCCTGTTTCCCGGTGCCGGCTTCGGCGGCTCCTGCTTTCCCAAGGACGTGCGCGCGCTGGAGCGGCTCGCCGACGAAGTAGGGTACGGGTTCCCGATCATGCACGCCGTCCACGCGGTCAACGAGGCCCAGAAGAAGGTGCTGGGAGAGAAGGTCCGCGCGCGCTTCGGCGACGATTTGACGGGCCACCGGTTCGCGGTCTGGGGGGTGGCCTTCAAGGCGCGGACCGACGACATCCGCGAGGCACCCGCCCTGGTCCTGGTCGAGGACCTGCTGGCCGCCGGTGGCGAGGTCGCCGTATTCGATCCCGAAGCCATGGACAACGCCCGGCGCGTCCTCGGCGATCGGGTGACCTATGCCGGGAGTGCCCACGGGGCCCTCCATGGGGCCGACGCGCTCGTGGTGGTCACGGAGTGGAACGAGTTCCGGTTCCCGGACTTCGAACGCATGCGCAAGGAGCTCAAATCGCCGGTGGTGTTCGACGGGCGCAACCTGTACGACCCGCGCGCCATGTCGGAGCTCGGCTTCGAGTACTTCTCGATCGGCCGTCCGAGCTGGCGGGCCGGTGCTGAGCGCTCGAGCCCTTCGGTCGCGGCGGAGCTGGCCGGGGAGCAAGGCTGATGCGGATCCTGGTCACCGGGGCAGCGGGGTTCCTCGGATCCCATCTCTGCCGGCGGCTCCTCGCCGAGGGCCACGAGGTCATCGGCATGGACAACTTCGTCACCGGCCGACCCGGCAACCTGTCGCCGCTGTCCGAGAGCCGGAGCTTTCATTTCGTCCACCACGACGTCACCAACTTCGTCTATGTGGACGGCCCGTTGGACGCGGTAATGCACTTCGCCTCTCCCGCGAGCCCGATAGACTATCTCGAACTCCCGATCCAGACGCTCAAGGTCGGCTCGCTGGGAACCCACAAGACTCTCGGCCTCGCCAAGGCCAAGGGGGCCAGGTATTTCCTGGCATCGACCTCCGAGGTCTACGGCGACCCGCTGGTCAATCCCCAGCCGGAGTCCTACTGGGGCAACGTCAATCCGGTCGGTCCACGCGGGGTCTACGACGAGGCGAAGAGGTTCGCCGAGGCGATAACGATGGCGTATCATCGCTATCACGGCCTCGACGTGCGCATCGTCCGGATCTTCAACACCTACGGCCCTTCCATGCGGCCCCACGACGGGCGCGTGGTCTCGAACTTCATCCGGCAGGCGCTCCAGGGTGAGCCGCTGACGGTGTATGGAGACGGTTCTCAGACCCGGTCGTTCTGCTACGTGGACGATGAGATCGATGGGATCTATCGATTGCTGACATCGGACTTCGTCGGTCCCATGAACATCGGCAACCCGGGCGAGATGACCGTCATGGAACTCGCGCGTCTGGTGGTGGAGCTGACCGGCACCTCGAGCGGCATACAGGCCCGGCCCTTGCCCCAGGACGACCCCCGCGTACGGCGGCCGATGATCGATCGCGCGCGCGACGTGCTGGGCTGGGAGCCCCGCACCTCCCTCGCCGACGGTCTGACGAGGACGATCGAATACTTTCGCGGGCTGGCGGAGAGCGAGCTCGCGGCTCCCGCGGTGACGCGGTCCGGAGCGTCCGCCGGCGGGACCGGGTCCCGGTGACGCGCCTGGCCCTGGGGATCGCGGGCGGGACCGGGTCCGGCAAGACGACCGTCGCCTCGAACATCGTCAAGCGCCTGGCGCTCGACTCGATAACCGTCATCACGATGGATTCCTACTACCGGGATCTGGCGGATCTTCCCCCGGCCCGTCGAGACGAGACCAACTTCGATCACCCGGACTCGGTCGAGCAGGACCTGTTCGTGCGGCACCTGCGGGAGCTGAAGGCCGGACGGCCGATCGAGCAACCGGTCTACGATTTCGCGCGCCACGTGCGGACCGGGGACACGGTGACGATCGAGCCGCGGGACGTCGTCATCGCCGAGGGGATCCTCCTGTTCCACGTGCCGGAGATCCGCGAGGCGCTGGATATCCGGATCTTCGTGGACACCCCGGCGGATGTCCGGCTGCTGCGCCGCATAACCCGGGACATCCGAGATCGCGGGCGGACGCTGGAAAGCGTGGCCGAGCAGTACGTGCGCACCGTGCGCCCGATGCACGAGGAGTTCGTCGAGCCGTCCAAGAGGTACGCGGACGTCATCATTCCCGAAGGCGGATACAACGATATCGCCATCGACATGGTGGCCAGCCGGATTCGCTTCATGCAGGAGGTCTACGGTTGAAGAGAGCGCTGATCACCGGTATCACCGGTCAGGACGGTTCGTACCTCGCCGAGTTCCTGCTGGCCAAGGATTATGAGGTCCACGGCATCGTCCGTCGGGCATCGACCGAGAAGTTCGACCGCATCTCGCACATAAAGTCCGAGCTGCACCTTCATCAGGCGGACCTGCTGGATCAGCGATCGCTGGTGCTGGCGATCGAGGCATCCCGGCCCGCCGAGGTGTACAACCTGGCCGCACAGTCGTTCGTGCCGACCTCGTGGGCCCAGCCGATCCTGACTGGCGAGTTCACCGGGCTCGGCGTCACGCGCGTCCTGGAGTCGATCCGACAGGTGGACACCTCCATCCGCTTCTACCAGGCATCGTCCAGCGAGATGTTCGGCAAGGTGCGGACTTCGCCGCAGAACGAGTCCACGCCGTTCCATCCGCGCAGCCCGTACGGCGTAGCCAAGGTCTACGGACATTTCATCACCGTGAACTACAGGGAATCCTACGACATGTATGCGGTCAGCGGGATCCTCTTCAATCACGAGTCTCCGCGCCGTGGTCTGGAGTTCGTGACCCGCCACGTATCCGACGGAGCGGCGCGCATCGCGCTCGGCCTAGCGGAAAAGCTGCCGATCGGGAATCTCGACGCCGAACGAGACTGGGGATTCGCGGGCGACTACGTGGACGCGATGTGGCGCATGCTGCAGCGTCAGGAGCCGCGCGATTACGTGATCGGCACCGGCATCCCCCACTCGGTCCGCGATGTGTGTCGCGTCGCATTCGAGCACGTAGGCCTCGACTGGGAGCTCTACGTGGAAGTCGACCCGACGCGATTTCGGCCCGCGGAGGTCGACCATCTGACCGCCGACTACGAGCGCGCGCGGGAGGAGCTCCAGTGGCAGCCCGAGGTAGGGTTCGAGGAGCTCGTCAAGATGATGGTCGACGCAGACGTGCGACGGCTGAAGGGCGAGGTGGTGACGGCGTGAGTGCTCCCGTGGCCGCTCCTCCGGAGGCCGCCCCGGATACTCTGCAGCGGGCCGAAGAGGTGCTGGCCGGCGAGGCCGTTCCCGCCGGGCTCGTCGACTTCCACAGCCATCTCGTTCCCGGCGTCGACGATGGCGCGCGCGACCTCGGAGAGGCGATCCGGGGTGTGGATACCTTGGCTGCGGAGGGCGTCCGTCACGTGCTTACGACACCCCATATCGACGCCAGCACGATCGCCCGGACGGAACTCTTCGAGCGCCAGCAGCGCGAGGTCGAGGAGGCGTGGTTCCGTGTAGTGGACGCTTGCGTGGACCGCGAGCCCCGCCTGAGCTTCCATCTGGGGCGCGAAATCCTCCTCGACACGGCCTCTCCGGAGCTCTCCGATCCCCGCGTCCGGCTCAACGGGGGTCCCTACGTGCTGGTCGAGTTCCCGCGGTTGAATCTACCGGTGGGCTCCGAAGATGCCCTCGGCCATATCGCCGGGCTCGGGTACCGACCGGTCGTGGCTCACGTCGAGCGATACCTCTATCAGGGAGATCCGGTGCCTCTCTGGGACGAGTGGCGGCACGCCGGCGCCGCGCTCCAGGTGAATGCGGCGTCCTACGTGGGCCGCTACGGCGCCAGCGCCCGTGAGCTCGCCTGGCACGCGCTGGAGCTGGGATGGGTGGACCTGGCGGCCAGCGACTACCATGCGCGCGGACGGCCGTGGATCACCCAGGCGCGAGAGGAGCTCCGCTCAGCGGGCGGCGACGTCCAGGACGCGGCGCTGTTCGACGGCAATCCGCGACATCTCCTCCGCGGCGAGCCGCTGGAAGCCGTGGAGCCGCTGGAGCAGCGGCGCAGCCCATGGAGCCGGATGCGGAAATACTTCCGCGGACGCTGAGGGCTTACGGAGCGTGAAGGCGCGGATCAGCGGTCGCGCGTGATCAGGATCGCCAGGCTGATCGTGCTGCTCACCATGCCGACGAGAAGCTTCCAGTTCCGGACCCACGTGCTGGAGGCGGGGACGAGGAGCTGATCGCCGGATCGAAGCGCGAGATTCCGGACCTCCGGCGCCTCGTCCATGTCGATCTCGATCTCGCTGTCGCCCCGGATGAGGAAGACCCGATCGTTCCTGGCGGCCTGCGTCGGACCGCCGGCAAGCGCCAGCGCCTCGACGAGCGACATGGTCGGATCCAAGGGGTAGATGCCTTCGTTGGCGACTTCGCCGGTGATCAGGATCCGCCGCAGGACGAGGACCTCGATCGAGGGATTCCGAAGGGTCCTGGAATACTCCTCGACCACGCGGATCTTCAGCTCCGAGGGAGTGAGCTCGGTGACGTGGAGCGGGCCCACCTTCGGGAGGACGGCGGTACCGTCCTCGTGGACCAGGAACTCGCCGGTCAGGTCCGGCTCGCGCCAGATGTTGAGACGGATCACGTCGCCCGGGACGAGCCTGGCTTCGGGCGGCTCGATCGTTTCCTGGCCCTGCACGGTGGCAGGAATGGCGATGGCCGCGAAGAGCAGCGCGCTTAGCGTCCGGTGCATGTCCGCTTCTTCCGTCTGGGTAGGAGATCGCGGCGGAATATATAGATGACCAAGCGGTTGGAAAGGGCGGGTCGCCCCATACCCCCGTCCGCGTGTAGCTTTCCTTTCCGTCTCGCCGCCGCCTCGAACCACCGCGGATTCCCAACGCGAGCCTCGCATGGCATTTCAACGACCTGGCAGGGACGTCCGATGCTCACAGCGGTGTGTCGCAGGCTGGTGCCATACGTGTGGATCGCCTCGGCCCTGGCGGCCCCGCGCGCGCTGGCCGGGCAGAGCCTGAGAGCGGTGCCGCTCGACCATTGGGCGTACGACGTCGCGGACCAACTGCTGCTCCGTCATCCCCGGCTCGGCGCGGGGCTCTGGCTCGGCAACCGGCCGTGGCGTGAGGCGGACTTCGCGACGCTGATCGCACGAGCCGACACCGCGGGACTCGAGGACTCCGACCGGCGCGTGGAGGCGGCGCTAGATCTGCTGGAGGGCGCCTTCCTCCCGCGCGCGCCCGATGGGCCGGATGTCGAGATCCACAACGAGGCTTCACTCCGGCTGGCCGCGCAAGCCAGCCGGGACGACGCGGCGTTCGACCCCCCGTTCCTCGGGGTGCGCTTCGAGGAGCCGGACGGGGATCCTCCGATCCCCGTCCTCCGGGCGGTCCTCCAGCACGACTTCGCGGTCCAGTACCGGGACCGGTTCGCGCTCGGCTGGCGCTATGCGATCGATTCGGACGTGACCGGCGATCCCACGCGCTTCCGGCAGATCGAGGCGCGGGAGGGCGCCGACTACGGGTTCGCGCTCCTCGACGCGTACGCGGCGTACGGCTACGGTCCGCTGCGCGTCACCGCCGGGCGGCACGAGCTCTCGCTGGGGCAGGCGGGCCGATCGAGCAGCGTCTTCGTGAGCGACTCGATCCCGGCGATCGACCAGGTGCGGATCGACCTGGTGACGCCGAGGCTGCGCTTCACGGGGATGATCGGCCGGCTCAGCGCCGACGATCAGAACCGGGCCCTCGACGAGCGGGGAGAGACGATCCCGGGCTCGACGCCTCCGCCCCGGAACGAGCGCCGGAGCGTCGAGCGGATCTTCTACCTTCACCGCGTGGACTGGCAGCCGGCCGACTACCTCCAGCTGGCCGTCTCGGAGGCGGCTCTCGTGACCGGCACGGACCGCGGTCTGGATGCGCGGTACGCGAACCTCCTGATTCCGTTCTTCGTGACCCAGGAGGACGAGGACGAGTCGGACGGCGTGGACGTCAACGTCATGGTGAACGCCGAGGGTGTGCTGCTGGTCCCCCTGGGGGCCCGCATCTGGGCGAACCTGTTCGTGCAGGAGTTCTTCATCGACGCGGACAAGAGGAAGAACATCGGGAACCAGCTGGCGTATAAGGCGGGCGGCGAGGTAGCCGGTGACCGGCTGGGCCTGCCGGCCCTTACGGCAGGCCTGGAGTACACTCGGGTGGATGTGTTCTCGTACCTGCACCGGGGCCTGAACACCAACCACACCCAGTTCGGGGTCCCCCTGGGGAGCTCGCTGGGACCCGACGCGGACATGGCGCAGGCCTGGATCAGCTGGCGTCCGCGTCCGGACCTGCGCCTTACCGTCGAGGCGATGGCCCGCCGGGATGGGGAGCGAGGCGTGGAGACGCTCGAGAACGCGATCGACGCCGGCAATCCCGACTTCCCCAGCGGGGTCGTGCAACGCGAGCGCCGATTGGGTGTAGCAGCGTGGGGCATGCTGCCCGGCCACGGCGTGGAGGGATCGCTGCGGGTCAGCGCCCATGACCTGACCGACATCGAGCACGAGCCCGGACGCGAAGGAACGTTCTGGACCGCCGAGGTGGGTCTACGGGTGCGACACGTATTCGCGAGCGGAGGAGCGCGGTCGGCGCGATGAAGGTGGAAGCCGAACGGAATGTGCCCGCGGGAGAGCGGGAGAGGAGCGGCCTACTTCCGGTCGCGAACCTCGTCGCCTGGCAGAACGCCGCGGTCGTAGAGTGGCATCGGGATCCGGGCCCCACGGAGTCGTGGCTCGAGGAGCCCGGGTGGTCGCCGGGCGCGATCCCCTCGGACCTGGGCGCCGCCATCGGCCGCGAGCACCTGACGAACGTGCAGCTGTGGCATGCGGAAGACGAGGCGCGGCGGCCGGACGTGACTGACGCGGTGATCGCGGGCGTGAAGAGGCGCATCGACCGGCTCAACCAGCGCCGGAACGACCTGATCGAGGCGATCGACGACGCCATGACCTCGGCCCTGGCAGATGCCGGAGTCGAGCCGCGCCCCGGCACCCGGCTCCATTCCGAAACGCCGGGCGCGATCATCGATCGCCTGTCGATCCTGGCACTCAAGATCTATCACATGCGGGAGGAGGCGGAGCGCCAGGACGCGGCCGCGGATCATCGCGCCGTCTGCGCGGAGCGGCTGGGAGTCCTCGAGCGGCAGCGGGCCGAACTGGCGGGCTGTCTCCGCGCTCTGGGCGACGAGCTGCTCTCGGGCCTGGCAACGTTCCGGACGTATCGCCAGTTCAAGATGTACAACGATCCCGAGACGAACCCCGCCGTTCGCGCCGCCCGGCGCGGCCGGGAGGGCTCTCCGTGAGCGGGCCGCGGATCGTCCATCGGGCCGTGGTCGCCGGGGTCGTCCTCTGCGCGGCCGGCCTGACGGCCTGCAATCCCCGGATCGGGGAGTTCGAGGAGCGCGGGGACCGCTACAGCGCACAGGGCGCGTACGCGGACGCTCTCGTCGAGTACGAGCTGGCGCTCGAGGAGGCGGATGGCGGGGCTTCGGGAGACCTGCACATGAAAGCCGGCGCCCTGGCGCTGCGCTCGAAGGGCTTCCGTGACGCCAGCCGGCACTTCGAGGACCTCCTGGAGCGGGAGCCGTCCTGGCGGGATCGGGTGGCTGCGCTGTACAACCTGCACGCCCAGCGCTGGCGGGCGGCGGGCGACACCTTCGCGGCTGTCCAGGCCGTTCAGTGGCTGGTCGAGAGCGATTCCACCGTGAACCTCGGGCCGCTGTATTTCCTGCTGGGCGACGCGGCCTACGCGCGCCCCGACTACGACGCGGCGATTCAGGCCTACCTGCTGGGATTGGCCCGTGCCGGCGGGCAGGCCTCCCCGGAGGTCTACGCGCGGCTGGGTGAGGCGTTCGAGCGGAAGCGGCAGTGCGCGACCGCCCTCGAGTACTACCAGCGGTACCTGGAGGCGGACTCCGCGGCGGCGGCCGGGAATGCGCGCTATCGCTACGGCACCTGCGCCTTCCGCATGGCGGAGCGGGCGTTCAAGGGTGGCGATTACGAGGCGGCGAGGGAATACATCGACATCGTGATCCGCAACGGCGAGCCGGTGAGCCAGCTCGACGACGCCGAGCTGATGATGGCGCGGATCCACGAATGGGACGGGAACCGGGAAGCGGCGATGGATACCTACAGGCGCATCGCGTCCCGGACGCAGGGAGGCCATTCGCGGGCGGGCCTGGAGGCATACCGCCGCTACAAGCAGCTCGAATTCGGCCTGCCGCTGCGCTCCGAGGAGCGGGCGCGCGCCGCGGATGAGCGAGCCGCGGACGGGGCCACACCATGAGGTCGCGGGTGATGCCGCTGGTGGCGCTGGCTCTATGGTCGGTGGGCTGCGCCTCGACCCAGGAGACCGCCGTCCTTCCTCCCGACGAGCAGTACGAGCGGGCTCAGCAGCAGTACGCCGAAGGTGACATCCGCGAGGCGATCGCGAACTTCCAGACCTTCGCCTTCAACTATCCGCAGGACCCCCGCGTGCCCGAGGCGCGCTGGATGTCAGCCCAGGGGTACTACAGCGTCGAGGACTGGGCCACCGCCGCTCAGGAATACCTGAATTATCAACGGGACTACCCACGGGAGCCGCGCGCGGCGGAGGCTCTGTTCCAGGCCGGCCGCTCCTACCAGCAGATGTCGCTGCGGCCCGAGCTCGACCAGCGCGAGACGGAGCGCGCGGTGAACGCGTACGATCGCGTGATCGTCGAGTATCCGCGCAGCGAGTTCGTCGAGGAGGCGCGGTCGCGGAAAGAGCAGCTCCGCGCCAAACTGGCGGAGAAGGTGTTCCTGAACGCGGAGTTCTATTTCGACAACGAGAACTATTCCGCCACCGAGATCTACCTGACTGACCTGATCGCGCAGTACAGCGACACCGCGTGGATTCCGCCCGCGTACGCGTTGCTGGCGCGCACGAAATGCCAGCAGGGACTGGGTGACCGGGCATCCGAGGTCTACGCAAGACTGCGAGAGAACTACCCCGATTCGCAGGCCGCCATGGAGGTAGTGGGCGAGCTGCCGGAGCGATGCAGGGCGGCGCAGGCGGCGTCGTGAGAAAGGGCATCCTGGGCGGGACGTTCAACCCGCCGCACATGGCCCATCTGATCGTGGCCCAGGAAGTGCGAGAGGTCATGCACCTCGACGAAATCGTCCTCATACCGACGAGCGTCCATGCCTTCAAGGGGCCGCCGTCCGCGGCCCCGCGTCATCGTGCCGCCATGACCGAGCTCGCCGTGGCTGGCGATCCCGCCCTCGCCGTGGACCGGATCGAGCTCCAGCGTGGCGGTGTCTCGTACACGGTGGACACGTTGCGCGCACTGCGCGAACGGGATCCGGGCACCGACTGGACGTTGATCCTCGGGAGGGACAACCTGGAGGAGCTGGGGGAATGGCGCGAGGCCGACGCGCTGCCCGACCTGGCCGGTGTGGTGGTGACCACCCGCGCGGGCCTCCCGGCGCCGGAGCGACTGCCGTTCGGGGGGCGTTGCACGCTCGTCGGCGTGCCGTCGTTGGAGGTTTCGTCGACCGCCATCCGTGAGCGAGTCGCGCGCGGCCGGTCGATCCGTTACTGGGTGCCCCCGGCGGTGGAGGCGTATATCCGGGAGCATGCCCTGTACCGGGAGGGTGTGCCCGTCGGGTCCATTGAAAAGGCGCCGGACAGGGGTTAGATTGTGTTCCCTCTGCCGGTTGACGCCCCCCCGACCCATGCACTGGACATTCGTTAGCGGATCGGCACCTCGTCGGCGACGACCCCCGACGGATTTTCTCGGAGAACGATAATCGTGGTACTGCAATCCATCCTGAAGCTCTTCGTGGGCGACAAGCACGGCCGGGAGCGCAAGCGGCTGTGGCCGATCGTCGAGGAGATCAACGCCCTCGCCGCGGACCTGGAGGCGCTGTCCGACGACGAGCTCAAGAGCAAGACGGGGGAATTTCGCCGCCGTCTCGCAGAGGGCGAGACGCTGGACGAGCTGTTACCCGAGGCCTACGCGGTGGTCAAGGATGCCTGCCGCCGCAATCTCGGCCGCTCCTGGAAGGTGACCGACCAGGACTTCACCTGGGACATGGTCCCATTCGACGTGCAGCTGTTCGGCGGCATCGTCCTGCACGAGGGCAAGATCGCCGAGATGGCGACCGGCGAAGGGAAGACGCTCGTGGCGGTGATGCCGCTCTACCTCAACGCTCTCGAGGGCAAGGGCGTACACCTCGTCACCGTCAACGACTACCTCGCGAGACGCGACTCCGAATGGGTCGGCGAGATTCTGCGCTGGCTCGGCGTGACGGTCGGCTGCATCCAGAACCAGATGAGCTCCGAGCAGCGCCGCGAAGCGTATGCCTGCGACGTCACCTACGGCACGAACAACGAGTTCGGCTTCGACTACCTGCGCGACAACATGGCGGTCGCGCGCGAGCAACGTGTTCAGCCCGGTCACAACTTTGCGATCATCGACGAGGTCGACTCGGTTCTCATCGACGAAGCTCGCACGCCGCTCATCATCTCGGGCCCCACGCACCACGACACCTCCTCCAGATTCGGCGAGCTCAAGCCGCTCGTCGAGCGACTCGTTCGCGAGCAGACCCGCATGGTGAACCAGCTGGTTTCCGAAGCCGAGAAGGCGCTCGCGGACGAAGGCGAGGAGGGATTGGACTACGAGGCGGGGATCAAGCTCTTCCAGGCCCGGCGCGGGATGCCCAAGCACAACCGTCTGATGAAGGTGCTCAACGAGTCGGGGGTCAAGAAGCTCGTGCAGAAGGTAGAAGCCGATTTCATGCGCGAGAAGCGAGCCCACGAGCTCGACGAGGCGCTGCTGTTCGCGATGGACGAAAAGGGCCACGACGCGCATCTGACCGATCTCGGGCGCGAGAAGATCGCTCCCAACCAGCCCGATCTGTTCATAGTCCCGGACCTCTCCCAGCTCATGCACGAGATCGATCTCGATCCGGAGCTGTCGGAGCAGGACAAGAGCGCCAGACGCCTGGAGCTCGAGCGGGACTACGCCGAGAAGAGCGAGACGATCCACAACATCAGTCAGCTGATCAAGGCATACGCGCTGTACGAGAAGGACGTCGAGTACGTGGTGCAGGACGGCAAGGTCCTGATCGTCGATCAGTTCACCGGCCGGCTGATGCCCGGCCGCCGCTACTCCGAGGGGATGCATCAGGCGATCGAGGCCAAGGAGGGCGTCCAGATCGAGGGCGAGACCCAGACGCTGGCCACCATCACGATCCAGAACTACTACCGCATGTACGACAAGCTGGCGGGCATGACGGGTACCGCCGAGACGGAAGAGGGAGAGTTCTGGCAGATCTACGAGATGGATGTCGTGGTCATTCCAACGAACCGCGACATCCGGCGGCAGGAGTACGACGACATGGTGTACAAGACCCGCCGGGAGAAGTACAACGCGATCATCGACGAGATCGAGCGCGAGCACGGCCGCGGCCGTCCGGTGCTGGTGGGCACGGTGTCGGTGGAGGTCTCGGAAACGCTCTCGCGGCTGCTGAAGCGCCGCAATCTGCCCCACAACGTGCTAAACGCGAAGCATCACCAGCGGGAAGCCGAGATCGTGGCGCGGGCCGGTCAGGGTGGTGCGATCACGATCGCCACGAACATGGCCGGTCGTGGGACCGACATAAAGCTCGGTCCCGGGGTCGTGCCGCGCGCCTGGCCGGAGGTGGCGGACGACGAGCTTCCCGCCGGCGTCGGGCGGGACGAGCTCGAGCGGGTGGTGAAGGAGGACATGCCGTGGGGCCTGCACATCGTGGGGACGGAACGGCACGAATCTCGCAGGATCGACCGGCAGCTGCGCGGACGCTCCGGTCGTCAGGGCGACCCGGGGTCCTCGCGCTTCTTCCTGTCCCTGGAAGACGATCTCATGCGCCTCTTCAGCTCGGATCGGATCGCCAGCGTGATGGACCGGCTGGGGGCCGAAGAGGGTGAGGTGATCACCCATCCCCTGGTCACCCGGTCCATCGAGCGGGCGCAGAAGAAGGTCGAGCTCAATAACTTCGAGATCCGGAAGCGGCTACTCGAGTACGACGATGTGATGAACAAGCAGCGCGAGGTGATCTACGCCATGCGCTTGCGAGCCCTGGAAGGCGACCGGGAGGAGGTGTTCGCGGAGGCCAGGGAGATCATCCGCGACGCGGCGGAAGAGAAGATCTCGCTGTTCATGGCGCCAGACTCGTACGCCCATGACTGGGATCTGCAGGGGCTGCGGGAAGATCTCATGCGCACGTATCTGCTCCCCTTCGACTGGCTCGACCGGCTCGCGCGCGAGGAGCAAGCGGACGCCGAAGACGAAGCGATGCCGACGACCTGGGACGGGCTCGTGGATCGCGTGACCGGGGATCTGGAAGGAGCGTTCGACCGGCGGGTCGAGGAATGGGAGCCCGAGCGAGCGCAGCTCGTCGTGCGCCAGGTCCTGCTTCGCGTGATCGACGAGAAGTGGCGCGACCATCTGTACGAGCTCGATCAGCTGAAGAGCGGCATTCAGTATCGCGCCTGGGGCCAGAAGGATCCGCTGCTCGAGTACAAGACAGAGGCCTTCCAGATGTTCGTCGAGATGATGGACGATCTGCGGACCAGCGCCTCCCAGCTTCTGTTCCGGGTACAGATCGTCGACCCAGGGGCGATGTCGGCGGAGGACCGCCGCCGCCGCGAACGCATCCAGCGCCAGCAGGTGGCGATGCATCGGGCAGCTCCCGCCATGGCGGGAGCTGTTTCGGGCGGCACCGCCACTTCGACGTCCGGGTTGCCGGGGGCGCCGGAGCGACAGACCGCTCCGGAGGCGTCCCGCACCGGCGCGGTAGCCGCTGCCGACACGTTCGTCAGGGAGGGTGACAAGGTGGGACGCAACGACCCCTGCCCGTGCGGCAGCGGCAAGAAGTACAAGAAGTGTCACGGCGCCTGACGGACGTTCGTCCGCGGCGCCTCGAGCCATAAACAGCATGAACGTCTCGATCGGAGGAGATCGAACATGATCGGAGTGCTCGACCGCTTGTCGGGCGGCGCCGGGATCCTGCGGCGCAAGGAGAACGCCTACCTGCCGGGGGACGACGACGTCTACGTACCCGCCCGGCTCATCGACCAGTACGGCCTGCGGAAGGGAGACGCGGTCGAAGGCGAGATCGGCTCGCCTCCCGGCCGCGGGAAGCTGCCGCCTCTGAAGTCTGTGACCGCGGTCAACGGCGAGACGCCGGAGAACGCCCGCGCGCGGCCCAAGTTCGACCAGCTGCGAGCCACCCATCCGGACGAGCAATTGACGCTCGAGATCATCGACGAGAAGGACTCCCGCGGCGTCAACGGTGCGGGGATCACCAACCGCATCCTCGATCTGGTGGTGCCGCTCGGAAAGGGGCAGCGGGCCCTGATCGTGGCGCCGGCGAAGGCCGGCAAGACCATGCTGCTGCAGGCGGTGATGACGGGCGTCGCCGTTAACTACCCCGGTGCCGAGCTCATCGTGCTCCTGGTCGACGAGCGGCCGGAGGAAGTCACGGAGATGCAGCGCATGA
Source organism: Gemmatimonadota bacterium (assembly GCA_035249945.1). GTDB lineage: Bacteria > Gemmatimonadota > Gemmatimonadetes > JACCXV01 > JAHWKZ01 > JAICNR01. The sequence continues at coordinate 25,154 of DATFFS010000253.1, forward strand.
TCGAGAAGATCGGCCGGGGTGAGACGGTCGCCTCGTCGTTCGACTTTCCGCCCGATCGGCACGTGCAGGTCGCCGAGATGGCGCTCGAGCGCGCCCGCCGGCTGGTGGAGAGCGGCAAGGACGTGGTTCTGGTGCTGGACTCGATAACGAGGCTCGCGCGCGCCTACAACTCGATCGAGCGCTCGAGCGGGCGCACGCTGTCGGGTGGGATCGAGGCCGGCGCGCTGGAGGCGCCGAAGCGCTTCTTCGGGTCGGCTCGCAAGGTGGTCGGCGATCGCGGAGGCAGTCTGACGATCATCGCCACCGCCCTGATCGACACCGGAAGCCGCGCCGACGAAGTCATCTTCGAGGAGTTTAAGGGCACGGGGAACGCCGAGATCGTCCTCGCGCGGGAGCTCGCCGACCAGCGTATCTGGCCGGCAATCGACGTGACCGCGAGCGGGACGAGAAAGGAAGAGCTGCTCTACCCGGAGGAGTACCTCCACAGGCTTCAGTTGCTGCGCCGGTTCCTGTCCGACATGCGGACGACCGACGCGGCGGAGTTCCTGATCGACAAGGTCAAGCATACCCGCTCGAACCAGGAGCTGCTGGACAGCATGAGCAAGTAGACCCCACCGCGGGGCGGGCCGAGTGACCGGACCGACGGCATCCGCCTTGCACCTCGATCCGTCGTGCGCGGATCCGTTCTTTCGATCAAGGAATGGCCCGTCGCGGACCGGCCGCGGGAGAGGCTGTTGCGCCTTGGCGCCAGCGCCCTTTCCACCGTCGAGCTTCTGACGATCCTCGTCGGAAGCGGAAGCCGGAGCTGCCCGGCGGACCAGATCGCCAGGCGCCTGACCACCGTCTACCCGGGCCTGCGTCAACTGGCCGGAAAAGCGGCCGCTGATCTGCTCTCCGTCGAGGGTGTGGGGGAGGCGACGGCGGCGCGTATGGTCGCCGCGCTGGAGCTGGGGCGAAGGCTGCAGAAGGAGCGACGCGACCGGCAGCCGACGCTTTCCACGCCGCGTGCGGTATGGCGGCATCTCGCCCTCGAGCTTCGCGATCGCGAGCGCGAGCGGTTCCTCGCCCTGTGTCTCAACACCCGCAACGAGCTGATCCGCGAGGTAGTGGTGTCGGTGGGATCGCTCAATGCCTCGATCGTACACCCCCGCGAAGTCTTCAAGCCGGCTCTGTCCTGCGCCGCGGCCGGCCTGGTCATCGCCCACAACCATCCGTCGGGCGATCCCGCGCCGAGTCGTGAGGACCGGGAGGTCACGCGCGCGATCAGCGAAGCCGGGCGCATTCTCGACGTGCCCTTACACGATCACGTCATCATCGGCGCCGACTCGTACTTTTCCTTCAAGGATTCCGGGCTGCTCTAGAATAGTGTCGCAGAGTTTCATTGTATTCACCTGATGTCGATTTGAATATCGCCACGAAGAGTGGTATATGGAATATGCGTAAGGCGCGAGCGGGAGCGATCCTGTGGGATGTTTTCAAGGGAGGTATTCGCGTGGCGTTCGAAACCTACGTTCCGCAACGCGGTCGAGCAGCGGGAAAGTCGACCATCAGGGTGCTGAAGAACGGCAACTTCTCGATCAGCGCGGCGGCGTATCAGAAGTGGTTCGACAAGGCGAATTACGTCGAGCTGCTGTTCGACTCGCGGGCCCGCAAGGTCGGGCTCCGGCCCCGGAACAAGCCGACGCGGGCATCCTACAAGCTGCGGGAGTCGCCGCAGGGTGGCGACCGAAGATACGTCTCGGGAGGGCAGTTCCTGGAATCCTGCGGAGTCAAACTGCGGAAGGCGCGAAGCTTCGACGCGAAGTGGAACGACCGGCTGAAACTGGTCGAGTTCTCGTTGAAATAGGCCGGCGAAGGCACGGCCGGACCCCGCATGCGCCGGCGCTCCCTGAAGGAGCGCCGGCGCTTTTCGTTCGGGGGTCCCCGGCGGTATCCTAGATTCAGACTGCTGCCCAATTTCGGGCGCGAGAGCGAGGCATGGACAAGCGGCGGTTCCTCCGTTCCCTGCAACCCTTCGAGGATCGACTCGACATCGAGACGATCGCGAAGGCGTACGCGTTCGGGGAGGTGGCGCACGCGGACCAGAAGCGCCTGTCGGGGGACCCCTTCATGGCCCACTCCGCGGAGATCGCCCGCATCCTGGTCGACATGAACCTGATCGACACGACGACGATCGTCGCCGCGCTGCTCCACGACGTTGCCGAGGACACGCACGTCAGCGTCGAGCAGGTGGGTGAAGCCTTCGGGCGGGAGGTGTCGGCCCTGGTCGAAGGTCTAACCAAGCTCGGTCACCTGCGCTTTCGCTCCCGTGAGGAACGCCAGGTCGAGAATTATCGGAAGCTCCTGCTGTCGATGGCCCGTGACATCCGCATCATCATGATCAAGCTCGCCGACCGGCTCCACAACATGCGCACGCTCGAGTACCTGCCGGACGACAAGCGCCAGCGCATCGCGAGCGAGACCCGCGACATCTATGCTCCGCTCGCCCATCGCTTCGGTATGGCGACCATCCGGTGGGAGCTGGAGGATCTGTCGTTCAAGTTCCTGGAGGTCGACGCCTACCGGGACCTCGCGAAGAAGGTCCAGGCCAAGCGCAAGGAGCGCGAGCGCATGATCGCGGCCATCGGCCGGCCGCTGGAGGAGGCCCTGAAGGAGGCCGGCGTGCCGGCGGAGATCACCGGTCGTCCCAAGCATCTATGGTCGATCCACAAGAAGATGCAGGCGCGGAACAAGCCGTACGAGGAGATCTACGATCTGCTGGCGATCCGCGTGTTGACCGAGACGGTGCGGGACTGCTATCACGGTCTGGGGATCATCCACACGATGTGGACGCCGGTGCACGAGCGATTCAAGGACTACATCGCGACTCCCAAATCGAACATGTACCAATCACTGCACACCACCGTCTATGGACCGGGCGGCACACTCTACGAGATCCAGATCCGAACCTGGGACATGCACCGCACCGCCGAAGTGGGCATCGCGGCGCATTGGAAATACAAGGAGGGGAGCGCGGGCACGGAGATCGACGAGCAGCTGGCGTGGTTCCGCCAGATCCTGGAATGGCAGCAGGACATGACGGATCCGGAGGAATTCCTGGAGTACCTGAAGATCGATCTCTACAAGGACGAGATCTTCGTGTTCACACCGAAGGGCGACCTCGTCCAGCTTCCGGCCGGTTCGACTCCCATAGACTTCGCCTTCCAGGTCCATACGCAGGTCGGGATGCACTGCTCGGGCGCGCGCGTCAACGGGCGCATCGTGCCGCTCCACAAGGAGCTGCGGTCGGGGGACATGGTCGAGATCCTGACGCAGTCGAATCAGCGGCCTTCGCGGGACTGGCTCCACTTCGTGAAGACCTCCAAGGCCAGGCAGCTGGTGCGGCGCACGATCCGCGCGGAGGAATACGCCAGCTCCCTGGCGCTCGGCAAGGAGCTGCTCGAGAAGGAATACCGCCGCAACCGGGTGCGGCGGCCGGAGGACGAGCGGCTCGACGAGACGGCGGACGCATTCCATCTGGGGGGGAGGGAGGATCTCTACGCGGCTCTCGGCCGGGGCGACCTGACGCTGACTCAGGTCTGGAACGTGCTGTTCCCGGAGGAGAAGACGGTGGAGCGCAAGCCCGCCACCGCCTTCGAGCGCCTGGTGGAGAAGATCAAGGGCGGGCCCCAGGGCGTGAAGATCCAGGGCGTCGACAACATGATGGTCCGGTTCAGCCAGTGCTGTCAGCCGATCCCCGGCGACGAGATCATGGGGTACATCACTCGCGGGCGGGGGGTATCGATCCACCGGACGGACTGCCCGAACATCCTCAATCTGACGGACGAGCCGGAGCGGAAGATCGAGGTCCGCTGGGACACGTCCAACGCCCAGACGTTCATCGTGCGGCTGGTCGTCACAGGGACGGACCGGCGCGGGCTGTTCGCGGATGTCGCTGGCGCCGTTTCGCGCACGTCGACCGACATCAAGAGCGCCGATCTCACGGTCAACGAGACGGGGATCGAGGGAACCTTCGTGATCGAGGTCAAGGACCTCGACCATCTCAACCGCGTTGTGGGCGCGATGAAATCGATCGAAGGGATCCTCGAGGTGGAGCGGCGCGAGTACTTCGGGTCCCACGAGCTGGGGGTCGAGACGGGGCGCGTGGTAGGCTCGTAGCGCAGGAACATTTGAGGCGGCGAGGTGTTCTCTTCGGGACCCCCATGCGCGCGATCCCACACATCATCCGGGGCTTCCCCGTACTTGCGTCGCTGCTCGTTCTGACGGCGCCGTTGACCGCCTCGCCGGCGCAGGATCCGGAGGACGTCGCCGAGCGCGCCGACCGGGCGCTCGCTGCGCTTCAGACGCTGGAGGCGCGTTTTGTACAGCGGGTGGTCAACCCGGTGCTCGAGAAAACCGAGATCGGACACGGCACGCTGTACTACCGCGCCCCGGGCCGCTATCGCATCGAATACACGTTCCCGCGAGGGGATGTCGTGGTCGACGACGGCACGTGGGTCTGGATCTATCTGCCTTCGAGCCAACCCGAGCAGGTGCTTCGCCAGCCCGCCGACGGCTCCGGCGGTGCGAACCCGCTCACCTACCTTCGCGATCTGCGCTCGATGTACGCGGTCGATCTGGTAGGAAGCGAGGTGATCTCGGGGGAGTCGAGCGATCACCTGAGCATGGAGCCACAGGTCGAGGACGCCCCCTTCGTGCACGTCGACGTATGGGTCGGCCGGCGGACCGGTCTCCTCCGTCAGGTGCGCACGACCACCCCCGACGGAGTCGAAAAGTCCTATACGTTCACGTCTCTGGAGCCGGGAGCGACCGTCCCCGATTCCCGGTTTCGCTTCGCCCCCCCCGCAGGCGTCGAGGTCTACGACCAGTAGTTCCAGCCCCCGACCGAAAATGCCCGCCCGCTCCGCTTAACGACCCCGGAGCTCCGTCCGTCCCATCGGTGCACGCGCGGCGAGAGTCGCCGTCGCGCCCTACCTGGAACGGAGGAGATCGACGATGCGCATTCGAACGATGTTTCTGAGCGCCGCCCTCGTCGCCGGCATGGCGACGATCGCGGCCGGGCAGGAAGCGGATGGCGCGGGGCGCCATCCACGCGGGGACAGGATCGAGGATCGACGCGACCGCCGCGAGGACCTCCGCGACGGGTTGGAGGACCGACGCGATCGGCGCGAGAACCACTGGGACCGGCGCGAGGATCGGCGCGACCGGAGGGAGGACCGGTGGGACCGGCGGGAGGACCGATGGGACCGATGGGACTGGGGTCACGACCGCGGACGGCGCGACCGGCTGGAGAACCGGCGCGATCGGCGCGAGGACGTGGCCGATCGCCGCGAGGATCGCCGTGACCGGCGCGAGGACGTGGCCGACCGCCGCGAGGATCGACGCGACCGCCGCCACTGAGCTCCCGCGGGGGAAGGGCGGTGCGGCCCGGGAGGCGGACGGTTCGTATCTTCCGCGCATGCCCAGATTCGAGCTCGTCACCGACCTTTCCCCGCTGGGGGACCAGCCCGCCGCCATCCGTGAGCTTACCGCCGGGCTCGCCGCCGGGCGCCGGTTCCAGACCCTGCTGGGCGCCACCGGGACAGGCAAGACGTTCACGATCGGCCACGTGATCCGGAACTACGGCCGTCCCACCCTCGTCATGTCCCACAACAAGACGCTGGCGGCCCAGCTCTACGGCGAGCTGAAGCAGCTGTTCCCCAACAACGCTGTCGAATACTTCATCTCGTACTACGACTACTACCAGCCGGAGGCGTACATCCCGGCAACCGATACCTATATCGAGAAGGACGCGTCGATCAACGAGGACATCGACCGGCTGCGCCTGCGCACCACTTCATCCCTGATCGAGCGCGAGGACGTGATCGTGGTGGCGTCGGTGTCGGCGATCTACGGACTGGGCAACCCGCGCGAGTATCGCGAGCTGATGGTGGTGGTCGAGAAGGGACAGAGCGCCCCGCGCGAGCAGATCCTCGAGGAGCTGGTGCGGATCCAGTATCGGCGCGACGACATCGGATTCGAGCCCGGAAAGTTCCGCGTGCGCGGCGACGTGATCGAGGTCTTCCCGGCGTACGAGGAGCAGGCGGTGCGGATCGAGCTCTGGGGCGACGAAGTGGAGCGCATCGCCAAGTTCGACCCCCTGCGCGGTACCACGATCCAGACGCTAGAACGGGCGGCGATCTATCCCGCCAAGCACTTCGTCACGACCCGCCCCACGATCGACGCCGCGATCAAGGACATCAAGGCCGAGCTCGAGGAGCGTCTGGCGATCCTCCGCGCCGAGGGCCGCATGCTCGAAGCGCACAAGCTGGAGACGCGCACCCGGTTCGACATCGAGATGATGCAGGAGATGGGCTACTGCGCCGGGATCGAGAATTACTCCCGTCACCTGGCGGGGCGTGCACCCGGCGAGCGGCCGGCGTGCCTGCTGGACTACTTCCCCGAAGATTTCCTGCTGGTGATCGACGAATCCCACGTGACGATCCCTCAGATCGGCGGGATGTACGCCGGCGACCGCTCGCGGAAGGAAACGCTGGTCGAGCACGGCTACCGGCTGCCCTCTGCGCTGGACAACCGGCCGCTCCACTTCGAGGAGTTCGAGCGCTTCGCGCGACGAGCCATTTTCGTCTCCGCCACCCCCGCCGACTACGAGCTGGCGAAGTCTGGCGGCGTGGTCGTGGAGCAGATCATCCGTCCGACGGGTCTGCTGGATCCGGAAGTCATGGTGCGGCCGGTCCGCGGTCAGGTCGACGACCTGCTGGAAGAGATCCGGGGTCGCGAGGCGATGGGGGAGAAGGTCCTCGTCACCACGCTGACAAAACGCATGGCGGAGGACCTCTCGGAATACCTCAACGACGTGGGTGTGCGGGTCCGCTACATGCACTCCGACATCGATTCGATCCAGCGGATGGAGATCCTGCGCGGTCTGCGGACGGATGAATTCGACGTGCTGGTGGGGATCAACCTTCTGCGCGAGGGACTCGACCTGCCCGAGGTTTCGCTGGTCGCGGTGCTGGACGCCGACAAGGAGGGCTTCCTGCGGTCGACGACGTCGCTGATTCAGACCGCCGGACGCGCCGCCAGGAACGTCAACGGCCGCGTCATCCTGTACGCGGATCGGATCACCGACTCGATGCGGCGCATGATGGACGAGACCGAGCGCAGACGAGTGATCCAGCGGGCCCACAACGAAGCGCACGGAATCGTTCCCCAGACCATATACAAGACCCGCGAGCAGATCCTGATGAGCACATCGGTGGCCGATTCCCGCGGCGGCGGATCGACCCGCGTGCGCGCGGTGAGGGAGCGGGTCGCCGGGCTGGCGGGAGAGATCGAGCGCGAGGAGCTGGCGCGCTCGCTGGAGGCCGAGATGAAGGCCGCCGCGGAGCGGCTCGACTTCCATTCCGCCGCGCTCCTGCGCGACCAGCTGTTCGAGTTGCGGGGCGACGACCCCCGCCGCCGCGCGGCGACTACGTTGAGGCAGCGCATCGGGCTCGACGAGGCGTGAGCGGCGCGCCGGCGACCGTACGCTGGAGCGCACGGTCGCGCGATGCCCGGGATACGGCGGCGATGGGTGCGACGCTCGGTCGCACCGCACCCGACGGCGCGCTGATCCTGCTCGAGGGCCCGCTCGGAGCCGGAAAGACGACGTTCGCGCAGGGCGTGGGGGAGGGGTGCGGGGTGCGGGATCCGATCACCAGTCCGACGTACAACCTGATCCTTCGCTACGCGGGGAATCGCCCCTTCACGCACGTGGACCTGTACCGTCTCGAGGACGCCTCCGAGCTGGATACTCTCGACCTCGATGACGTGCTGGAAGGAAGCGGAGTCACGTGCGTCGAGTGGCCCGAGCTCCTCGGGGAACGGCACGACCCGCCGTGGGTCCGCGTCGGCCTCGCGCCCGAATCCGGTCACGCCGGCCCGCGGCGCGTGGGGTTCGAGTTCACGGGAGAGGGTTGGGAGGCGGCGATCCGGGCGCTCGCTGGGGAGCCGGCGGGCTGAATACGCGAGGCGCCGAGGGGACGGGCCCGCACGTCGTGCTCGCCGTCGACACCGCCACGGTGCCCGGATCGGTGGCCCTTCGCGCGGGCGAGGAGACCCGCTGCCGGGCGCTCGATCCGCGGGCCGCGTTCCGCGAGACGGCTCCCGCGATCGAGCTGCTGCGCGCCGAGTGGGGACTGGAGTGGGCCGCCGTCGACGCGATCGCGGTGCCGGCGGGACCGGGCTCGTTCACCGGCCTTCGGATCGGGGCGGCGATGGCGATCGCGCTCTCGCGCGCCGCGCGACGGCCGTTGTACGGGGTTCCCACACTGGCCGCCGTGGCGGAGGCGTGGGGTCCGCCGGAGCCGCGACGCGTGTGCGCGACCCTGGACGCGCGACGCCGCCGCAGCTACGCGGCGCTCTACGAACGCGCCGCGCCCGCACGCTGGAGGCTGCTCGAGGGCCCTCTGGACGCGAGCCCGGAAGCGGTGGTGGCCCTGGCGCGCGGGGTCCCGGTAGTGGCGCCCGATGGCGGGGATCCGGCCGGCGTGTCGGTCGCGATCTGCAGGCTGGTGGCGGCCGATCCCACATCCTACGCGCTGGCCTCCCCCGAAGACCTGGAGCTGGCCTATGCGCGACCGGCCGTCGAAGCCCGCTGACGGGTCCGGCGAATCGGTCCTGGAGTTCCGCCCCTGGCGAGAGCCGGATCTCGACGCCGTATGCGAGATCGAGCGTCGCACGTTCCCATTGCCCTGGACACGCCGACAGTTCTCCGATCTGCATGCCCATCCGGCGGGCTTCGGCTGGGTGGCCGCGCGCCGGGACGGCCGGCTCGTCGGATACGCCGTCGGCTGGGTAGCGGCCGACGAAGCCGAGCTCGCCGACCTCGCCGTATCGGAGGAGTCTCGCGACCAGGGTATCGGCGCAGTCCTCGTGCGCGCGTTCGCGCGCGAGGCCGGCGTGCGCGGTGCGCGTCGGCTCTATCTCGAGGTGCGGGTCTCGAACGAGCGCGCGCAGCGATTCTACGACCGTCTCGGGTTCGGAGTCGTCGGCCGGCGAACGGCGTACTACCGAAACCCGCGCGAGGACGCGCTCGCCATGGCCGCGTCCCTGCCACTGGGAAGTTGACCCGGGTCCTCAGCTCCGATCGCGGTTGACCGGTTTCCGACCGCCGGGTAGCCTTACCCTCGATGACGTGGTTCAAGCGTGACCGCAAGAAGATCGAGACCACCGAAAAGAAGGAGATCCCCGGCGACCTGTGGCAGAAATGCCCTGCGTGCGGGGACATCCTGTATCGGAAGGAGCTGGCCCAGCGGGCCTGGATCTGCTCGAAATGCGGCCACCATTTCCGCGTCGCCGCCGACGACTATCTCGAGATCCTTCTCGACGCAGGATCCTTCGAGGAGTTCGACGCCGAGCTCGAGAGCGTCGACGCCCTCGAGTTCGTGGACACGCGGCCGTACCGGGAGCGCCTGCTGCAGTACCGCGAGCGCACCGGCCGCAACGATGCGGTCGTATGCGGGATCGGCTCCATCGACGGGGTGCAGGTCTCGATCTCCGTGATGGACTTCAACTTCATGGGTGGCAGCATGGGCTCGGTGGTCGGAGAGAAAGTGGCGCGCGCGATCGAGCGCGCCCTGAGCCGCGAGATCCCGCTGGTCATTGTCTCGGCGAGTGGAGGAGCCCGGATGCAGGAGGGGGTGCTCTCACTCATGCAGATGGCCAAGACCAGCACCCTGCTCGCGGCGCTCGATCGGCAGGGTCTGCCGTTCGTGGCTCTGAACACGGATCCCACGACTGGCGGAGTAACCGCCTCCTATGCCATGCTCGGCGACGTGATCTACGCGGAGCCCAAGGCGCAGATCGGCTTCGCCGGGCCGCGGGTCATCAAGCAGACGATCGGTCAGGATCTCCCCGACGAGTTCCAGACGGCGGAGTTCGTCCTCGAGCACGGGTTCGTCGACGCGGTGGTTCCGCGCCTGCGGCTGAAACGGGTAGTCTCGCGCACACTGCGCTGGATGCTCGGGCGGGAGGCGCTGCCCGAAGAGTCGTGAGCGAGTATCGCACCGCGTTGTCGGCGCTCCACGCGCTGGAGGCGTTCGGCATGCGGCTGGGCCTCGAGAACGTGGCCGACTACTGCGCGGCCGCCGGCCATCCCGAACGCGCGTGGCAGGCCCTGCACGTCGCCGGGACCAACGGCAAGGGCACCACCGCCGCCTGCCTGGCCGCGCTCGCCCGCCGGCACGGACTGCGCGCCGGCCTCTACACGTCACCTCACCTCGTCGATTTCCGCGAACGGATTCGCGTCGACGGAGAGCCGATCTCCAGGCCGGGCTTCGTGGGGATGTGGGATCGCGTAGGCCCGTTCGTGCAGGAACGATCGATGACGTTCTTCGAAGCCGGCACGCTGATGGCCATGGAATGGTTCGCCGAGCGGAGGGTCGATGTGGCGGTGCTCGAGGTCGGTCTCGGCGGAAGGCTCGACGCGACCAACGTCGTCATCCCAGCGCTCTCGATCGTGACGAACATCGCTCTCGATCACGAGCGGCACCTGGGATCCGACCTCGCTGCGATCGCTCGCGAGAAGGCCGGGATCTTCAAGCCCGGTGTGCCAGCGCTGGTGGGCGAGGCGGATGCGCCATCCGTACGCGAAGCGCTCGCCGCTGCGGCGCGCGAGCGCGGCACTCCGATCGGATGGTTGGGTCAGGAAGCGCGCTGGGAGACACGCTCGCAAGAGGCGGGGTGGACGACCTTCGACTACGAGTCCGAGCGCGGCCGCCTGGAGGGCCTCGCGCTGCCGCTGGCGGGGGACCAATTCGTCGTCGATGCCGCGCTGGCGCTGCGGGCGTGGGAGCGCTGGCGCGGAGAGCTCGATCCGGCCGCCGTAAAGGCAGCCCTGGCCGAGGCCGTGCCCCCCGGCCGCATGGAGTCGCGTTCGGTGGGTGCCGTTCCATACCTCTTCGACGTCGCGCACAATCCCGCGGCGGTCGACCGGCTGGCGGCCGTCCTACCGCGGTCGGGTGTCGTGCGCTGGACGTTCGTGGCGGGCATCCTGGCGGACAAGCGATGGGAGGAGATGCTGGACGCTCTGTTGCGGTTCGCGCCGTGCGGGCACCTGTGCGGTCTCGCGACCGCGAATCCGGGCCGGCGGCTGTCGGCGCGCGAGGCCGCGGCCGCGCTCGCGTCGAGGCCGGGTATCGCATGGTCGGAGAGTGTCGGGGAGGGCCTCGCGGCGGCCCGGAAGGACGTGGAAGCCGGGCTGGCCGACGCGGTCCTCGTCACGGGATCGTTCCATACCGTGGGAGAGGCGCTCCTCGCGCTCGGCCTGGCGTCCGACGGTGAGCCGTACGAGCGGATGGCGGCCGCGCCGCCCGTCCTGACGCGTGGCGGAGCGGCATGACGAGCGCGTCCGGACAGGGAGAATCCGCGTGACGCGCGTCAGCGCGCTCACGGGGATGCGCGACTACTACCCCGAACAGATGCGGGTCCGCCGCTGGATCGAAGACCGCTGGCGCGACACCGCTCTCCGATTCGGCTTCGAGGAATACGACGCTCCCCTCATCGAGGCCCTGGAGCTCTACACTCGCAAGTCGGGCGAGGAGATCGTCAGCCAGCTGTATGCCTTCGAGGACCGGGGCGGCCGGCAGATCGCCTTGCGGCCGGAGATGACGCCCTCGCTGGCACGGATGATCGCCGCCCGCAGCCAGGGGCTTCCCAAGCCGATCAAGTGGTTCTCGATCCCGCGCCTGTTCCGCTACGAGCGTCCGCAGCGCGGCCGCTTCCGCGAGTTCTGGCAGCTCAACCTCGACATCGTAGGTGTCGAGGGGATCGAAGCCGACGCCGAGATCATGGCGGCCGGCGTGGAGGTCCTCCGTGCCTGCGGTCTGGGCGAGGAGGACTTCGTCGTGCGTTACTCGGACCGCCGCCTGATCGAGGCGGTGATGGATGGTCTCGGCCTCGCCGCGGAGCAGCGGCCGGCGGTGTACGCGGGCCTCGACAAGCTCCTGCGGGGTGGCGCCGACACCGCCTCCGCCGAGGTGCGGAAGGCGGGTATCCCCGCCGAAACCACGGACCGGCTGGTGCGCGCTGTCGGGCGACGTGATCTCGCCGGCCTGCGGGAGGAGCTGACTGGCGAAATCGACCTCGGGATCCACGTCGAGCGGCTCGAGCGACTGGCCGGCTACCTCGACGCCTACGGGGTCGGGAGCTTCTGCGAGTTCGACGCGGCGGTGGTCCGCGGGCTGGCATACTATACCGGTGTCGTCTTCGAGATGTACGATCAGGCGGGAGAGCTCCGCGCCCTGTGCGGCGGCGGCCGGTTCGACGACCTCGTGCGCGCTGCCGGGGGCGAGGACCTGCCGGCGGTGGGCTTCGGTCTGGGCGAGGCGGTGCTGCTCGAGCTCCTCGAGGCGCGCGGTCGGCTGCCCGTCGCCGGGTCGCGCTGCGACGCCTGGGTAATCCCCGTTTCTCCGGACGACCGCGAGCAAGCGATCCGCACCGCCGCCCGGCTGCGCGCGGCAGGGCTCCGGGTCGACCTGTCTCTACGCGATCAGTCGGTCGGAAAAGCGCTCAAGCGCGCCGGCCAGTCCGGCTCGCGCGTGGCGGTCGTGATCGGGGCCAGCGAGCGGGAGGCGGGGGTCGTGACGGTCCGCGACCTGGCGAGCGGTCACGAAGAGCGGACGGACGTCGCGACGCTCGCCGGGCGCCTGCTGGCGACGTCCAGGTAAACGGGAGAGCGCGTGAGGATCGGACTCATCGGCGACACCCATGATCACGTGATCCGCATCCGCGAGTCGGTGTCGATCCTGAACCGGGCGCAGGTCGAGGGCGTCATCCACGTCGGCGACTACTGCTCGCCCTTCGCCGTGCGCGAGCTCGGACGGCTGGACGTCCCCCTTCACGGGATCACGGGAAACAACGACGGGGACATCTTCCAGATCCAGCGCGCGTTCGCCGAGATCGGCGCCCGGCTGGAAGCGCAGTGGTGGGAGACCCGGTTGGGCGAGCGCCGCGCGCTGGTCATGCACGAGCCGCGTGGCATCATGGACGTGGCTGCGAGCAAGGAGTTCGACCTCATCGTATACGGTCACACCCACGAGCGCGACGAGCGGCGGGTCGGCGAGGTGCTCATTGTCAACCCGGGAGAGGCGTGCGGCTGGCTGGGCGGCATCGGATCGCTCGCGATCTACGACACGGAAGACCACGAGGTGACGTTCCATGAGTTCTGAATCGACCAGGGCGGCCCCTCGCACCGCGTCCATCGCGGCGCAGCGCGAGCCCGGGCAATGGATCCTCGTGCTGGATTTCGGCAGCCAGTTCACGCAACTGATCGCCCGCCGCATCCGCGAGCTGCGCGTCTATTGCGAGATCCACCCGTTCGACCTGGATCCCGAGCGCATCCGCGAGTGGCGTCCCGCCGGGATCGTGCTCAGCGGCGGACCCATGAGCGTCCACGAGGCGGGAGCACCCCATCCCTTGCCCGCGCTGTTCGACCGCGTCGAGCCGATGCTCGGGATCTGCTACGGCATGCAGCTGCTGGCGCAGGTGGAGGGGGGAGAGGTCCTGCAGGGGCACGCCCGAGAGTACGGCCGCGCTCCGCTCGTCGTCGAGACTCCGGCGGGACCGTTCGCCGGCTTCGCACCGGGCGAGGAGATCTCCGTCTGGATGAGCCACGGCGATTCGATCCGTTCCGTGCCGCTGCACTACATGCGCTATGGCGTATCCACCGACGGGACGATCGCTGCCTTCGGCAACCCGGAGACGCGGCGGTTCGGCGTCCAGTTCCATCCGGAGGTCGCGCACACCGATCGCGGGGAGGAGATGCTCGCGAACTTCGTGTTCGACGTCTGCGGCTGCGAGCCGACGTGGACGATGGCCTCGTTCATCGACCGCGCCGTAGAGGCCGTGCGAGAACGCGTAGGCGAGGGGCGGGCCGTGTGCGCGCTGTCGGGTGGAGTCGACTCAGCGGTCGCGGCGGCTCTCGTCCATCGGGCGCTGGGAGAGCGCCTGATCTGCATCTTCGTCGACACGGGAGTCCTGCGGAAGGGGGAGCGCGAGCAGGTCGAGCGTACGTTCCGCGAGCACCTGCATTTCCCGCTGGAGGTGGTCGATGCGGGTGACCGCTTCCTGGCCGACTTGGAGGGGGTCATGGACCCCGAGGAGAAGCGGATGCGGATCGGGCACCGGTTCATCGAGGTCTTCGAGGAGGCGGCGGAGCGGATCGGCGAGATCGAGTTCCTCGTCCAGGGCACGCTCTACCCCGACGTCATCGAGTCGCTGTCCGTGAAGGGACCGTCGGCGACGATCAAGACGCACCACAACGTGGGCGGGCTCCCGGAGGAGATGCGGCTGGCGGTGGTCGAGCCCCTGAGGGAGCTCTTCAAGGACGAGGTGCGCCAGGTCGGACGCGAGCTGGGCCTGCCGGAGGAGATCCTCGACCGTCACCCGTTCCCGGGCCCCGGCCTGGCGATCCGCGTGCTTGGCGAGGTCACGCGCGAGGGGCTGGATCTGTTGCGCGAGGTCGACGCCATCTACCTGCAGGAGATCCGCGCGGCGGGCCTCTACGACAGCATCTGGCAGGCGTTCGCGGTGCTCCTGCCGGTGCGTGCGGTGGGGGTCATGGGCGACGCGCGCACGTACGAGAGCGTGGTGGCGCTGCGCGCGGTGACCTCGCGCGACGGCATGACCGCCGACTGGTTCCCGTTTCCGTATGACGTCCTAGGGCGGATCTCCAATCGGATCATCAATCAGGTGCGGGGGGTCAATCGCGTGACCTACGACGTCTCGAGCAAGCCCCCGGCGACGATCGAGTGGGAGTGAGCTGAAGCAGGCGACAGCGGCGCCTGGTCAGGGAGCCGCGGGAGCGCTGTCGGCGAGCAGCTCCGCCGGCTCGGCCTCCGTCCGCTCGCTCTCCGCCGCGCCGGGCTGCGTTATCGGGAACAGGGTGTCGAGTCGCGCCGATACCCGGCCGTACGCTCGGGTCATCCTGTCGTCGTCCTGGCCGTGGACCTCCACGAACGTCCGCATCTCCTCCTCGGTGACGCTGTGCTGCCGCAGAATCTCTTCCACCCGCAGCGTGTAGGACACGGTGTCGGGAAGCAGCTGGATCCGCGCAACGACCAGATCGGACAAGGCCGCGGTGAATGTACGCTCGTCGATCGTGGGGCGACCGGGCTCCGGTGGGGGGAGCTCTTCGCTGCAGGAGGTCGCGAAGGCCAGCGCAAGGACGAGCGCGCGCGGCAGGAGGATGTGCCTTCGCATGCCGCACAAGATGCGGGTCTCCGTGCATGCCGCCAAGGTTGGCCGGGCAGGAGAGCGATCCTATCTTCCGGTGCGTGAGATGGTCCTGCCCGGCCTTCGCTCTTCTCCTTCTGCTCGCGCTGTTCTGGGCGCGCTCCCCGGTGCTCGCGCAGCAACCCGTGGAGATCGACACGGGAGTGACGGGAGAGGCCTTGTTCCACCTTGCGCTGGAGGCGCGCCGGCGCGGGGACGAGCGGCTGGCCGCGTTCGTGCTGGAGCGCGTCGTGCGCCTCGACCCCGTGGCCGTGCTGCCCCGCCTGGAGTGGGCCGAAGTGCTGCTCTCCCTCGGAGAGCCGGACCTGGTCGAGGCCCTGCTGATGCCGGTGGCCGAGCGCATCGAGGCCGACGCCAGCGAGCGGCCGGATTCGGCCGCGCGGTTCTATCGCCTGCGCGGCAATGCGGCGGCACGTGCGGGAAGGAAATCCGACGCACTCGACCTCTACGAGCAGGCGATCGCGCTCGCACCCTATGATCTCGGGCTGCGCGGTCTGGTCGTTTCCATGTACCGCGCGAGGGGAGACGAGAGCTCGGCCGCGCGCCATCTCGTAGCGGCCGCGTCGATTCGGCCCCAGGACTTCGATCTACGGCTCGAAGCAGGGCGTGCGCTCCTGGCGGTGAACCGCTTCGTGGAGGCGGAGGACGAGTTCCGCATCGCGCTGCGCATCGATCTGTGGTCCGTCCCCGCATGGCAGGGTCTCGGGGAGTCTCTCGCCGGACAGGAGAAGTGGGCGGACGCCGAGGAGGTCTACCGCGGCGGGCTCCGCCTGGCGCCCGAGTCGGCTCCGCTCCATGAGCTCCTCGGCGACGTGCTCCTGGCGGGGGGGCGCCCGAAGGAAGCCATCGTCTGGTACAACCGGGCCGCCGCGCTGGGCGGCCCGCCGGCACCGTCGCTCGCCGACAAGATCGAGCAGGCACAGGCCCAGCTCCGGCCGTGAGGGCCGGCCGCGCGTGCGTTCTGGTCGTCATGCTGGCCGCTTCCACTGCGCCGGGCTGCATGGCATCCCTTACGAAGGAAGCCGCGCGCGCCCTCGAAGCCGGCGGCGACGCGGCGCCGCTGGTGGCTGAGCTGTCGGCCATCCACGATGCCATCAAGCGCACGAAACGGATCTTCGACGTGACGCTGGTAGAGGGCGGCCGGCGCTTCCATGGCGAGGGTGCGCTGTCCTATCGCGCCCGGCCGCTGGCGGCGCGGGGGGACGTCTTCGGGCCACAATCGACGCCGGTCCTGCGCTTTTCCCTGGTGGCGGACTCTCTCACCGTGGTGCTGCCACGCGAGGGCGAGGTTCTCCGTGGCCGACTCGGCGACCCGCGTTTCGCCGAGTTGACCGGCGAGCGCGCGCTCGTTTCACCCGAGGTCCTGGGCGCGTTGCTGGGCGCCTACGACGTCCGGCGGCTGGTGGACGGGGCCGACCGGGTGGCCTCCGCAATCCACGACGACCGCCGCACCCTTTACATTTGGGAATCCGGATCCCTGCATGCACTGACGGTCCGGGGCGGACGCCTGGTGGAGTACCGGCAAGCGAGCGGCGGCGAGCTGGCGTATCGTGTGGAGTTCGAAGAGTTCGCGCCGGTGGACGGCCGCGAAAGCCCGCGGCGAGTGGTGGTGCGGGACTTCGCCCGCGACCGATGGCTGGTGCTGGAAGTCTCTCGCGAGCACGAGGAGGTCGAGGATGCGGAGCTGTCACCGCTCCCGTAGCAAAGCCTGGATCCGGGGCTGGATCCCGGCCGCCACGGTGCTGGCCGGGATGGCCTGCGGTTACTCGTTTCGCTCGCCCGTGCCGGCCCATCTCAACACCGTATACGTCCCCACGTTCCAGAATGAGACGCGCGAGTTTCAGCTCACCCAGCAGCTCACCGAACGCGTCATCAACGAGTTCCTCAACGAATCTCGCCTGCAGCTCGTGGGCGACGAGCAGGACGCCGATCTCCTCGTCGTGGGCACCATCAGGAACTACGAGGAAGAAGCCCTCTCCTATGACCCCGGACAGGCCGCGAATCCGGACGTGTTCAACCGGCGAGTACTGCTGACCGTGGACGTCCGGCTCGAGGATCAGGTCAGGGACGAGACGCTCTGGGAAAGCGCCTCGCTCCGCGAGTGGGGTGAGTTCAGCGAGGAGCAGGGGGAGACCCGCGAGGACGGGATTCAGCGCGCGATCGACAAGATCTCGGAAGAGCTCCTGCGGCACGTCGTGGAGGAGTTTTGATACGCGCGTTGCTCTGGTTGGCTGTGTTGGGAGTCGGCGTCTACATTGCGACCCGCTACGCGGCCCCGCAGATTCGGGCCTGGCGATTCGAGGACGCGATGACGCAGACGGTCCGGCTATCCGAGGCGGCGGGAGAGTCGGAGATGCGCCGCGCGCTGCTCGAGACCGCGGCTGATCTCCACGTTCCCCTGACTTCGCCCCGTCTGCAGGTCAATCGCGATCTCAGCGGTCGGACTCTCATCTCCGCATCGTGGGAGGAGATCATCAGCATCGAAGCGTGGAAGCTCGGAGAATGGGTGGACACGCTGCACTATGCGTACGAAGTGCGGGAAGGATTCGTGAACCAGTGAGCCCGTTGCTCCAGAAGAAAGTACTGGTGCTCAACCAGAACTATGAGCCGCTGACGGTATGTCACGCTCAGCGCGCCGTGGTGCTGGTGGTGCTCGGCAAAGCCGAGATCGTGGAGCGCTACGACGTCGTGGTCCGGTCCGTATCGTGCGCGGTCCCGCTGCCTTCCGTCGTGCGTCTCAGCATGTACATCCGCGCGCCGCGCCAGCCGGTGGCTCTCACCCGGCGCAACGTCCTCAAGCGCGACGGATATCGCTGTCAGTACTGCGCCACCCGCAGGGGTCCCATGACCACCGACCATGTCGTGCCGCGCTCGCTCGGTGGCAGCGACAGCTGGACGAACCTCGTCTGCGCGTGCATCCGTTGTAACAACCGCAAGGGCAGCCGCACCCCCGAGCAGGCCAGCATGCCCCTGCTCAGAGTCCCGCGACGGCCCCATCGGTATACCCAGATCACATTCTACTCGGCGATTCCCGACAAGCGCTGGAGACCGTACCTGTTCCTGGACTGAGACCCGGGACTCGAAACCGGGAAGTCAACAGGTCGTGGAAACGCTGTCCGGGGCTCGCGCGCACGGGGCTTGCCAGGCAGATACGAGGAACGAGGAGCGAGGCGATGCAGCGCATCTCCGACGACGAGAGACGCACTAGATTCCCGGCAACCCCCCTGCGCCCGCAGGGTTGCGGCTCCGCGACGGCAGCTGCTGCGTTGGCCCTCCTCGACGATGCATCCGGCAAACCCGTCGTCGGACCGCCCTGCGGCTACCGCCGCGGAGTGGCAACGCGAGCTCCCCATGGTTTTTCAACGACCTGGTAATGCACGGAACCGCTCTCGTCGACGTAGCGCACTTCTTCTACATCCTGATCGCGATCCTGGTCGCCGCGAAGCTGGCCGGCGAGCTGTTCGAGCGCATCGGCCAGCCGGCCGTGCTGGGCGAGCTCGTGGCCGGAGTGATCCTCGGTGGTTCGGTGCTGGGCGTGGTGCCCGTGGATCCCGGCGACCCGTACGGATCGATCGTGCACGTCCTGGCCGAGATCGGAGTCGCGATCCTGCTATTCGAGATCGGGCTGGAGACCGACCTCCGCGGCATGTTCCGGGTCGGATCGGCTGCCTTCACGGTCGCTGTGGTGGGCGTCGTGCTGCCGTTCACCTTCGGCTACCTGTTCTGGATCCTGTACACGGACGGCGCGAGCCTGGTGGCGATCTTCGTCGGCGCCACACTGACCGCGACGTCGGTCGGAATCACCGCGCGGGTGCTTGCCGACATCGGCAAGATCCACACGGCGGAGGCTCGCATCATCATCGGCGCCGCGGTGATCGACGACATCCTGGGGTTGCTCATCCTGGCCACCGTGGAGGGGCTGGCGGATACCGGCCAGGTCTCGATCGCGGGGGTCGTGCAGCTCTTCGGGCTGGCCCTCGGCTTCCTCGCGGCCGCGATGGCTGTGGGGCTCTTGACCGCGCGCTATCTCTTCGAGCTCGTGAACCGGATGCAGGTGCGGGGGATGCTGGTTTCGGCGGCGCTCGTGTTCGCCCTGCTGCTGGCCTATCTCGCGGACCGCGTGGGGCTGGCCCCGATCGTGGGCTCGTTCGCCGCCGGGCTCATCCTCTCGCGGACGAATCAGTTCGACGCGATCGTCGATCGGATCAAGCCCGTTGCGGACGTTCTCACCCCCGTGTTCTTCGTATCGATCGGAGCGGCCGTCGACATCACGATCCTGGATCCGCGGGATCCGGCGAACCATGAGATCCTCGTCATCGGCGGAGCCCTGTTCGCGATCGCGGTGCTGGGAAAGGTGGCCGCCGGCTTCGCGGTATTCTGGCGGAAGCTCAACCGGCTCGCGGTCGGAATGGGGATGGTTCCGCGCGGCGAGGTGGGGCTCATCTTCGCGCAGATCGGCCTGCTGGGAGGGATTCTGTCGCAGGATGTATTCTCGGCTATCCTCATCATGGTCATGGGCACGACCCTGCTGACGCCACCGCTTCTCAAACCTCTATTCAAGCGGTCTGAATGAGCGCCGAGAACAGGCCTCCTCTCTCGGTCGTGATCCCCGTCTACAACGAGGCGGGGACGATCGATACGATCCTCACCCGCGTCGCCGCCACCCCGCACGAAAAGGAGATCGTGGTAGTGGATGACGGGTCGACCGACGGCTCGCGGGAGTATCTGGAGTCCGTCGACCGGGGCGAGAAGAGCTTCCGCGATGCGGCCGGCCGGCCGGTGCGCGTGCGCGTTCTGTTCCAGCCGCAGAATCGCGGCAAGGGGGCAGCCCTCAGGCGCGGCTTCGAGGCCGCCAGCGGCAGCATACTCCTGGTGCAGGACGCGGACCTGGAGTACGACCCCGCCGACTACGACGTGCTGCTCCGGCCGATCCTCGACGGGCAGGCGGACGTCGTATACGGCTCGCGCTTCCTGGGGGGGCCGCAGCGGGTGCTCCTGTTTTGGCACTACCTCGGCAACCGCACGCTGACGCTGCTGTCGAACATGCTGACGAACCTGAACCTCACCGACATGGAAACCTGCTACAAGGTGTTTCGGCGGGAGGTCCTCGACGGCATCGGAACATTGCGGTCGGACCGCTTCGGATTCGAGCCCGAGTTCACCGCCAAGGTCGCGCGCCGCCGCTACCGCGTGTACGAGACCCCCATCGCGTACCACGGCCGCGACTACGCGGAGGGGAAGAAGATCACCTGGCGGGATGGCGTGGCAGCGCTGTGGCACATCGTGCGCTATCGCGTGGCCGACTGATGCAGATCGAAGGCCTGCCCATCGCCCAGGAGCCTTCCGGGCCGCCCGACACCACGGCGGCGCTGGATCGGGTGGGCGGCGCGGTCGAGCGCGTGACGGAGGTCCGATCCACCGAGGACTTCTGGCGTCTCGCGGGGGAGTTTCGCGAAGAGCTGATCCGATTCGCTTTCCAGGCCCTGATCGCCGTGGGCGTGCTGGCGGCGTTCCTGGTGGTCTACATCGTGGTGCGCGCCACCCTCAGGCCCGTGTTCGAGCGGTCGCGCCTCGAAGACGACGCGCGCAACCTGCTCGAGACCTTGGCGAAGTACACGATTCTCGGGTTCGGGGTGATCCTGGCGCTGGACCAGCTGGGATTCAACGTCACGAGCCTGATCGCGGGGCTGGGCGTCGCGGGCCTGGCGCTCGGGTTCGCGGCCAAGGACACGCTGGCCAACTTCATCGCCGGCGTGACGATCCTCTGGGACCGTCCGTTCCGCGTCGGCGACCGGGTCGACGCCGACGGGGAGCACGGCCAGGTCAAGAAGATCACGCTGCGCTCGACCCGTATACACACGCCCGACAACAAGGTCGTCATCATTCCCAACCAGAACATCGTGAATAGCAAGATCGTCAATCATACGATGCAGGCTTCCCTGCGGGCGGTGATCCCCTTCGGTATCGCCTACGAAGCCGACATCGCCGAGGCACGGGAAGTGGTGCTGGAGGTCGTGAAGGGAGACGATCGGATTCGCGAGCGGCCGCCTCCCGAAGTGGGGGTCGTTCGGCTGGCGGCCTCATCCGTCGATATGGAGCTCCGCTTGTGGGTGAAGAATCCGCACCACGCGGGGCCGATGCCGTCGGAGTACCTGGAGAAGATCAAGCTGGCGCTGGACGCGGCGGGGATCGCCATCCCGTACCCCCAGCTGTCGGTGCGCGTCGAGCAGCTGCCGGAGTCGCGTACGCCGCAGGCCAAACCCGGGGAGCCCGAAGAGGAGCCCTCGTGACGCTGCCGGGAGTTTCCACCGAGGCCTCCGGCGAGCGGTTCCGCGAGGACGGGCTCCCGCGCGTCGAGTCCGCCTTCGCCGCCGGCCTCGTCGCGGCGGTCACGACGAGCGAGCTCGATTTCGGCCGACATACCGAGTCGCGCGCGCGGGACGTGTCCGACGCGCACCGCGCCCTGCTCGAGTGGGCGGCGCCTGTGTTCGACCTGGTAGTCGGAGGCTCCCAGGTCCACGGAAGCCGTCTGTTCGATGCCGACGGCGTGCGCGTGCCCGAGGGCGGCGGCCGGCGGGCACCGGCGACCGTGCGGGTGGCGGGATACGACGGATTCCTCGCGTCCCGTCCCGGCGTGCTGCTGACGGTCGGGATCGCCGACTGCGTGCCGGCTTTCCTGGCCGCCCCGAATCGCCGAGCCGTGGCGCTGCTGCACGCCGGCTGGCGGGGCGTGGCCGGCGAGATCGTGCCGCAGGCGATTGCGGCCCTCGAGCGTGAGCTGGGCGCTGCGCTCGGGGAGATCCGGGCCTGGTGGGGCCCGGCGATCGGGCCGTGCTGCTATCCGGTCGGCCGAGAGGTGATCGAAGCGCTCGCGGGGACGGCGGCAGGTGAGCGCCGGGAGACCTGGCTGGAGGCGGAAGGCGGCGTGTCGCGCGTCGACCTCCGGGCCGCCCTGACCGTGCAGGCCGAGGCGGCCGGGCTGCGGCCGGACGCCATCTCCTCTTCTGCTTTGTGCACCTCCTGCGAGCCGCGGCTGCATTCGTACCGGCGCGCGCACGGCGGCGGGGGGAGGATGGTGGCGCTGGCGGGCTACCCGAAGGATGGTCCCTGACCCGTGAGGTTTGCCGCCGGGCCGGATCGGGGTATATTCGATTGGAAGTGGGGCGCAATCCCCACTTTTTTTCTTCCGCGGCCGTCGAGAGCCATGCCTGACCCCAGCCGCCTGATCGCCGTCATCGAGCCGATCGTCGAGCAGGCGGGTGCCGAGCTGGTCGACCTGGAGGTCGCCGGATCGCA
>DATFFS010000254.1:0-1932 GCA_035249945.1 Gemmatimonadota bacterium
CACCAGCACCGCGGACACGATCATCGTCTCGCGCAGACCCGCCACCTGCGCCTCCGGCGTCGCCGCGCTGGGCTCGCCCCGGACACCGGCGTGCGCCGCCACCCGCGCCGCCCAGACCGCGCCCAGGATCGAGATGCCCGACAGCTGCCCGGTGATGCGGGTGATCGTCAGGAGGCCCGAGGTGACGCCGAGGCGCCGCGGCGGCACCGCGCCCATGATCGCGCTGTTGTTTGGCGACTGGAAGATCCCCATGCCGAGCCCGACGGGCGCCATCGTCACGAGGTAGCCGAGCGCGGTCGTCGTGGTGTCGAGCCGCAGGATGAGCAGGTAGCTGGCGAGCAGGACCGCGAGCCCGACCAGGATCACCGGCCACGGTCCGATCCGGTCCGAGATCGATCCCGCTGCCGGGGCGGAGAGCCCGAGCGCGAGCGGAACCGACGACAGGAGCAGTCCCGTCTCGGCGGGAGAATGCCCCAGCACGCGCTCGAGATAGAAGGGAAGCAGGATGAACACGCCGCCGATCGCCGCGAAGCTCGCCCACCCCGCGAACAGGTTCACGCTGACGAGCCGGTTCCGGAACAGCGACAGGTCGAGCATCGGGTGCTCGGCGCGCCGCTCGATGGCGACGAATAGCGGCAGCGCCAGGAGCCCGACGCCGAGCAGGGCCAGCGTCCGCGCGTGCCCGAAGCCGTGCGTCTGGCCGAAGGTGAGGCCGAGCAGGATCGAGAGGAGCATGACGAGGAAGACGGCCCCGCCCAGGAAGTCGAACCGCTCTCCGCCTTCGGGCGGCACGTCGGGGATGTAGCGGATCGCGGTGATCGTCCCCACGATCCCGACCGGCAGGTTCACGAAGAAGATCCAGCGCCAGCCGAGCGAATCGATCAGGAGTCCGCCGAGCGTCGGCCCGAGGACGATCCCCACCGAGACGATCGCGCCGTTGATGCCGAGCGCGCGCCCTCGCTCCTCCCGCGGGAACGCCTCGGTGATGATCGCGAAGCCGAGCGCGAAGATCATCGCCGCGCCGAGCGCTTGGAAGATCCGGAACCCGATCAGCCAGCCGACCGTCGGCGCGAGCCCGCAGAGGACCGAGCCCAGCGTGAATACCGCGAATCCCGAGGTATAGATCGCTTTCTTCCCCAGAATGTCGCCGAGGCGCCCGATGCCGAGGACCAGCGTGGCCAGGGCCAGCAGATAGGCGAGCACCACCCACTGGACGACCGGGAACGTGGTGTCGAGGTCGCGGACGAGCGTGGGCAGGGCCACGTTGACGATCGAGCCGTCGATCGTGCCGAGGAAGATCCCCATGGCGATCGCCAGCATGACCCACCACTTCTGCGAATAGTCGACCTCGTGCATGGCGGCGGAAGGTACCCCGGCGGACCGGCCCCGCCCGGCACCCGGAAAGCTCGGCCACAACCGGCGACGCCTCTTGCAGGTGTCCCGCGCCTACCGTACGCTCAGAAAGGTCTCCGGTCTTCCCGCCAACTCCGTGAAGGTGGCTCTCATGTCGCGCTTCGGTTCCATCCGCTCGCTTCTCGTCGTCCTGGCGATCCCGCTTTTGCTCCTTCCCCCGGGTCCGCTCCGCGCCCAGGAGCACGGGGAGCACGCGCATCCTGAAGGCGAGGAGGCGATCGGGTCCGTTCACTTCCCGACTTCCTGCAACGAGGCGGCCCAGGAGCGGTTCGACCGCGGCGTCGCCAAGCTCCATTCGTTCTGGTTCCAGAGCGCGAACGAGGAGTTCGCGGCCGCCGCGGCCGCGGACCCCAGTTGCGCCATGCCGCACTGGGGAACCGCGATGACGTTCTGGGGAAATCCGATGGCGCGGGTAGGGCCGACCGAGGAGAACACGGCTCTGGCCGTGGCCGCCGTCGCGCGCGCCGAGGCGCTCGCTGCCGCCGCCACGCCGCGCGAGCAAGCGTACATCGAGGCGGT
>DATFFS010000255.1:0-13149 GCA_035249945.1 Gemmatimonadota bacterium
GGGCGGATACCCTCGGCGCTCGATCGCGCACTTCTCCGTATAGCACCGCGTGCCCTTGAGGAACAGCTTCTGTCCCTCGCGGCGACAGAGCCTGCAAACCGGACCGGTGTGACGCGCCATTCTCTCTCCCGTCGCTCTCTAAAGCCTGTGTCTCGTCTCGAACTACACGCGCCGGCGCTTGGGCGGCCGGCAGCCGTTATGGGGTATCGGGGTGACGTCCTTGATCGAGCGGATCGAAAGGCCCGCCGCCTGCAGCGCCTGGATCGCCGACTCACGCCCGGATCCGGGCCCCTGGACGCGCACGTGCACGCGCTTGACGCCCAGGTTGAGCGCCTCCTTGGCGCAGTTCTCGGCCGCGATCTGGGCCGCGAACGGAGTCGACTTCTTCGAGCCCTTGAAGCCGCTCTTCCCGGCCGACCCCCAGGTGATCGCGTTGCCCTGCATGTCGCAGATCGTGATGAGGGTGTTGTTGAACGTAGCCGAGATGTGCGCCACGCCCTCGGCCTCGATCACGCGGGACTTCTTCTTCGTCTTGGGACCCTTTGCCATGTCGCTCCTTTACTTCTTGGCCGTAGCCTTCTTCTTGCCCGGGATCGCCCGACGCGGGCCCTTCTTGGTGCGCGCGTTGGTGTGCGTGCGCTGGCCACGGACGGGCAGGCCGCGGCGGTGACGCAGACCGCGGTAGCAGCCGATGTCCATCAGCCGCTTGATGTTCATGTTCACTTCCTGCCGCAGCGAGCCCTCGACCTTGTAGTCCTTCTCGATGACCTGACGCAACTTGTTCACGTCCGCATCCGAAAGCGCATGGATGCGGGTGTCCGGGTCCACTCCCGCCTTGCGGAGGATCTTCTCCGACGAAGACCGGCCGATTCCGAAGATGTACGTCAGACCGACCTCGACCCGCTTTTCGCGGGGCAGATCGACACCGGCGATACGTGCCATGCTCTACCTCTCTCCCTAGCCCTGGCGTTGCTTGTGGCGTGGGTTCTTGCAGATCACGCGAACCACGCCGCGACGACGCACGATCTTGCAGTTCTCGCAGATCGGCTTGACCGAGCTTCTGACCTTCATCGTTGTTCTTCCTTCCTACCTTCGTTCCACCCGGCGGGACGCGTTCCCGTCCGGCATGCGCTTCAGGCGACCTGCGTCAGGACGTCGGGGCCGCCTTCGGTGATCGCCACCGTGTGCTCGAAGTGCGCCGACAGCGAACCGTCGATCGTGACGATCGTCCAGGCGTCCTGCAGGGTTCGCACCTCCGCCGCGCCGATGTTCACCATCGGCTCGATGGCGATGACGAGCCCCGGCTCGAGCTCCAGCCCTCGACCCTCGACGCCGAAATTCGGCACCTGCGGGTCCTCGTGCAGGTGCTGCCCGATGCCGTGTCCGACCAGGTCGCGCACGATCGAGAAGCCGGCCGATTCGGCCAGGTGCTGGATCGAGGCGGACACGTCTCCCAGGCGGGCACCCGGCTGAGCGGCTTCGATCCCCGCTTCGAGCGCCGAGCGGGTCACGGCCAGGAGCCTCTCGCTCTCTTCCGTCACCTGCCCGACGCCGAACGTGCGGGCCGCGTCGGCGTGGTACCCGTCCATCAGGACCCCGACGTCGATCCCGACGATGTCCCCTTCCTCGAGCCGCCGCGCCTTGGACGGGATACCGTGGACCACCTCGTCGTTCACGCTGGTGCAGATCGAGGCCGGAAACCCGCCGTAGCCCTTGAAGGCCGGCCGCGCGCCACCGTGGGCGCGAATGATCGACTCCGCCAGCCGGTCCAGCTCCACGGTCGTCACGCCGGGACCGATCTGTGCCTCGAGCGCCGCCAGCACTTCGGCCACGATGCGGCCGCTGGCGCGCATGCGCTCGATCTCGACCGCGCTCTTGAGGGTCACCATCCCGCGCATCGCCCCGTCGCCCGGCTGCGAGGCATCACCCTTCGGCGTCGGCCGGCTGGAGCTCCCGGCGGATCGCCTCCGTCACTGCGTCGATGGGCTGGTCGCCGTCGATCGCGGTCACTCCCACCGTGGCGGCATAATGCCCTCGTACGGGAGCCGTCTCCTCCGCGTACACCGCCAGTCGGCGTGTGATCGTCTCCGGCGCGTCGTCGGGCCGCTGGACGAGCTCGCCCCCGCAGGCGTCGCATACGCCCTCCTGCCGGGACGGGCCAAAACTTATATGATACAGCTTTCCGCAAGATTTGCAAACCCGGCGCCCCGAAAGGCGGCGCACGATCTCGGCCTCGGGAACCTCGATGATGAGCACCTGTTCGAGCGACTCGCCGCGCTCGGTCAGCAGCCGCTCGAGGCCCTGCGCCTGATCGACGGTCCGGGGAAAGCCGTCGAAGACGGCCCCGCCGGAGCACTCCGGCCGGTCCAGCACCTCGTCGACCAGCCCCAGGATGACGTCGTCGGACACGAGCTCGCCGGCCTTCATCGTCGCCTCGGCCTTCCTCCCCAGCTCGGTTCCGGCGGCTACCGCCTCCCGGAGCAGGTCGCCGGTCGAGATCTTGCACATCCCGCCGTCCTCGGCGACGCGGCTCGCCTGGGTGCCCTTACCGGCCCCCGGCGGCCCCATGAGAACCAGATAGCGCCGTCCGCTCATCGCCGGCCCCGGATCTTCTTGCCCTTCGTCATGAACCCCTCGTAGTGGCGCATGAGCAGATGCGACTGCATCTGCTGGATCGTGTCCAGCGCCACGCCGACCACGATGAGGAGTCCCGTGCCCCCGATGAACTGGGGGATCGACTGGAACGGCCCCCACGAGAAGATCAGCAGCGGCACGATCGCGATCGCGGCCAGGAAGAACGAGCCGGGCAGGGTCACGCGGGTCAGCACATGGTCGATGTACTCCGCGGTCCGGGCCCCGGGCCGCGTGCCCGGGATGAATCCGCCCTGCTTCTTCATGTTCTCGGCGAGATCGATCGGGTTGAAGATGATCGCCGTGTAGAAGTAGGTGAAGAACACGATCAACGCCGTGAAGACGAGGATGTACCAGACCGACCCGAAGCTGAAGGCGCTGGAGAACGTCTGCGCGAACGGCAGGGTCGGGAAGAACGTGGCGATCGTGGGCGGCACGAACATGATCGACTGCGCGAAGATGATCGGCATGACACCCGCCGAGTTGACGCGCAGCGGCAGATGGGTCTTCTGGCCCTGCCGGATCCGGTTGCGCCCCACCACCTTGCGTGGGATCTGGATGGGGATCTTCCGGATCGCCATCGTCATGACGACCGTCCCGGCCACGATCCCGACCATGATCGCCAGGAAGGCCAGGATGGTGAAGATCCCGACCACGTCGGTGCGCCAGAGGGTCCAGACCTGGGCGGCCGCCTGGGGGAACGCCTCGATGATCGAGAAGAAGATGATCAGGCTCATGCCGTTGCCGATCCCCTTCTCGGTGATCTGCTCGCCCAGCCACATGACGAACACCGCGCCCGTGGTCAGCGTGATCACGGTCAGCAGCCGGAACCGGAGTCCCGGGAACAGAATCGCCTCGGGGCTCAGGTTCTCGATGAACACGGCGTAGCCATAGGCCTGGATGATCGACAACCCGACGGTCGCGTAGCGCGTGTACTGGGTGATCTTCTTGCGCCCCTCCTCCCCTTCCTTCTGCAGCTTCTCGAAGTACGGGAAGACCGCCGTCATCAGCTGGAAGATGATGGACGCCGAGATGTACGGCATGATCCCCAGTGCGAACACCGTGGCCCGCTGGAGCGCGCCGCCGGTGAACAGGTCGAGCAAGCCGAACAGGTTGTTCTGGCCGCCGATCGCCAGCGTCAGCGCCTCGCGGTTCACCGCCGGGACCGTGACGTGCGCGCCCACCCGCAGCAAGACGAGGACCCCGAGCGTGAAGAGGATCTTCTTCCTGAGCTCGGGGATCTTGAAGATGTTGGGGACCTGCGGGGTCGACATCTATCGCTTTCCCGAATGCATGGATCGCCGGAGCGCCGGCATCACTCTTTCCCGGGCGTGTGGGCGCTTCCGCCCGCGGCCTCGATCGCCGCGCGCGCGGAGCCGCTGAAGGCGTCGGCCTCGACCTTCACGGCGCGGCCGATCTCCCCGCGGGCGAGCACCTTTACCGGCCCGCCGCCCGCGTCGATCAGGCCCAGTTCGGCCATCTTCGCGCGGGTGAACTCCGGCTCCGACTCGAACCCCGCGAGCTGTCCCAGGTTCACTACCTGGTATTCGACGCGAAAGCGCGCGTTGTTGAACCCGCGCTTGGGGACCCGGCGCTGGAGCGGCATCTGGCCGCCCTCGAACCAGGCCGGGATCTTGCCGCCGCTGCGCGCGGTCTGGCCCTTGCCGCCGCGGCCGCTGTAGGTGCCGTGCCCCGAGCCGTTGCCGCGCCCGACGCGCTTGCGTGGCTTCCGCGAGCCCACCGGGGGCTTCAGTTCGTGCTCTTTCATCGCTCCTCCACCGTCACCAGGTGACGGACCTTGCTGATCATGCCGCGGATGGCCGGGTTGTCCGGCTGCTCGGCGCTCCGCTGGTATCCCTTGAGCCCGAGGGCGCGAAGCGTTGCCCGCATCCGCCTGGGCTGCCGGATCTCGCTCTTGGTCTGGGTGATCCTGAGTTTCTTCTCGGCCATCGGTTACTCCTCCGCGCCCGCCGATACAGCCTCGGTCCCGGCGGCCGGCTCGCCCTCGGCGCCCGGCTCGCCCACGGCCGCCGACTCGTCGCGGCCTCCGTCGGTCCCCGCGCGGCCTGCCGCGGACCCGATCAGCTCCTCCAGGGCCATCCCGCGCTCGCGGGCGACATCCGCCGCGGTACGCAGGCGCTGTAACCCGTCCATCGTCGCCTTGACCATGTTGATGGGGTTGTTCGACCCCAGCGACTTGGTCAGGATGTCGGCCACCCCGGCGCATTCCAGCACCGCGCGCACCGGGCCGCCCGCGATCACGCCCGTTCCCGGCGAGGCCGGCTTCAGGAGCACGCGGCCGGCGCCGAACTCACCCACGATCTCGTGCGGGATCGTGCTGCCCACGCGGGAGACCTTCTTCATCTCCTTGCGCGCGGCTTCGATCCCTTTGCGGATGCAGTCGGCGACCTCGTTGGCCTTGCCCTGGCCGATGCCGACTGTCCCCTGGCCGTCTCCCACGGCGACCAGCGCGGTGAACGAGAAGCGCCGGCCGCCCTTCACCACCTTGGAAACGCGGTTGATGTGGACGACGTTCTCGATCAGCTCGCTGCGGTTACGACCGTTCGCCACTCTGCCTCCGTTACCGTGAAATCAGAATTCCAGGCCGCCTTCGCGGGCGCCATCGGCGAACGCCTTCACGCGGCCGTGATAGAGATATCCTCCGCGATCGAACACCACACGAGTGATGCCCTTTTCCTTGCCCTGGCGGGCGATTTCCTTCCCCGCCTCGCGGGCCCGATCCACCTTGCTGCCGTCGGCCTCGAGCCCGAGCGAGGTGATGCCCAGGATCGTCGTGGCCGTCGTGTCGTCCACGAGCTGCGCGGAGATGTTCTTGAGGCTCCGGTGGACGACCAGCCGGGGCCGCTCGGGTGTTCCGGAGATGCGCCGGCGCACGCGGCGATGGCGCTTGAGCCGCACGCGCTCCCGCTGCTGGGACTTGCTTCTGTCAGACACCGGTCTTTCCCGCCTTTCTGCGCACGTGCTCGCCTTCGTACTTGATGCCCTTGCCCTTGTAGGGCTCCGTGGGCCTGAGGCCGCGCAGCTCCGCGGCGACCTGGCCGACCACCTGGCGATCCGCCCCGCTGACCTCGATCAGGGTCGGGCTCGGAGTCTTGACCTCGATCCCCTCGGGGACCGGGAATTCGATCGGGTGCGAGTAGCCGAGGTTGAGCTTCACCGTACGCCCGCTGGCCTCGGCGCGATAGCCGACGCCGATGATCTCGAGCTTCTTCGTGAATCCGGCGGTAACGCCCTCCACGGCGTTCGCGACCAGTGAGCGCGCGAGCCCGTGCATGGCCCTGTCCCGCGTCCCCTCACCGGCGCGCTCGACCACGACCTGGCCGTCGTCCACCCGCGCGGAAACCTCGACCGGCAGGCGGCTGCCGACCTCACCCTTGGGCCCCGTGACCCTGACGTCCCGGCCCTGGATCGTCACCGTGACGCCGCTCGGGATCGCCAC
The DNA here is from genome assembly GCA_035249945.1 of Gemmatimonadota bacterium. GTDB lineage: Bacteria > Gemmatimonadota > Gemmatimonadetes > JACCXV01 > JAHWKZ01 > JAICNR01. The sequence continues at coordinate 6,092 of DATFFS010000255.1, forward strand.
CGGCTGCTTTCCGATTCGCGACATGCTCCTCCTACCAGACCTTCGCCAGGACCTCGCCCCCGACGCCCGCATCGCGGCTCTGGCGGTCGGTGAGCAGGCCCTGTGACGTCGACACGATGGCGATACCCAGCCCATTGCGGATCCGGGGCAGGGAGTCCTTGTCCTTGTACACGCGCAGCCCCGGCTTCGAGACGCGCTCGATTCCGTGCACCACCGGCTTTTCGTCCACGTACTTCAGATACACCCGCAGGATCCCCTGCCTGCCGTCATCCAGCACCTTGTAGTTCTGGATGAAGTGGTTCTCCTGCAGGATGCGGGCGATCTCCACCTTGATCTTCGACGCCGGGATGTCCACGCGCTTGTGCTTCGCCCTGCAGGCGTTGCGGATGCGCGTCAGACAATCCGCGACGGGATCGGTCATCACCATCGTCTCAGGCTCCTACCAGCTGGCTTTGCGCACGCCGGGGATCTCCCCCTTGAGCGCCATTTCTCGGAAGCAGATTCGGCACAGCCCGAACTGCCGCAGGAACGCGCGCGCGCGCCCGCAGCGATTGCAGCGGTTCACGCGACGCACCTCGAACTTCATCTTCTTCTTGTTCTTCGCGATCCAGGACTTCTTTGCCACCGTGCCTCCTAAAGAATGGCGCGCGTCGCGCGCTGAATTCTCAGCTCGCCTGCGCCTCTGCCGACTGGCGCTGCCGCCGGAACGGCATCCCGAACGCGCTGAGCAGCGCGAGCGCTTCGTCGTCGCGGCCTGCGGTCGTCACGAACGTGATGTCCATCCCGTGGACCTGATCGACCTTGTCGTAGTCCACTTCCGGGAAGATCAGCTGCTCCTTGATCCCCAACGTGTAGTTCCCGCGGCCGTCGAACGAGCGCGTGGGAACCCCGCGGAAGTCGCGGATCCGGGGGATCGCCACGTTGACCAGGCGATCCAGGAACTCGTACATGCGATGTCCGCGGAGCGTGACCTTGGCGCCGATCGCCATCCCCTCGCGGAGCTTGAAGTTCGAGATCGATTTCTTGGCGCGGGTGACGGTCGGGCGCTGGCCGGTGATGGCGGCGAGCTCCTCCACGGCGCTGTCGAGGCGCTTGGGATTGTCGATCGCCTCACCCATGCCCACGTTGATCACGATCTTCTCCAGCCGCGGCACCTCGTGCGGATTGGCGTACCCGAACTCCTTCTGGAGCTGGGGCTGGATCGTCTTGGCGTATGTCTCCTTCAGCCTGGCCATTTCGTCATACCCTCGGCTTCTCGATCACTTCTCCACAGTGCCCGCACGCGCGCACCTTCGTGCCGTCGCCGAGCTCGGTGTGACGGATCCTGGTTCCCCGTCCGCACTTGGTGCAGTACAGCATGGCGTTCGAGGCATGGATCGCGGCCTCGCGCTCCTGGATGCCGCCCTGCGGGTTCTTCTGACTGGGCTTCGTGTGGCGCTTGATGAAGTTCACGCCCTCGATCACAACGCGGTCCTTGCCCGGAAAGACCTTGAGGACCTTGCCGGTCTTGCCCGCGTCGTTACCCGTCACCACGAGCGCCATGTCTCCTTTCACGAGCCGCGGCATCACAGCACCTCCGGGGCCAGCGATACGATCTTCATGAAGCGCTTCTCGCGCAGCTCGCGGGCAACCGGCCCGAAGATGCGCGTGCCGCGCGGCTCCAGCTGGTCGTTGATGATCACGCCCGCGTTCTCGTCGAACTTGATGTAGGTCCCGTCCTTCCGACGAGTTTCCTTGCTGGTCCTGACGATCACGGCCTTGGCCACGTCGCTCTTCTTCACGGTGCCGTCCGGCAGTGCGTCCTTCACCGTCACGACCACGATGTCGCCCAGACCGGCGTAGCGCCGGCGCGTTCCGCCGAGCACCTTGATCACCAGCGCCCGCTTGGCTCCCGAGTTGTCCGCGATGCGGATGATCGACTCCTGCTGCACCATCTCTAGCGGGCCCGCTCGATCACACGGGTGACGCGCCAGCGCTTGGTCTTCGACAGCGGGCGAGTCTCCATGATCTCGACCAGGTCTCCCTCTTTGCAGTCGTTCGTCTCGTCGTGCGCCGTGTAGCGCGAGGTGCGCTTGATCCGCTTGCCGTACAGCGGGTGCTTGACCAGGCGCTCGATGGTCACCACGACGCTTTTCTGCATCTTGTCGCTCACCACGCGACCCCGGAGGGTCTTGCGGCGCTTGCGCTCGGCGCCGGCGACGGCGGTCGCGGCGGCGTTGTCGTTCCCGTTCTCAGCCATCAGGCCCCCCGTCGAGCGGCTTCGTTCTTGATCGTCTTGCACCGCGCCAGATCCTTGCGCGCGGCGCGAATGCGAAGCGGGTTCTCCAGCTGCCCCGTCTGATTCTGGATACGCAGCCGGAACAGCTCCTCCTCGAGCTCGGCGACCCGCTCGTCGAGCTCCTCGGGCGAGAGCGCGCGGATCTCCTCGGTCTTCACTCCACGCCTCCCGTCCGCTTCACGAACTTCGTCTTGATCGGCAGCTTGGCCGACGCCAGCTTGAGCGCCTGGCGGGCGACCGCCTCGGGGACGCCCTCGAGCTCGAACAGGACACGCCCCGGCTGCACCACCGCCACCCAACCCTCGGGATTCCCCTTCCCTTTGCCCATCCGGGTCTCGGCCGGCTTGGCCGTGACCGGCTTGTCCGGGAAGATCCGGATCCAGACCTTTCCGCCGCGCTTGATGTGGCGCGTCAGCGCCACGCGCGCGGCTTCGATCTGGCGGTTGGTGATCCACGCCGGATCGAGCGACACCAGCCCGTACTCGCCGAACGAGACCTGGTTGCCGCGATGGGCCAGGCCCCGGCGGCGGCCGCGGTGTTGCTTGCGGAACTTGATTCTCTTGGGCATCAACATCGCTCTATCTCTCCCTCAATCGATCGCTAAAGCTTGCGGCCGGCCTGGTCGAGCACTTCGCCCTTGAAGATCCACACCTTCACGCCGATCGTGCCGAAGGTCGTCCGCGAGGTCGACTTCGCGAAGTCGATGTCCGCGCGCAGCGTGTGGAGCGGCACGCGACCCTCGTGATAGCCCTCGCTGCGCGAGATCTCGTTCCCGCCGAGCCGCCCGCCGCACTGGATCTTGATGCCCTCGGCCCCCATCCGCATGGCGGAGGTGACGGCCTTCTTCATCGCCCGGCGGTGCGAGATCCGCTGCGCCAGCTGGAACGCGATGTTGTCGGCCACCAGCTGCGCGTCGAGCTCGGGGCGCTTGACTTCCTCGACCTTGATCGAGACGTCGTCGTCGGTGAGCCGCGCCAGTTCGTCCCTGAGCTTGTCGACCTCGGAGCCCTTCCTTCCGATGACCACGCCCGGCCGCGCGGTGAAGATCATGACCGTGATCCGCTTGGGCGTGCGCTCGATCTCGACCCGCGAGATGGCCGCGTGCGAGAGCCGGTTCTTCAGGTAATTCCGGATCATCTCGTCCTCGGCCAGCCACTCGGGCATGTTCTTGTGGTTGAACCAGCGCGAGCGCCAGGGCTTGACGATCCCGAGGCGGAACCCGATCGGCGATGTCTTCTGTCCCATCTTCTCCCCTATTCTCCGGCGTCCGTACCGACGACGACGGTGATGTGGCTCGTGCGCTTGCGGACGCGGTAGGCGCGCCCCATGGCGCGCGGCCGGATCCGCTTCCAGGTCGGGCCCTCGTTGGCGAAGACCTCCTTGACGACCAGGTCCTCCGGTCCGTGCCCGCCTTCGGCCTGCAGCGCGTTCGAAACCGCGGAGCGGAGCGTCTTCAGCACCGGAATCGCCGCCGCCTTGTTCGTGTACTGCAGCATGGCGTAGGCGTCCTCCACCTTGCGGCCGCGGATCAGGTCGACGACCAGCCGCACCTTGCGCGGCGTAACGCGGACGTGACGGCTGATTGCGCGCGCTTCCATCACACGAGCTTCACTTTCTTCTCGGCCGCGATCCGCCCGCTGTGGCCGCGGAAGATCCGGGTCGGCGAGAACTCGCCGAGCTTGTGGCCGACCATGTTCTCCGTGACGTACACAGGGATGAACTTGTTCCCGTTGTGCACGGCGATCGTGTGCCCCACGAAGTCGGGCGTGATCATGGAAGCCCGCGACCAGGTCTTCACCACCCGCTTGTCGCCCTTCTGGTTCATCTCGTGGACCCGCGCCAGGAGCTTGTCCTCGACGAACGGTCCCTTCTTCAGCGATCGTGCCATGGCTTCGGCTCTCCTATGCTTCCGTTCGCGCTACTTCTGCCCGCGGCGACGCACGATTTGCTTCGACGACGCCTTGCGCTTCTTGCGCGTCTTGTAGCCCTTGGTCGGCTTGCCCCAGGGGGTCACCGGGTGCCGGCCGCCCGAAGACTTTCCCTCGCCGCCGCCCAGGGGGTGATCGATCGGGTTCATGGCCACGCCGCGGACCTTGGGCCGCCGGCCACGCCAGCGCGAGGCGCCGGCCTTGCCGAGCGACAGGTTCTCGTGATCGAGATTCCCGACCTGGCCTATCGTCGCCTGGCACTCGGCGTGCACCCGGCGCACCTCGGTGCTCGGGAGGCGCAGCAGGCAGAAGCGGCCCTCACGGGCCACCAGCTGCACCCCGGCGCCGGCCGCGCGCGCCAGCTGCCCGCCCTTGCCCGGCTTGAGCTCCACGTTGTGGATCGTCGTGCCGAGCGGGATCGCGGACAGCGGCAGCGTATTGCCGGGCTTCACGTCCGCCCCCGGACCAGCCTCGATCTTGTCGCCCACCGACAGGCCGTTGGGGGCCAGGATGTACCGCTTCTCGCCGTCGGCGTAGTGGATCAGGGCGATGTTCGCCGAGCGGTTGGGATCGTACTCGACCGTCGCCACCTTGCCGGGAACGCCGTGCTTGTCGCGCTTGAAGTCGATCCGGCGGTAGCGGCGCTTGTGCCCGCCCCCGCGGCGGCGCATGGTGATATGGCCGTGGCTGTTCCGTCCGCCGCTCGAGGACTTCGACTCGATCAGCGAGCGCTCGGGCTCGGTGGCCGTGATCTCGGCGCTGTCGTGCACCGTGCGGAACCGCGAGCTCGGCGTTACGGGCTTGAACTTCTTGACTCCCATCGGGTCCCCTGGGCCTACAGGTTCTCGTACACTTCGATCGAATCACCCTCGGCGAGGGTGACGATGGCCTTCTTCCAGTCCGCCCGGCGGCCCGAGAACCGGCCCATCGAGTGGATCTTCCCCATCCGGTTCTGGGTGCGGACGTTCAGCACCTTGACCTCGAAGAGCTCCTCGATCGCGTCTGCGATCTGGCGCTTGTTCGCGCTCGGATCGACCGCGAACACGAACTGGTTCGACCGCTCCTGCTGGCGGGTCGACTTCTCCGTGAAGAGGGACCGCTGGATGATCCGGCGGCTATCCATTCGCGCCCTCCCCCACGTTCGCCCGGGCCTCGATCGCCGGCCGCGAATCCCACGCGCCGTCCTCCACCGCCACCACATCGTGGCGCAGGACGTCGAGCGCCGAGGCGTCGCCGAACTTCTTGATCGTGAGCCCGGCCACGTTGCGTCCGGAGCGGAAGAGGTTGTCGTCGTAGCCCTTCGTCAGGAGCAGCACCCTGCCATCGGCCTCCCAGCCCGACAGCGCCTTGACGAGCCGCTGCGTCTTGGGCTGGTCGAACGTCTCCAGCTCGACCACCCGCACGAGACCCTCCGCCGCCTTGTCGCTCAAGGCCGACGCGAACGCGATGCGCCGCACCTTCTGAGGCACGCGCTCGTGCCAGTCCTTGGGCGTCGGTCCGAAGACGGTGCCGCCGCCCTTCCACAGCGGCGAGCGATTCGAGCCCGCCCGGGCCCGGCCGGTGCCTTTCTGCCGCCACGGCTTGGCGCCGCCGCCTCGAACGAGGGCGCGGGTCTTCGTGGAGGCCGTCCCCGCCCGATCGTTCGTACGCTGCGCCCGCGTCGCCTGGTAGATCGCGCTCTTGTTGACCTCCGCGCCGAACCACTCGTCGGGGAGCTGGATCTTCCCCGACGCCGATCCCGCGAACGTGTATCGCGACGCTTCGGCCATCACGCGCCTCGCTTGCTGATCCGAAGGATCGCGTTGCGGGCGCCCGGCACCGAGCCCTTGAGGAACACGAGCTGCTGGTCGGCGTCCACCTTCAACACCTCGAGGTTGCGGATCGTCGTGCGCTGGTTGCCGGTCTGCCCCGGCAGCTTCCGGTTCTTGAACGTCTTCGCCGGGTCCGCCGCCTGGCCCATCGATCCCGGCCGGCGGTGATGCGTCTTGGTTCCGTGCGAGGCGTCGAAGCCGTGGTGGCCGTGACGCTTCACGACACCCTGAAAACCCTTCCCCTTCGAGATCCCGACGACGTCCACCCGGTCACCGGGAGCCAGCACGTCGGCCGGCGAAAGCGCCTTGCCGAGCTCGACTTCGCCATCCCCCTCGACGGCACGGAACTCCTCCAGGCGCCGCACCGGCTCGACGCCGGCCGCGGCCAGATGCCCCAACACGGGCTTGGTCACGTGCTTCTCCTTCGCCTCGCCGAAGCCGAGCTGCACGGCACGATAGCCGTCCCGCTCCACGGTCTTCAGCTGCGTCACGTGATTCGGCCCGGCCTTGATGACGGTGACCGCGAACGCGCGCCCCTCGTCGTCGAAGACCTGAGTCATGCCGATCTTCTTTCCAATCAGTCCCGCCATCTCACACCTTGATCTCCACATCCACGCCGGCCGGCAGATCGAGCTTCATCAGCGCGTCCACTGTCTGCGGCTTGGCGTCCAGGATGTCCACGAGTCTCTTGTGCGTCTTCATCTCGAACTGCTCCCGCGACTTCTTGTCCACGTGCGGCGAGCGCAGCACGGTGAACACCTGAGATCGCGTCGGCAGCGGCACGGGCCCGGACACGATGGCCCCCGTCTTCTGCGCCGTACGCACGATGTCCTGAGTGGACTGATCGATCACCGCGTGATCGAAGGCCTTCAGGCGAATGCGGATCTTGTTTGCCATCGTCTACTTCTTGATCTTGGTGACGACGCCGGCTCCGACGGTACGGCCACCCTCGCGGATCGCGAACCGCAGGCCCTCCGTCATCGCCACCGGCGTGATCAGGTTGATCTCCATCGTCACGTTGTCGCCCGGCATCACCATCTC
>DATFFS010000256.1:0-8223 GCA_035249945.1 Gemmatimonadota bacterium
GACGAGGCAGAGGAGCGGCACCCAGGGACCCCAGCGCGTGTACGGGGTCTCGATCCCCGGCACCGGCAGGTCGGCCACGACCAGGCCCGGGACGTAGATCTCCGTGCGCTCCTGATACCGGCCGAGGGGGTCCACCCACCCGGAGATGCCCGTGTTCGCCGCGCGCAGGAACGACACGCGGTGCTCGACAGCGCGCAGCGACAGGTGGCTCGCGTGCTGGAACGGAGCCGCGGTGCGGCCGAACCATGCGTCGTTGGTGATGTTCAGGAGGAGCTCCGCGCCGCTCTGGACGAGCGCGCGGGACGAGCCCGGGAAGACCGACTCGTAGCAGATCAGGACGCCGAAGCTCACGCCGTCGACCGTCCAGGTGGTCCATCCCGTGCCGGGCGCGAACTGTCCCGTCCAGTCGCTCAGCGTCTCGAAGAACCCGCCGAGCAGGCTGGGGAGAAACGGCACCCGCTCGGCGATCGGGACGAGCCGGCGCTTGGCGTACCGACCCGGCAGGATGGAGTCGCCGGAAACGAGGTACGCGGCGTTGAAGACGCGATAGTCGCCGGAATCCTCGCCGCTCGCGCCGGACAGCGTGTCGGCGTCGTTGGTCCCGGTGAAGATCGGGGCTTCGATCGTCCGCGAAAGCCCGGTGACCAGGGCCCGCGCCCTGTCGTCGTAGCGGAGGTACCCCGGAACGGCGGACTCGGGCCACACGACCAGGTCCGGCCGGCGCCGGTCGGCCTCGAGCGTAAGCGTGCCCAGGCGCCGGTACGTCTCGTCGACGAAGGCCGGGTCCCACTTGACCTCCTGCGGCACGTTGGGCTGGACCGCCGCCGCGCGCAGGGTCGGCCAGCCCGCCATCTCTTCCGCCAGATCCGCGAGCCGCAGCGCCCCGTAGACCGGCACGGCGGCAGCCAGCACCACCGCCAGGACGGCGACGCGCACTCGGCGCGTCGAGGGAAGCGGCCAGGCCAGTCGGTAGAGCGCGGCCGAGAGTCCGGTCACCCAGAGCGTCAGCAGCCACACGCCGCCCAGCTCCGCCGTCTGGATCAGGAGCGGATAGGAGGCCAGCGTGTCGCCGGCCACCGCCCAGGTGAACCCCAGGTCGCCGAACGAGCGCAGCCACTCGACGGCGGTCCAGGCCAATGGGAAGGAGATCGCCACCGATACTCCACGCCGGCGGCAGAGCGCGACCGCGAGCCCGGTCAGCGCGCCGTTCAGGCCCATGACCAGCACCGAGGCCACGTATGCCGGGACCGCCATCACGCTGAAGCCGGTGAGGCCGGCGATCCAGTACAGCAGCGCGCCGAAGTGGGCCAGGCCGAACAGGTACCCGCCGACGAATCCCGCGCGCGGCCGCGCACCTTCCTCGCGGTCGAGGAACGCGAGGAACGGCCACAGCCCGGCGATCGCCAGCGGCAGCAGATTCAGCGGCGGATAGGCGAGCGCGAACAGCACCCCCGCCGCCGGCGGCCACCACCACCACGCGGCGATCGGTCCGCGGGCTTGAACGGTCACGCGCCCGGAGATGTCGCGTCGGCCTCGCCGATCCGGACCTCGCGGCCCTCACGCGCGGAGAGCCGCACTGCGTCCAGGGTCCGCGCCAGCGTCCGCTGCTCGGTCAGCGGCGGCGGCGTCTCCGCCCCCGCCACGACCGCGGCGAAGAACGCCAGCTCGCGCTCGTACGACTCCATGTAGATGTTGCCGATCCGGCGCTGGACCTGCGGCGTCACGTTGACCAGCGTACCGTAGCTCCGCCCGAAGATGCGCAAGGGGTTCAACAGACCCGAACCCTCCGTGCCGAAGAGGTCGACGAAGTGGTCGTACTCGGCCTCTTCGACGAGGAAGTGCCACGAGACGTCGACGGTGATCGAAAGTCCACCGGCGCATGTCAGCACGATCATCGCGCTGTCTTCGACCTCGATCTCGGGGGTGTGGTAGTAGAACGACGCGGCGACCCGCTCCGGGGAGGGATAGGAGCAGAGCCAGAGGACGAGGTCGAGCAGCTGGATCCCGAGGTCCATGACCACCCCGCCGCCGGACATGGCGGGCGCATACTGCCAGGCGCCCGGCTTGACCTTCGTCCGTCGCTTCAGCCATCCCGCGCGGGCGCGGAACACCTCCCCCAGCTGTCCGTCCTGGATGAAGCGCCGCAGCAGGATCGAGTCGTCCCGGTAGCGATTATTCATCCCCACCAGCACGTGCTTGCCGCTCCGGTCGCGCGCGGCGAGGACGTCCTCGACCTCCTGAGCCGTCAACCCCAGCGGCTTCTCGCACAGCACGTGCTTCCCCGCTTCCAGACAGCGGACGGCGGCGGCGGCATGCTGATGGCTCGGGAGGCAGATGTCGACGGCGTCCACCTCGTCGAGCGCCAGCAGCTCGTCGAGCGAGGTGCTGGCGTGCACGACGCCGGTTCGCTCCCGCAGAGCGCGCAGCTTGCCGTGCTCGCTGTCGCAGATGGCGACGAGCTCGGCGTTTCGGAGTCTGCGGAAGGCGGGCAGATGGGCGGTCTGTGCGACCGCGCCGGCGCCCAGCAGCCCGATCCGTACCGGGCGTTGAAGATGGCTCATCCGCTTCGTTCCGCTCCTCGTGCCTTCCTGCGGCGTACCTTTCAGTGCGCCTCGGAATCCACTCGTCGCGCGCCTCGCATCCGAACCATTTTGAACGCCCTCGGGATCATTCAAGAACCGGCTAGAGCTCGCTTTCGATCTTCGAGACCAGAGCGTCGACCAGCTCCTCCTCGGGGATCGTGTGCTCCTTCTGCCCCTTGAGGTAGAGCAGTCCCTTGTGCACGCCGCCCGCGATGCCGATGTCGGCCTCGCGCGACTCACCCGGGCCGTTCACCGCGCATCCCATGACCGCGATCGTGATGTTCTTGTCCATGTGCGCGGTCCGCTTCTCCACCTCCGTGGCGAGCTTGTGGACGTCGACCTCGGCGCGCCCGCACGAGGGGCAGGCGATCACGTTGATCCCGCTGGGCCGGAGGTCCAGGATCTGGAGCAGCTTCTTGGCGACCCGGGTCTCGATGACGGGGTCGTCGGCCAGGGAGATCCGGATCGTGTCGCCGATCCCCGCCGAGAGCAGGGAACCGATCCCCGCGCAGGACTTGATCGTCCCCGCTTCCACCGGTCCCGCCTCGGTGACGCCGAGGTGGAGCGGGTAGTCGCGCAGGTCCGCGAACCGGGCATAGGCCTCGATCATCCGCGGCACGTTGCTGGATTTCAGCGACACGATGATCTCCTGGAACTCCATGCGCTCCAGGATCTCGCAATGGCGGATCGCCGACTCCACCATGCCACGCGCGGTAGGCTCACCATCCTTCTCGAGGATGTCCATCTCGAGTGAGCCACTGTTGACCCCGATGCGGATCGGGACCCCTTTCTCACGCGCCTTCTCGACGACCAAGCGCACCCGCTTCTCCCCGCCGATGTTGCCGGGATTGATGCGCAGCTTGTCGACGCCGGCGTCGAGAGCCAGGAGCGCGATGCGGTAGTTGAAGTGGATGTCGGCCACCAGCGGGATCGATATGCCGGCCTTGATCTCCGGCAGCGCCTCGGCGCTGGCCTCGTCGGGCACCGTGACCCGCACGATGTCGCAGCCGGCGACCTCCAGGTTGCGGATCTGCTGGAGGGTCGGGTACACGTCGGCCGTCTTCGTGGTCGTCATCGACTGCACGGAGACGGGCGCGTCCCCGCCGACCGTGACGCTCCCGACCCGTACCGGACGTGTCCTGCGACGCTCGACCATGGCCCCTAAGTTACGCCGGCTAGAGAACCTCGACCACGAACGCGGCGGCCGGCCAGCCGATCCCCGTATCGGCCCGCCGGAGCGACAGCGCGCGCAGGACCTTCTCTTCCGGGGCCGCGTAGAGCACCCCGTACCAGCGTGCCTCGTCGATCCCGCGGCCGATCTTCAAGCGAAGACCGAACGAGCGGTCGTCGGGGTTCCATCGAATCGCCCAGGGGGGGATGATGAGCGCGTCCGACCCGCCGTCCGAATAGGAGCCGCCCGGGGGCCGCCGGCCGCTCGCGACCCAGTCGCGCACGAGGGGCTCCCGGGTCAGGACCAGCATCAGCGGGCGCGCGTCGGGAGTCCGCATGCGTCCGAAGACGGCCGCCTCCTGTCCCGGAAGGACGCGCCCCGGCGGCTCGATCGTCGCCGCGGCGGTCACGAACTCCTGGACCACGTACACCGCTCCGCGGCCGGCGTCGAGCGCGATCCCCACGCCGATCCGTGAATGGTGAGGATCGAGAATCGTGCTGCGGTGGCCTTCCGACGACATCAGCCACCCCTCGGCCTCGCGGATGTCGAACCGCTCCCAGAGGACCTCCGCGGGCCACGCCGAACGCGAGCGCTCCTGAGAGCGGAACACGTTCTCGAGGACGTGCCCGGTGCCCCCGGCGGCGGCGTACCGCTCGTACGGCGCCAGGCCGGCCGCGTTGAAGTGGCTGAGCCATCCCCCGGCCGCCATCTCCTCGGCGTGGCCCTGGGCCACGATGGTCGCCAGCGAGTCGAGCACGACCGCCGGAAGCCCGCGACGCCCCCGGTCCTCGTTTACGGCGGCGACCATCTCGATCCTCGCGCGCGCGTACGAATCGCGGATGGGCACCGTGGTGACGCCCGCGTCGGGCGGCGCTTCGTACGGCCGGGGCAGCGCGCACGCGAGCGCGACGAGGGCAACGGCCAGCGGCGCACGCACGGCACGGCGAGCGGCTGCCGCCAAGAACCTCAATACAGGCCTCGCACCTCGGTGCCCGGGTAGTACGCGGCCAGGATCCGGCGGTAGTCCCAGCCAGCCCGCGCCCTGGCCATGGCTCCCACCTGGCACATCCCGACCCCGTGGCCCCAGCCACCCCCGACCAGTGTCAGGCCGTTCAGCCGCGCGCCCGCGCGGTCGGCGCGGAACAGGAACTGGGTGCTGTAGAGGATCCTCCCCGTCGAGTCCGCGAAGAGCCTGCGGATCGCGTCCTCGCCGATGACGTAGCGGCCGGTCGTCGTGCTGACCCGTACGGCCAGCGCCCGCCCCTCCGGCGTGCTGGACTCCTCGACGATATCGAGGAGCGAGCCGACGCCCTCCGCGGGCAGGGGCACCAGCGAGGGCAGGTTGCGCCGGACCGTCGCCTCGAGCTCCCTGGCGGTCCAGCTCACCGTCCAGCGGAAGTAGCGGGACTCCTGGCACCAGTATCCTCCATCCGGCCGGGCGTCGCTGACCGAGACCAGGTACGGCGCGGGCGGGAATTCGAACGTCTCCTCGACCCGCGCCGTGTGGCCGCCGCACGTCGAGTGATAAAACGCGTCGATCAGGTATCCGTTGTAGAGCAGGACCTCGCCGCGCGTCGCGCGAACGGCGCGCACGGCCAGCGAATCGCCGGGGTCCGGGAGCCCCTGGTACGCCTGGTCGAGCACACTGCCGTAGAGGTCGAAGCCCAGCTCCGAGCGGCTGCCGAGGCGCTTGAGTGCGTAGGTCCGGGCCGCCACGGCCTGGGAGAGCTGCGCCTGCCGGGCGTCGGCGCCGGGCCGCCCGAGCTCCTTTGGGACGACCCCCTCGAGGTAGGTCTCGAGGGGGACCACGTTGACCCCGGTCAACGTGCCGTCGGGACGCAGCGAGACCTCGATCGCCCCCGGGTAGGCGACCCCCGCGGCCTCGATCGACGCTCCGCCGAGCGAGGCGGCGACGAGGGGCCCGACGTGGGGCTGGCTCAGCCAGCCGTCGGGACGCCTGAGGCGGAGCGCGGTCTCGAACGGGAGCCGCACCACGCGCCAGCCCGACTCCCCATCCACGACCGCGATCGGGCGGCTGACGCCGGCTTCGTGGATCCACCACCTGTCTCCACTGCCGAGCGCCAGAGCCGTATCACCCAGCGCGACGCCGACCCGAACGATCGGCTCCGCCGCGAACGCGGGCGGCGCGGGGGAAACGGCTGCCGGCAAGTCGGCGGCGGGCGGGGTCGAGCGGCAACCCAGGGCGAGCGCGCAGAGCGCTCCGGCGATGAGCAAAAAAAAGCGCCCCGCGAGGGGCACCATGGACAGGCACGCGGAGCGCGCGCAGTCGGGCGCAGTCACTCCAGCGACCGCTGCACTCGCAGTCCGACCTTCCCCTCCGCCACGTCGTCCATCTCGACCTCCATGTCGAACCCCTTGCGACGCAGCTGGGTCGAGGCCTGGACACGCGCATACAGCGCGAGTCCGCGCTCGATCCACTGGTACACGGTGGCGTCGCCCCAGCGCGCGTCGAGGCGCGTACGCAGGTCGTCCAGCACGTCGCCGTCCCTGTCGTCGAGCAGCCCGCGCACGCCGAAGTCGACGCCGAAGTCGCGCTCGAACTCGTTGTACCTGGACAGGATCGGGATCTGCATGGAGGGGAGGAGGAGGTTGCTGGCGGTCGCCGCGCGCGCCTCCAGGCGCGTAGGCCCGGGGCCGGATTCCGGCCGCCAGTCCAGCAGGCTCGCGCCGCGCTCCTGACCTCGCCCGGTGGCGGCGGCCGTCAGGACGAGTGTGCCGGATATACACACGGCGCGGAGGGCGGGCGATCGCATCATTCCGAGGATAGCATACGCCCCATGGCGATACAAGTTCCGCGCCGGAACCTGCCCGGCTGCCGGTCAGTCGTCTTCCGCAGTCACGGGCCGGTAGAGATCTCCCGGCGCCAGGTCGGCCCGCTCGAGCTCGTAGGTCACGGCGGCCACGAGCGTTCCGCCTTCCCGCACCACCATCGCCTTCCCGAGGGCGACGTCCGGCAGCTGAACGCCCTCGCGCACGGGTCCGGGGCGATACAGCTCGATGATCTGCCCGGGCGCCGTGGAACCGGCGGCGTCCGGACGCAGGAAGAGCTTGTCGAACGGCGGATGGATCGCCTTCTCTTCCTGGAACGCCACGATCCTCCCGCCCGCCCCGCCCGCGAAGGCCGGGACCGGAGCGGCCATGTCCGCCTCATTGACGACCCGCACGCGATCGCCGACGAGAACGGCATGGAACGCGTCGGTGACGCGCACGGCCGCGGTTTCCCCGTCGAGGGACTCCACCCGACCCACCCCGGTCGGAAGGAGCAGGGTTCCCAGCGCCTCGTCGGTCACGGGATCGTCGATCCGGCGCTCGAGCCGGAAGAACTGGACCACGTCTCCCGTCACCAGCGACCGACCCTCGACCACGCGCGGAACGTGCACGAGATCGAACGGGGTCTGGCTGCGGTCGGTCACCATCGTCTCCCCTGCGGCGCCCACCACCGCCTCGGCGTTCCGCCAGCGCCCGGCCTCCACCACCTCGCCCACCGACAGCAGGTAGCCGGTCTCCAGCAGAGCCTGCACCGGAGGCTCGGACTGCGCGCGGGCCGATCCGGCGCCCGCCATCAGCAGAGTGGCGGCGAGCGTCAGGCGGCCGGCCCAAGCACCGGTGACAGGTCTCGCTTTCGTCATCGCTCGTCTCCTCCGTGGCTCAGAACGGCAGATCGTCGTCGTAGTCGGTTTCCGGGAACTCGTACTCGGCGCCGTTCGCGGCGCCCTCCTGCGCGGAGCGCTGCGGAGCAGCGGCCCGCCGCGAGCCGCCGGGAGCCGCGTCCAGCATGATCATCTGGTCGGCGATGATCTCCGTCATGTACTTCTTCTGTCCCGTCGCGGCGTCATCCCAGGAGCGCGTCTCGATCCGGCCCTCGATATAGATCTTGCTCCCCTTCTTCAGATACTGCTGGCAGATCTCCGCCAGCTTGTCCCATGCGACGATCCTGTGCCAATCCGTTTTCTCCTCCCGGCGTCCGTCCTTGTTCCAGGAGCGGCTCGTCGCCAGCGTGAAATTCGCCACCGTCGCACCGCTGGGCGTGTGCCGAATCTCCGGATCGCCCCCCAGGTTGCCGATCAGCATCGCCTTGTTCAGACCACGTGCCACGATACCTCCTGACTCTCGTGTTTCACCGAATGGTAGTTCACCACATGCAAGTATCCGACCGGAACACTACCAGCCGCGCGGCTTTTCTGCACCGCCGCTGCGACCGTCGGATCATCGACGTACGGGCGTTCGCTCGATCCACGTCTTTCGCCACAGGGCCACGGCGGCGAAACACACGACCAGGAAGGATCCGCCCTTGGAGAGGAAGGGAAGCGGAAGGCCGGTGATCGGCATCATCCCCACCGTCATGGCGGTGTTGATCGCCAGATGGCTGGCGATCAAGGCCACAAGGCCGAACGCGAGCGTGCTCGCGTAGGGGTCCGGATTGCGCTCGGCGATCCGCACTCCCTCGAA
>DATFFS010000257.1:0-5648 GCA_035249945.1 Gemmatimonadota bacterium
GTCGGGACCGCAATCTATGTTCGCTCGAGCCATGCCGCTCGACCTCCACGACCCGTCCCGGCGCGTCTACAACGACGTTCTCGAGGGGCTCGGAAACACGCCGCTGATCCGCCTCAACCGCGTCACGCGCGGGATCCGGACCCCTGTCTACGCGAAAGCCGAGCACCTGACACCGGGCGGCAGCGTCAAGGACAGGATCGGCGTTCCGATCATCGAGGCGGCGGAGAAGGCGGGCTGGCTCAAGCCCGGAGGCACGATCGTCGAGGCGACGGCCGGCAACACGGGGCTCGCGCTCGCCATGGCGGCGGCGATCAAGGGCTACCGATGCGTGTTCGTGATGCCCGACAAGATGAGCCTGGAGAAGCAGCGGCTCCTCAAGGCGTTCGGCGCGCGCATCGTGGTCACGCCCACCGCGGTCCCGCCGGACCATCCCGACTACTATCTGAACACCGCCCGCAAGATCGCCGAGGAGACTCCCAACGCGCTCTTCTCCGACCAGTTCTACAATCGCGCCAACACCGAAGCCCACTACGCCACGACGGGCCCCGAGATCTGGGACCAGACCGGCGGGAAGATCGCCGCCTTCGTCTCGGGGATGGGCACCGGCGGCACGATCAGCGGCGCGGGCCGCTACCTGAAGGAGCAGAATCCCGAGCTGCGTGTCATCGGGGCCGATCCGGTGGGCTCGATCCTCAGGAACTACAAGGAGACGGGCGAGATCGGGGAGGGGAAGACGTACATGGTCGAAGGGATCGGCATGGACAAGATCCCCGCCACGCTCGACATCGAGGTCGTCGACGAAGTCCGGAACGTGCCCGACAAGGAGTCGTTCCAGATGGCGCGCCGGCTGACCCGCGAGGAGGGACTCTTCGTAGGTGGCTCGTCGGGCACGATCGCGACCGTCGCGCTGGAGGTCGCACGCGAGCTCGACGATCCGGAGCGCTGCGTGGTGACGATGCTCTGCGATCTCGGCGAGCGATACCTGTCGAAGTTCCACTCCGACGAGTGGATGCGCGAGAACCGCATGCTGGAGGACGAGCGGGTCGAGGTCGCGTACCTGCTCGAGCGCAAGGCCCGGGCCGAGGCTCCGCCCCTGATCGCGATCGAGGGCGAGGCCACCGTGCGGGAAGCCCTGCGACTGATGGAGAAATACAACGTCAGCCAGATCCCGGTGATTTCCGATAGTGAGCAGCTCGGCAGCTTGTCTGAGGGCGCGCTCTTGAACAGGGTACTGGCGGAGCCGGATGCGATCGACCGGCCGCTCTCCGCGTATCTGGAGCCGCCGTTTTCCACCGTGGACGAGTCGGCGAGCATGAAGCTCGTCATCGGGCATCTGACGTCGGGGGAGAGCGCGCTGCTGGTGTGCAGGGGCCGACAGTTCGTCGGCATCCTGACGAAGTTCGATGTCCTGCACTACGTCACGAACGGAGGTGGGTTGTGAAGCGAATGACGTGTTTGTGGATCGCCGCCCTGCTGTCGACCCTCGCCGGATGCAGCGACGACGATGGTCCGGTAGGGACAGGCGACAAGGCACTGATCTTCTCGTTCACGGCCCCCCAGTCGGTGCCGACCAAGCAGGTCGTCGATCTCGAGATCCGGGTCACGGAGGCGCGTCTGGTCAACTACCCGTTGACCGTGACGTTCGAGGAGGCCAACGACGACCAGACGTTCGAGGTGGTGGCGACGGTGCTCCTGCAGAAGCCCGAAGACACGATCGCGTCGATCTCGGAGGAGGCCGCCCGGGATCCCCTATACCGGGTCACGATCTGCGAGGCGGGGGGCGGGTCGAGACTCTGCGTCGAGCGAACCGTCCAGGTCGACGTCGTGGACTTTCCCTGAGAAGCCGGCGAAGCGGCACCTGGCCCATCCGGATCTGAGCCCGTGAGCCTCGACCGCTCGCGGCTTCCCACCGAGGGGAACAACCCCCGCACCGCGGACATCGACACCCTCGAGCCGCGCGCGATCCTCGATCGACTGCATCACGAGGATCGGCGCGCGGTGGAGGCCGTGGGCGAGGTGCTGGGCGACGTCGCCGCGGCGGTCGACACCGTCGTGCGCGCCTTCCAGTCCGGCGGGAGGCTCGTATACGTCGGTGCGGGAACGAGCGGCCGGCTGGGCGTGCTCGACGCCGCGGAGTGCCCGCCGACGTTCGGGACGGATCCCGGCCTGGTACAGGCGATCCTGGCGGGTGGACCGGAGGCGATGTGGCGCTCCCGCGAGGGCGCCGAGGACTCCGCGGAGGGCGGCGCGGCGGCGATCGCGGAGCGGGGAGTCGAACAGCGCGACGTCGTATTCGGGATCGCGGCGGGGTCGACGACGCCGTTCGTGATCGGGGCCCTGCGGGAGGCGATCCGCCGCGGCGCCTCGACGGTGTTCCTCACCTGCGTGCCGCCGCAGGATGCGCCGATCGCGTCCGAGGTCGACGTGACGGTGGCTCCGCTGACGGGTCCCGAGGCGATCGCCGGCTCTACCCGCTTGAAGGCAGGGACCGCGACCAAGCTCGTGCTCAACATGGTGACGACGACGGCGATGGTGCGGCTGGGAAAGACGTACGGGAACCTGATGGTCGATCTCAAGGTCACGGCCGCCAAGCTCGAGGACCGCGGCCGCCGCATCCTCGGCGATCTGCTGGGGGTCCGCTACGAGGAGGCGGGCGCGTTGCTCGAGGCCGCGGGCGGCAGGGTCAAGACCGCGCTCGTCATGCATCGCCGCGGCGTGGGCCGCGAGGAAGCCGAGCGCCTGCTCGACGACGCGGGAGGGTTCCTGCGGAAGGCCTGGGAGGAGTAGCGGCCGGTAGGCGCCTGCCGCGCGACAGGCGCCCCGGACGCGCGAGAGCTCAGCGGTTGGTCTCGACCTCGAACGTGATCTTCGCGTTCACGCGGTACGCCGTGATCTTCCCGCCCTCGACGACGCCCTGCATCCCCTCGATCCAGATCCCCTTGATCCCTTTGACGGTCTCGCCGGCCTCGGCCACCGCCATGCGCGCGGCATCCTCCCATCCCTTGGTCGACTGCGCCTTCACCTCGATCACCTTGTGCACGCTCATCCTCACACCTCCCCGGTTCATGCCATGGCCGTAGACGCGGCCCGGCCGCCGAGTGTACACGGAGGCCCGAAAAGCGAAAGCCCCCTTCCGTAGAAGGGGGCTTTCTGACGCCACCACCGCGGGGCCGCGGTTGCTATTCGACGGCGGCAGCGTTTCCTGCTCTCCATACCGCCCTCCCCACCGCCGGGTTCCGCGTCCCCCAAAAAATTCTCTCCACCGCCGACCACGGATCGGGTTGGCCCGGCGGGATGCCCCGCCTACGTTGGGGCCGATGGCGGCCGTCAACCCCGAACACCTCGCCGCGAGCCCGCTGGAGCGGCTTGCCGCAAGACTCCGAGCGCCGGATGGCGCGGCCGTGGTGGGGCTCATGTCCGGAACCAGCGCGGACGGCGTCGACGCCGCCTGCTGCCGGCTGGCCGGGCGGGGGAGCTCCCTGCGCTGCGACGTGCTCGGCACCGCCGCTACCCCCTACCCGGAGTCCGTGGCGGCCGAGCTCCGGCGGCCGGAAGAGCTCGACGCGCCGGGGCTGGCGCGGCTGTCCGTCGCGGTGGGCTCGGCGTTCGCCGACGCTGCGCTCGCCGCGATCGCCGCGGCGGGACTGGAGCGCACGGAAGTGGCACTCGCGGGGAGCCACGGCCAGACCATCTGGCACGATCCGCGGGGCGCGCGGGGCGGCGTCGGCTGCACGCTACAGATCGGCGAGGCGGCGGAGATCGCCGAGCGAACGGGGCTCCCCGTCTGGCACGATTTCCGGCCCGCCGACGTCGCGGCGGGCGGCGAGGGCGCGCCGCTCGTCCCCTACGTGGACTGGGTCCTCTTCACGCTCGCCGACCGCTGGACGGTATGCCTCAACCTGGGCGGCATCGCCAACGTCACGATCCTGCCGCCCGCGGCCGGGATGGCGGACGTCGTCGCCTTCGACACCGGGCCGGGCAACATGGCCCTCGATCACCTGGCCAGGGGGCTCCTCCGCCGCCCGCACGACGAAGGGGGCAGGGCGGCGGCCGCCGGCCAGGTCGACCGCGCGCGGCTCGCGTCCGCGCTCGCCGATCCCTACTTCGCGCTCCCGGCGCCCAAGTCCACGGGAAGGGAGCACTTCGGCCGCGCCTGGACGGAGTCCCGGTTCGGACCCCTCGAAGGGCTCGAGGAAGCCGAGGCCGCGAGCCGGCTGGCGACCGCCGCCGCGGTCACCGTCGAGTCGATCGCTCGGGCGATCGAAGGGCAGGCGGGCACGCCGCCCGTCCCGGCCGAGGCGCGCGTCCTCGTCTCGGGAGGCGGCCGACGGAATCGGGCGCTCATGGAGGGCCTGGCGAGCCGCCTCGCTCCGCGCCAGGTCGCTCCGGTAGACGACGCCGGCCTCGACGGCGACCACAAGGAAGCGGTCGCCTTCGCGATCCTCGCGTACGAGAGCGCGCTGGGCGCGGCGGTCGCGATGCCGGGCGCGACCGGCGCCCGCCATCCAGCGCGACTCGGCAAGCTCGCGCTCCCGCCGCCCGGGAACCTGGCGTGACGCTCGCCTACCCGGCCGCGGACCGGCTGTCGGCGGGCGAGCTGGCGGGGCAGCTCGTCTGCGTGGCTCTGCGCGAGTACCGCGGGGATCCCGCGGCGCGGGAGGCGTTCCTGGCGGCGTTCGATCGCCACGCCTGGGGCGGCGTCATCGTCTTCGGCGGCGAGCTCGCCGCCACGGCCGACCTTCTCGCCGAGGCGCGCGAGCGCTCGCCGATCCCGCCCCTCGTGACGGGCGACTTCGAGCGCGGGCTGGGCCAGCAGTTTCCGCGCGCGGGCACGCGCTTCCCATCCTTCATGGCCTTCGGCGCGGCGGTCGATCCGGCGCTCGCGCGCGCGGCGTGGAGGGAGATCGGCCGCGAGCTGTCCGCCGCCGGCTTCCACGTCGATTTCATGCCGGTCGCCGACCTCGCGCTCGAGCCCGCGAACCCGATCGTCGCCGACCGGGCGGCGAGCGACGACCCCGAGCTGGCGGCGGCCATCGTCGCGGCCGCCGTAGAGGGGCTCCAGTCCGCCGGAGTCGCGGCCACGGTCAAGCATTTCCCCGGGCACGGCAGGACGACGGTCGACAGCCACGAGTCGCTGCCCGTCGTCGAGGCGTCGCGCGAGGTGCTGGAGGCGTCCGACTGGATCCCGTTCCGCGCCGGCATTGCGGCGGGGGCGCGGCTCGCGATGAGCGCGCACGTGGCCTTCCCGGCGCTCGAGCCGGACGGCGCCCGCGACCGGCCGGCCACGTTCTCGCCGGCTCTCGCCACCGGACTGCTACGGCACGAATGGGGATTCGAGGGGTTGCTGTGCAGCGACGCGTTGATGATGGGAGCGGTGGCGGGAGAGACCCCCGCACTGGCGGCACGGCGCGCGCTCGAGGCCGGCATCGACTGGCTGCTCTACCCGCCCGAGCCCGAGCGGGTGCACGCGGAGATCGCCGCCGCGCTGGAATCGGAGCCCGGGTTGCGCGCGACGTGCGAGCGGGCGGCGGAGCGCCTGCTCGCGCTCAAGCGGTGGGCGATCGGCGGCGACGCGGACTCCGCGAAGCCGGAGACGTCGGCCGCCCCCTATGCCGTCGCCGCATCCGCCGCGCCGCTCGCGGAGGCCG
>DATFFS010000258.1:0-2011 GCA_035249945.1 Gemmatimonadota bacterium
GAAGGGGTCGTCCCGCCAGGGCGACCCCTTCCGTTTTTGGGATTCTTCCGGCCTGTTAACCGGCGTCGGCGGTTCTCCGTTTGACCGGTCGAGCTCCCGGAAGGGCCGGGGCCGCAATGTCCATACGGAGGTTCCATGAACAGCGAGACGGCTATCGTGCTCGGCGTCGTAGGAGTTACAGGGCTGGTCGTCCTGCTGATCGGTTTCTCCGCGTGGATCTTCTCGCGACGCCGGCAGGAGCGGGCCCGCGCGCAATTCGACATCCAGCGGCGGATGCTGGAGAAGTTCGAGTCTGCGTCGGAGTTCGTGACGTTTCTCGACAGCGAGAGCGGGCGGAAGTTCCTGGACACCGTGTCGAGCGAGACGGTGAGCCAGGCCGCGCGGATCTTCGGCTCGATCCAGAAGGGCGCGATCTTCACGCTCATGGGCATCGTCGGCTTCTGCATCGTGGCCTATGACATAGACGACCTGATCCCGCTGGCGGTGCCGAGTGGAATCGCGCTGGCCACCGGGCTCGGCTACCTGATATCCGCGTTCGCGAGCTATCGGCTGTCGAAGCAATGGGGATTGCTGCCCCCGTCGGCGTCCTGATTGGTCGCCCTCGCGGCGACCGAGGGGAGGTCCATCGTGACCCGGGAGCCGCCCGCCGCGCCGCGCGAGCCGTCCAGCCCATCGCGCCAGGAGCAGGGCGAACGCGCCGCGTTCCGCGATCTGTACGAGCGCACGTCGCCCCGTATCGCCGCGTACCTGCGACGCGTGACGGGCTCGCCGGACTGGTCCGAGGATCTGCTGCAGGACACCTATGTCCGCTACCTCAATGCCCGGCGCCCGGAGATGGACGAGCGGCAGACCGTGTCGTATCTCTTCCGCATCGCCACGAACCTCGTGTACGACGGCTGGCGATCGATGCGGCGTGAGCGGGAGTGGGAGGAGGCCGCGCCGGCCGAATCGGCGGCGCCCGAGCCGGTGGGGCTTCGGCGCGACGTCGAGGAGGCGCTGGCGAAGCTGAGCGCACGAGAACGGGCGCTCGTGTGGCTCGCCTACGTCGAGGGATACGCGCACAAGGACATCGCGCGCGTCCTGGGGGTGAAGGACGCCAGCGTGCGGGTGCTGCTCTTCCGCGCCCGCCGGAAGCTGGCCGGAATCCTGGACGAGGCGGGACTGACGCCGGAGGTGCTCGGATGAGACGAATCGGGGACGACATGCAAGGGCCGGTCCGGGAGTGCCCCCGAGAGCGCGAGGCGCTGGCGGCGGTCGTGACCGGGGCGCTCGAGCCCCCACTCGAGCGGCACGTAGCGCAGTGCGCGGAGTGTCGCGAGGTGATTGCGGTCTCCACGTGGCTCCAGGGCATCGCGCGAGCGGACGCCGAGGCGCTCCTGCCGCGCGCTGAGCGCGTGTGGTGGCGCGCGCAGGTAGACCGCCGGCTCGCCGCCCGTCATGCCATGGCCGAGCGTGCCGCCCGACCGATTCGCTGGTTCGAACGCGGAGCGGCCGCGGCGATCGCGATCGCGCTCGGCGGAATCGTGTGGTCGCACGTGATCCCCACAGCGGACGCCGCGGTCCAGCGCCTGTCCGACCCCGCGACGTTCGGCGCGCTCGCCGCGGGCCTGCTCGCGGTAGCGGCCCTGGCGGCGCGCGGCGCGGTCAGGAACTCGTGAGCATGCGCCGAACGACTCTCATCGTGATGATGCTTGCCGGCTGCCAGGGCGCTCCAGAAGAGGGCCGGGCGCCCGCCTCGGTGCCGGCCGCGGTGCCGACCGCTCGCGCTACCTCCCTCGACCCGATCGAGTCCGAGGGCGATGCGATCTTCGCCTGGCTGGACGGCCAGCGATACCGCGAGACTTGGGACCTTTTCCCCGGAACGTCACCCCTCCACATCGGCGCCGAGCCCCACGGGTCGCTCCTCACGACGTACGCCAATCCGATCGCGATGGAGGCGCTCGAGCGTGCGGCGCCTTCGATGCCTACCGGAGCCGCGATCGTCATGGAGGACTACATGGCCGACAGCACG
>DATFFS010000259.1:0-9741 GCA_035249945.1 Gemmatimonadota bacterium
CGGCCGCCGGCGTCGGACGCGCCCGAGCGCGCGGCACGGCCGGCCTCGGATCGGGCGGTGGGAGTGGTGAATCCCGCGCTCGTCGGCGCGCTGGAGAGCCTCGTCTGGCCGCTGGCCGCCGACGGCTCCGGGCTCCTCAGCTCCAGCTACGGCGATCGCATCCATCCGCGCGGCCGCGACCAGCGATTCCATGCCGGCCTCGACCTGCGCGCCGAGGGGGGCACTCCGGTCTACGCCGTGGCGGACGGGACGGTCTCGCTCAGCGGCTCGTCGGGGGCGTACGGGAACGTCGTGCTGCTCGACCATGCGGGGGGACTGCAGACTCTGTACGCGCACCACGAGCGGAACCTCGTGCGGGTCGGCGACACGGTGCGCCGCGGTCAGCCGATAGCGCTCGTCGGCCATACGGGCAACGCGACCGGCGATCACCTCCATTTCGAAGTCCGCTGGAACGGTGGGACCGTCGATCCGCGGACCGTCCTGCCGCACCTCACCGGGCCGGGCCGATGAGCAGCCTGGAGGATCGGCTGAGGAAGTCGGTCCGCGACATCCCGGATTTCCCCAAGCCGGGGATCGTCTTCAAGGACATCACGCCGCTCCTGCTCGATCCCGGACTCTTCCGCGATTCCGTCGGCGCTCTGGCCGATTGGGTGGCCGGGCGGGACGCGAGCAAGGTGCTGGGCGTCGACGCCCGCGGGTTTCTCTTCGCCGGCGCCGTCGCGGACCGGCTGGGACTCGGCCTGGTGCCCGCGCGCAAGCCGGGCAAGCTGCCGTACCAGACCGTGAGCGAATCGTACGACCTCGAGTATGGTGTCAACACCCTCGAGCTCCACACCGACGCCGTCCGCCCGGGTGAGAGGATCGTCATCGTCGACGACCTCCTGGCCACCGGGGGGACCGTCAGGGCCGCGTCGCGGCTCGTCGAGGTCCTCGGCGGCTCGGTGGCCGGACTGGCGTTCGTCATCGAGCTGGGGTTCCTCGACGGGCGCGCCAGGCTGGACGAATACGAGATTATGAGCCTCGTCACCTTCGACTGATCCCGGCGCACGTCCGGGAAGGAGCGATCGGTCCGTGCCCGGCGAATGGCTCTCCCGCGCGCTCCTTCTCGATCCCATGGCGATCCCCGGCGATTCCGCATGTTGGGCCGATGCCCGCGACCTCGGTATGGCGAGGCTGCCGATCCTTCTCGGATGGCGACGCGCCGGCGGCGCGCTCGTTACGGGAACGAGCGAGGGCATGGCGACGCGCGACCTGTGGGCCGAGTCGACCACCTTGGCGGCGTCCACGGCGCGGTGGTCGGGCGAGCGGTGGGACGCGGCCTTTCGCACGTTCTGGAAGCAAGCGAGACCGCCTCTGCGGCACGCGCTGTCCGAGCGCCTGCCGCTTCCGGACGGTGGCTGGACGCTCGAGGCGTGGGCCGCGGCCGTGTGGGGCTCCTACGCCGGCCCGGTAGGGCCCCCGGCCGTGGCGGTCGTGGGAAGCGAGGTCTCCGAGGAAGTGCTGGCATCGGTGACGGTGGCGAGCGGCGCCGGGCGGGCGGCGGCGTTCGTCGTCGAGCCCCTCGACGCCGAGCGGGGGAGGGTGCGCTGCGCGCTCGTTGCCGGAGCTCTCGATCCGGGGCCGCGGCGCGCGCTGCCGGGCGAGCCCGAGCTCGCGAAGCGCCACGGACCCGACCGGGTCTCCCCGGACGACCCCCGAACGCTCCTCGACGCCGTGGAGCGGGTGGCCCGTCGCTCTGGCGCGATCGCGACGTGGTCGAGGCGGGACTGGGTGCGGTTCGAGGGCGCGCACGGGTCGATCCGCGTCTTCCCGCACGACGGCGGAGCCTGGCTCCAGCTGGCCGGCGCGGACGAGGGCGCGCTGGCCGGTCTGCGCTACCGCCACGGCCTCCCGCTCGATTCCGGGGGACCGCCGGATCCTCCGCCGGGAGCGCATCTCTATCTCCGCGACGCCGCCTCGCTGACGCCCCCGATCGAGGCGCTGATTCGGCAATGGCTGCGCGGAGCGGCGTGAGGTAGCGGCTCGTTTCGGCGCGTCGGCGGGGCACGTGCGACGGGAAAGCCGGCTAGTCTCGCGGGCCGAGCGCCCGTCTTGCGGTTTCGGGGTCGTTGACGTTCTGGAAGATCCGCTCCGCTGCGTCCCCGATCAGCACCCTGGCGTCGAGCTCCACGGCGTCGACTTCGTCCAGCACCTCCCTGACCCGCCGCGCTCCGCGCTCCAGCGCGCGCTCGCACGCGGTCGCCAGATCGGACCTCCAGATCGCCAGGAGCGGATGCGCGCGGCCGTCGAGGAGGGGGACGATCGCGGCCGCCGTCGAGGCAGCGGCGACGAGCGCGGGGAAGAGAGCGGGATCGGCGTAGGGGTAGTCGCAGGCGGCTACGGCGACGGGGGAAGCCGCTCCGCCATCGCGAGCGATGGCGCCCAGGCCTCGAGACAAGCCCGCCAGCGGGCCTTCGCCGGGCAGCGCGTCGTCGATCCGCCGGTAGTCCCCGGCAGGCAGCGCCTGCCCCGGCCGCGCGGCGACCCACACCCCGGAAGCGATCGGCGCGAGCCGCCCGATCACCCGCAGCAGGAGCGGCGTTCCCTCCCATTCCATGGCCGCCTTGTCCCGCCCCATCCGGCGGCTGTGACCGCCGGCCAGGACGAGCAGGGGAAGAGGCGGACTGGCGAGCATGCCGCAAGATACGGCCCTTACCCGATGGCCCACAGGCTGTTAGTTTCTTCGCCGATCTCCTAGCACCGAGTCGCGTCCGGGCCCTGGGCCCGCGCCGGCCCCTGCATCCGCCCCCGTAGCTCAGGTGGATAGAGCAGCGGTTTCCTAAACCGCGTGTCGTGCGTTCGAATCGCGCCGGGGGCACCACTCGTCCTGACCTCAAGGTGATTCACACATAATGAGTCGCAAGCGATTATCCAAGACCCAGTTGAAGCGCGACAGGTTCGTCGAGAGAACCTTCGACTGGGCGCACTGGGCGGAGACCCACCGTCGCGAGATGGTGGGAGCCGCGGTCGCATTGGTGGTCCTGGTCGCCGGTTTCTTCGTGTACCGCAACGTCTCGCGGAGCGCGGAGGACGAGGCTGCCCGGGACTACCTGATGGCGCGCCAGGCCTACTTCGCGGGGAACTACCAGCTCGCCGTGAGCGATCTGCAGGGATACCTGGACCGTCACGGCGGGACGGCCTATGCGGACGATGCGCTCCTGTTCCTGGCGGAGTCGCAGCTCCAGGCCGGGCAGCCGGCGGAAGCGGTCGCCTCGCTCGAGCAGCTGCTCGACGAGCACGGCGACTCGCCGCTCGCCGACAACGCGCGTCGCCTCCTCGCCGCCGCCTATGGCCAGGCGGGGCAGCTCGACCCGGCGGTCGAGGTATACCGCGAGGCGATCGAGAACGCCTCGTTCGACGAGCAGAGGATCCAACTCCGGGCGTCGCTGGCCGAGCTCTACGCTTCGCAGTCCCGGAAGGCCGAGGCAGTCGAGGAGTACCGCGCGATCGTCGAGCTGGCGCCCGAGGGACCGGCGGCGGACGAGGCGCGACGCGCGATCGCCGAGCTCACGGTCCAGCCCCTGTCGGGAGATGGGAGCGCGGGCACCTCCGCCGGGCAGGTCGCGGCCGGATCCGCGCCCGCCGAGAGCGCAACTCCCTAGAAGCGCGCCTCCACGACAGCCTCCGCTCCCTCGTGCGCGACGTCGCTCTCGACAAAGGCCGCGATCCGCTCCGGCTGCTCGCCGATCATGCGCGCGAACGTCTCCGCCAGCCGCGGATCGAACTGGGTTCCCGCGTTGCGACGGATCTCCTCGAGCGCATAGCCCACTCCCTTGACGCGGCTCTGGTACGGCCGCTTGCTGACCATCGCGTGGAACGAGTCGACGAGGCTCACCACACGCGCGCCGAAGGGTATGTCCTCGCCGCGTAGTCCCTCCGGATAGCCCTTCCCGTCCCACCGCTCGTGATGGTGTCGGATGCAGGGCACCGCGCTGCTGAACGGCCTCAGCGGCTCCAGGATGCGGGCGCCGATCTCGGGGTGCTTGCGGACGATCTCGTATTCTTCCCGCGTCAGGAACTCGGACTTCTGAAGGATCTCCTGCGGCACGCCGAGCTTGCCGATGTCGTGGAGCATGCAGGCGATGCGGATCGTGCGGCGGTCGTTGTCGTCCAGTGTCAGATATCCAAGGAACAGATCCGAGAGTTCGGCAACCTGTTGCAGGTGATGGCGGGTATAGGTGTCGCGGGCGTGCATCGCGGTCGTCAGGCTCTCGATGACGTCCTCGATGTTGTCGATGATCTCATCGTCGGTCGCGAACAGCGATAGCCGCTCGCGGATCTGGGCGATGCGTGGGTCGTCGTGGCTGAAGTGACGCTCCAGCGACACCGAGGTGAAGGCCTGGACCAGCTCGCGCTGAAGATCGTCCGCCGAGCCCTGCCGGTGCAGGTGGTCGTATATGGTGATCCGGTTCCGGCCGCGATACTTCGAATAGTAGAGAGCCTTATCCGCCTGGTGCACCAGGTCGCGCGGAGTCGTGGCGTCGTAGGGATAGGTCGCGACCCCGATCGATGCGGTGACGGGGACCTGCACGCCGGGATGGTCGGATCCGGCGATCGCCGCGCAGATACGCTCGGCCACCTTCTGGGCCCGTTCGATCTCCGCACCCGTCAGGATGACCGCGAATTCCTCGCCGCCGTACCTGGCGACGAAGTCGACCTCGCGCACCTGCTCGGTGAGGATCTTCGCGATGCTGCGCAGGACCGCGTCGCCCGCCAGGTGTCCGTAGGCGTCGTTCACGCGCTTCAGATAGTCGATGTCGATCATGAGGAGGGATAACGGCCGTAGCTCGCGCTCGGACCTCGCGACGTCGAGGTCGAGGCGTTGATGGAAGGCCCGCAGGTTCCGCAGGCCGGTCAGCGGATCCCGCGAAGCGGCCTCCTCCATCTCCGCGTACCGCTCGGCGTGCTCGACGGCCCGAGCCGCCGCATGCGCCATGAGCTGACAGAAGGCCAGCTCCTGCCGGCTGTATTCAATCCGCGAGCGCTCATTGCGGATGTAGAGGACGCCGCGCGGCTGATCGCCGCTGAGGATCGGCGCCACGAGAATCGAGGTCCGCCGCGCCGGGCGCCACAACCGGAGTCCGCCGCCGTGCTGCCGCTCTCGCCGCCGAACCACGATCGGGCTCTGACGCGCCAGCGCCTCCGAGAGCTCCGGATGCTCGAGCAGATCGACGAAGAGGTCCTGCCGGAGCGGATGGCCGAGGTCCGCCGCGGCCACGACGCGTCCGACCTCCGGCTCTTCGGTCAGCGCAATCATCGCCACGCGGTCGGCCTGGAGCAGCTTCGCCACCAACTCCACGAGGCGCCGGTAGACGGTATCGACGTCGAACGTACCGGCCACGAGCGCCGAGATCTGGAGCGCGCTGTCGAGCAGGTCGCCCGTCGCCTCGTGGCGGGAGAGCTCCTCGGTCAGCTGCCCCACGGCGGCCGCCGCGACGAGCAGGATCACTCCCTGGAGGATCAGGGCGCTGGGATCGATCGCCAGCTCGGTCCAGGCCTGCCCGGACACGTACAGCGGGATCTGGGCCAGCGCCGCGCCGGTGGCCACGGCGATCGACCAGCGGACATTGCGGGCGAAGGCCGCCAGCAGGATGGTGACGAGGAACAGCGGCAGATAGAGCGACCCGCCCTCGCGGTAGATCGCCACGAAGGCACCGAGGAGGATGAGCTCGGCGAGGGTGAAGACGGGAAGTAGCCGGGGCCGCTCGAACCACTGCCCGGGGACTAGGGGCAGGACCAGCGCGGTGGCCGCGTATACGGCCCAGAGGAATACCGCCGCGCCACGCGCCACGCCCGGCGCGGGTGGATAGCTCCACAGCAGAACGCCCGTAGCCGCCGCGGCACACAAGCGCAGTGCGACGAGCATGGCCTTGGTGGTCGGTGTGGTGGATAGTCGCATAGTTGTCGGGGCCCTGCTTGGGGCAAGGCGTGGGCCACGCGTGGGCCGCGCGGAGGGTCGGAGGGGTTTCCCGCCGGGGGGTCATCCATTCAGGGATGTCGCATAACGTATATTATGTAAAGCTACCCGTGGACTCCGCCCTCCGGCCCTCTCCCCAATCGTCAGTGGCCTGTGTCGACGCTCCGTGAGAGACGTCGGAGCTGCCTCTTCACCAAGTACCTGATTCTTTCCGACAAAGACCGCCTCGTTGCGCGCACCCCGTCCTGCGGCTCATACCCGAGAGCACGCCAGGTCTCGGACAGATCGAAGGGCTTGTCTTCGTTGTCCGATGTCACGAACAACGCGGCAAACCCGATTTCCGAAACCCAGATCGCTTTCTCGACCGCCTGGCAGAAATCCCGGGTGCTGAGCCATTGCCGCCGCAGGTCGTGTCGTTTTCCCTTCGGCGAATTATCGCCAAGCCAGACGGCGCCGATGCGAAGGCAGATGACCGACATACCGTACTGATCGGCAAGACTCTTCCCGAGCCGTTCCCCGAATACCTTGGTGGCGGCGTAGAGCTCCACGGGGCTTGGAAAGCGATCATGACGGATGACCGTGCGGGAATCCATATAGCCTTGAAACGCTCTGACGGAGCTGGCGAATACCACGCGATCTACGCGGTTTTCGACCGCCGCGCGGAAAACATTGAGCAGCGCATCCACATTGTTCGCCTGTAACGATTGCCAGGTGGCATGCACGTCCGCGTCCGCTGCAAGATGCACTATGACATTCTGGCCATGGAAATACCTAACCCAGGCAGGATCGTAGGCAGCGAGCTCGGCGGTTAGGATCTGCCCTGTATCGTCGGCGCGGCGATCCAGAAGCGTCAATTGGTAACGTCCGTCAGCCAGCAGATGCCGGGTCAGTTTCTGCCCTAGATTCCCCGCCGCGCCAGTGATCAGCACTTTCATCGGCGACGTTCCTTCGCCAGTAACGTCCTGCGTCGGCCGGTGGCACGGCAGCCGCCTCGAGCTTGTCCGCTCACGGGCTCGTCGATCGCCCCCTTCCTCTCAAGTCGGCCCGATCGCGTCCGGTGCCGCCACGGCCCGTCTGCGCTGAATCGAGTTCCGCAGGATCTGCAACAACGCGGGCGTGTTAACGGAGGCATTCGATGACAGGTTGTTTTCATGGACCCGCTTGTAGAGTAGGACAGAGGGTACAACCGCCGTCGGCAGGTCTGACTCCTGCGCGCGCAGGAACCAGTCCACATCCTGCGCTGCGGCGTAGCTCACGTTGAACCGGCCTACCGTGTCGAAGGTCTCGCGCCACGCGACGAGCGTTTCGGGGATCCGCCCGACCAGATCCTGTTCCAGAAGCGATCGGTTAAAGCTCTGCGGAATGATGCATCCCGGCTCGAGAAAGAACCGGAACATTGCGATCGTGTAGGCGAGCTCGGGCTCTCGCATCATCCGATCGACCTGGCGCGAGAGCTTGTCCGACGTCCAGCGGTCGTCCGAGGAGATGAAGGCGATGAGTGCTCCGCGCGCGACGCCGACGCCTTGGTTCCAGGCGTCGGGAAGGCCGCGGCCAACCTGCTCCTCGCGGCGGACGCCATCGTACGAGCGCGCGATCTCCGCCGAGCGATCGGTGGAGCCGCCATCGACGACGATCAGCTCGAGCGGATGGTAATCCTGGACCAGGACGCTCTCGATTGCCTCGGCGAGGAACGGCTCGCCGTTGCGCACGGGCAGAACGACCGTGACAAGAGGATCAGGAATCGACGGCTCCCGCGGATGAAGTACCCGAGTCCCAGCCCTGGTCCACCGCTTCACGGTGCCAGGGCGAGATCGACGCAAGGGGGTAGTCGCCGCTGCCACCGCGACGCCGGTCGAGCGAGCGCTTGAGCACAAGCAGCAGGTTGCGGGTGTTCGCGTCGGTGCCTCGCGTCAGGTTGGTGTAGTGGAATCGGTACAACAGGGTCACATCGGCGATGAATGCGATCCCGACACCACGCTCCCGAGCACGCATGAACCAGTCGAGGTCTTCGCTCAGCTTCAGAGTCGAATCGAACACACCCACACGATCAAAGACGCTGCGCCGGTAGAGAGCGCTACCGAGCTGGGTCGAGTACCAAGGCTCGGCAAAGGGCTCGAAACGCGGGCCCTGATCGTCGGCGGAGTCCCCGCTGGCCAGAACCATTGCCTGGGTTCGGCCGAGGACGATATCCGTCTCGGGGTTGCGGGTGAGGGTCGCTATCTGGCAATCGAGTTTGCCCGCCGGCCAGACGTCGTCCGCGTCGAGAAAGGCGATCACTTCACCCCGTGCTACCGCCAGCCCTGCGTTTCGCGCCCCGCCCGGACCGCGGTTGTCCTGGCGCAGGTAACGCAAGTCATCACCGCCGTCTCCCCGGAGCGAGCAGATCACGCCGCCGGTCCCGTCGGTCGAGCCGTCGTCCACAACCACGATCTCGAGCGGCTGGTGCCCCTGCGATCGCACGCTCGCGATCGCGCCGGGCAAGAACTCGGCGCTGTTGTAGGCCGGTATGATGACGCTGACGAACGGGTGCTCAGGCGCCACGGCACTGGCTCCTGTTGATCGCGCGCATCACGTCTCGAATCGTCGTCACCGCGTCATCGGCCGCCCATGGCGGCGAGCTCGGGGAACGCCGGTCGATGCCGTGTACCACTAGGCATAGGGTCAGATCGGGGTAACGGTCGGTGCTACGGTGATGTGGTCCAGCGCCCGCGTGAGGCGCGGCAGTTAGTGGCGGCAAGCTGTTCAACGATGGTAGCGATATTGGTGGCGCTGTCTCGCTTTCGGTAGTTTCAACCTATCTCGGCTTAAATATGAACGCAAGGAGGAGTTGGCATGATGGTCCTGGGCGAGTCCGCGGTGCGCATGATCAGGGGGCTTCCGCAACGCCGCATGGGTGGCCCTGGTCTTGCAAGTTAAGCTCAATCCGTGCCCGCCAGCCCGCGCATCCTGATCCACCTCGACCACAACCCGCACCCGCGCGTCTTCGACCAGATCATGTCGCTGGACGGAGGCGCCGATCAGATCCTGGCGCACGGCGACGTCGACCCCCAGGACGTCCCGGTGCTGGTCTCGGGCGCGCTGTACTCGAGGCCCCGGGACGAGCTCCACCGGACGGCCCTTCTCATCACCGGGACCAACGACCACGTCATCGATGAGATGGTCCGGCAGGCCCGGCGTGCGTTCTTCGGGCCTTACCGGATCTCCCTCATGTCCGAGTGCAAGGGCGGCAGCACGGTGGCTGGGGCGACCGTCGCGCGGATTCGCCAGCTCGTCACGCTGACCAAGGCACGGGTCGTCGTCATCGGCGGTGGGCCGGCGGGGGCGCGCGTTGCCGGGATCCTGGCGGGTGAGGGCGCCCGCGTCTGCCTCACGGTGTTCGACGAGGAAGAGGCCGAGGAGCGAACGAAGTTCGTCGCCGCCACGTTCGAGGAGGCAATCGAGACCGTCGTGTGGAAGACCGGCGAGCCACTCGAGGAGGTCGTCCGGGGCGCTCGGGTCGTGATCACGGCCGGACCGCCGGGGCTTACGCTTCTTTCCCGCCGCGTCTGGTCTGAGCTCTCCGAGCTCCGACTACTCGTGGATATCAGCGGCGCGGAGCCGGCCGGGATCGATGGGTTGTCCGGTGAGGAGGACGGCGACCCAGTGCCCAACGGCGGCCACAGCGTCCTCGCTGTCGGCGGGCTCGCGGTCAGTCGCTACAAGATCCGCGTCCACCGCGCGGCCGTGGAAGGGCTCTTCGAGCGCGAGGCCGTCGTCCTCGGCCCCGTCGAGATAGCCCGCCTCGC
>DATFFS010000260.1:0-1188 GCA_035249945.1 Gemmatimonadota bacterium
CGCCGAAGGCTCGTCAGCCGGCCGTCTCGATCGCCTTCTTGGGACCCTTTCGGCCGAGCGCGCGCCGCACCACGGTCATGACCTCGTCGACGTACGGCTCGCCCTGGCCCGTCTCGATCGCGTGCGCCAGGCAGCCGGCGATGTGGTCCTCGAGCAGCAGCAACGCGACCTGGTCCGCCGCCGCCGTGAGCGCCTCGACCTGCTGCAGGACGTCGAGGCAGTAGGCCTCCTCGTCCACCAGCCGCTGGATGCCGCGCGCCTGCCCCTCGATCCGGCGCAGCCGCGTCACGAGCTCGCGCTTGTCCTGCGTGTAGGAGTGGCGGAAATGCGCGGCGTGCGCGTCGGTCGTCATACTGTGGGGCAGTATGCGTGCGGCCGGGGCGGCGGGTCAATCACGCTCCGCGCCGGCCACGACACTTCGGTAGCATCTCCGAATGAGTCCTCTCGAGCGCCACGAGCTGATCAGCCCCATCGAGCGGGTGCTGGTCGTCATCAGCCATCCCGACGATGGCGAGTTCGGGGCGGGCCCGACGATCGCGTATCTCAGCGCCGCCGGCGCGCGGGTCGACTACGTCGTCACCACCGATGGCTCCAAGGGCACCGAGGACCCCGACGTCACGCCCGAGCAGCTCGCGGCGACCCGCATGGCCGAGCAGCGGGCGGCAGCCGACATCCTGGGCGTCACCGACATCGTTCATCTCGGCTATCCCGACGGCTACCTCCAGCCGACGCTCGACCTGCGCAGGGACATCACGCGCCAGATCCGGCGCTTCCGGCCCGACCTGCTGATCACCCAGAATCCGCAGCGCCGCCTGGACCACAACCCGTTCATCGGACACCCGGACCACCTGGCGACCGGGGAGGCGACGCTCGCATCGGTCTATCCGGCGGCTCGCGATCACCTGAACTTCCCCGAGCTCTGGCGCGACGAGAAGCTGGAGCCGTGGAAGGTGCGCCAGGTGCTGCTCACCGGGGTCGAGGAGCCGAACCTGTGGATCGATGTGGCCGACACGTTCGAGACCGGGCTGCAGTCGATCCTGGCGCACGTCAGCCAGGTCGACGCCGACGAGATCCCGGAGCGGATGCGCGAGCGGGCGCGGCTGATCGGTGAGCCGCAGGGGATCGGCCTGGCGCAGGCCTTCCTCTCGATCATCCTGGAATGACTCGGCGCGGTGGGGGAGGCCGGGG
>DATFFS010000261.1:0-3728 GCA_035249945.1 Gemmatimonadota bacterium
AGGACCGCGGTCTTGAGCCCCGAGAACGAGAAGTCGCGGTCGCCGCTGGCCAGCATAGGCCGCGGGAAGTCGATCGAACGCGGATCGCCCGCGCGCGCCTCGCGCTCGATCGCCGGCCCGCCCGGAAAGCCCAGCCCGAGGAGCTTGGCAACCTTGTCGAACGCCTCGCCCGCGGCATCGTCGCGCGTGCGCCCGACGACCTCGTACATCCGCCATGCGTGCACGTGGACGAGCAGTGTGTGCCCCCCCGAGACGACCAGCGCGAGGGCCGGGGGCTCCAGGTCGGGCCGCTCGAGCAGGATCGCGACGATGTGCGCCTCGAGGTGGTGGACCGGCACGATGGGGCGCTCGAGCGCCAGCGCGAGGCCCTGCGCGAACGCGCCCCCCACGAGGAGCGATCCGGCGAGCCCCGGCGCGTGCGTCACTCCGATGAGGTCGATCCCTTCCGCGCCGACGCGCGCGTCCGCCAGCGCCCGCTCGAAGATCGGCAGGATGTTGGACACGTGGGCGCGACTCGCCAGCTCGGGGACGACGCCACCGTACTCCGCGTGGACGAGCTGCGAGCTGACCACGTTGGCGAGTAGCGTCGTCTCGTCCTCGAGGATGGCGATCGACGTGTCGTCGCAGGAGGTCTCGATCCCGAGCGTCAGCACGGAGCGGGGGCTATTCCGAGACGGTGGCGGTGTCGGGAACCGCGCGGCCGCGGATGCGCACGGTATCGGGAGTGACCGTGACGGTCCGCAGACTCTCCGGGATCGCGATCTCCATCCGCTGATCGAACTCGCCTTCGACGTCGTCGATCTGCGACAGGTCGAGCCCGAGGGAACCGATGGGGCGCACCTCGGCGGTCACTCCCCGGACACGCACGGTCCCCGGGGTAACCTCGACGCTCTCGATGCGATAGCCGTCGGCGGGGCGCGGGGCGCCCACGGTCGATAGCGGCACCGTGCGCTCCATGAAGCGGTCGGTGACGACCGTGACCTGCCGCGGCGTGATACCGAGGGGCGTCAAGGCGAGGTCGGCCGGCTTCTGCAGGTCCGCCAGGTCGAGCGTGACCACGATCGAGTCGTTCTCGCCCCCCTGCACGCGCTCCTGCACGGCGAGGTCGTCCTTGTCGAGCCGCAGCAGTTCCTTTCCGGTGCCGCTGAACGCGACCTCGACTTCGGGAGGCAGCTGCTCCTGATTGGTGATGATCATGTCGGCGCCCTCCACAGCGATCTGGAGCGGCACCGGATACTCGATGACCGTGGTTTCGTCGGAGGTGACGTCGTACCAGAGCAGGAGGGCCAGGACGAGGGCCACGGCCTTGTAGCCCAGGTTGCGGGTGAAGAAGTCGCGGATCGGCGCGGCGAGGGCCAACTAGTATCCTGAGTCAGAAGTTCGTTGAAGCACCGAGAGGTCTCCTGCGCCCGGAGCGCAAGGCGCGATGAGGAGGAATAGCAGAGCTATTTCGACGAGTCGCAACGTAGGGATCCGGGATGCAGGAGGCGTCGAATGCCAACGAACTTCTGACTCAGGATACTAACGCGGCCCGCCGTCCCCGGAACCGCTGCGCGTGTGCTTGACGGCGCTCATGACCGCGATGCCGAACAGGCCGAGGCAGACCACGAAGATCCACTGCGCCCCGATCCCGATCATGTTCATTCCCATTCCCACCGCCGCGATCAGCGCCAGGAAGCCGACGAAGTACAGGTAGAACCAGTCCATCTGCCCCCTCCCTCTCCGCCGTTGACTCAGCCTGCTGCAGATGCCGAAACTAGCTCGCCCCGCCGAAGTCGTTCAAGGCACGCCGTTGCGATGACGCAGGGCGGTCAAAACGGCCCAGATGCAAAGGCGCCGGACGAGAGGATTCCGAGGCGTACCACAAGGTACGCCGCAGGAAGACACGAGGAGGGCAACGCCGCAGATGGGCCGTTTTCACCGTCCTGATCAGATGTTGTCGGCGATGAAGGGGAAAAGCGGCAGCAGCCAGCGGTTCAGGTACGCCGCCAGGACCGCGAAGTAGTTGGTGAAGATCAGCAGCCCCACCGCGACCAGCATCAGCCCGCTCGCGATCTCGATCGGGCGGAGCCACCCGCGGACGCGGCGGAAGGTGGTCAGGAAGACGTTGAAGCCGAGCGCGGCCAGGAAGAACGGCACGCCGAGCCCGAGGCCGTATACGACGAGGAGCGCCACGCCCGTCCTGAGCTCGCCGCTCGAGCCCGCCATCGTCAGGATGGCGCCGAGGATCGGCCCGATGCAGGGCGTCCAGCCGGCGCCGAAGGCGAAGCCGACGACGACCGACCCGAGCATCCCCTCGGGGCGCTCCTGGAGATGGACGCGCCGTTCGCGATGCAGAAAGGCGAAGTTCAGGAGCCCCGTGATGTGGAGGCCGAAGAGCACGATCACGAGGCCCGCGACGCGCCGGATCCAGACCTGGTTCGACCGCAGGAACTGCCCCAGCGCGGTGGCCGAGGCGCCGAGCGCGACGAACACGAGCATGAAGCCGAGGATGAAGAGGAGCGAGTGGAGGATCGTCAGCCGGCGGACGCGCGCGCGGGCGTCGGGCCCGGGGGCGGACAGCTCGTCGAACGTCAATCCGGTGATGAAGGAGAGATAGCTCGGAAAGAGCGGAAGGACGCAGGGGCTCAGGAACGAGACGACGCCGGCGCCGAACGCCACCGCCAGCGACAGCTCACCGCCCATCCCCGTCCTGTTCCGCGGGCTCGTCGGCCATGAGGTCCGCCGCCGCGGGCGCGAGCCCGAGCGCGACCTTGATACCGTACTCGAACTCCTCCTTCGAGCGCGGCCCCACCCATTGCTCGACGATCCTGCCGTCCTTGACGAGGAGCGAGGTCGGAAGCCACGGCGAGATCGCGTAGGACTCCAGCATGCGCGGCGTGCCGATGACCGACGGGTAGCTCATCCCCACCTCCGCCGCGAAGTCCCGCGAGTCGCGCGGCAGGTCGTTGACCGTCACGCCAAGGACCATGAACCCCTTCGGCCCGTAGGTCTCGTCGAGCGCCATGAGGTCGGGGATCTCGATCTTGCACGGTCCGCACCACGAGGCCCAGAAGTTCATCAGGATGACGGGAACCGAGTCGAGCGAGGCCAGCGTCAGCGAGTCGCCGTCGAGCGTCTCGAGCTCGAAGGGCGGCGCCTCGCGGGTCTCCTCGAGCGCGTAGTCGGCGCCCTCCCCCGATCCGCCGGTCCGCGCATCGCTCTCCCGGCCGCACGCGGCGGCGAGAAAGACGGCGAGCGCGGCGGCCACGACGGCGGGGCGCCGGGCGGCTCCGAGAATTGTCGAGCGGATGGACGGCATGGACGGAAAATGTACCACGCCGGGGAGGGATGCGAAAATCGGGCCGGAGCCGCCGCTACTCGATCTCCCCCAGCGCCCAGGCGGCGACCTGCCGCACGGCGGGATCCTCGTCCTCGCCCAGGACCGGAATCAGCAGCGGGATCGCCCGCGCGTCCTCGATCTCGCCCAGCGCCCAGGTCGCGGCCGCCCGCACTTCCGGGCTCGCGTCGTCCAGCACCGCACCCAGCGCGTCGATGGCCGCCGGGTCTTCGGAATACCCCAGCCCCAGCGCGCCGATCGCCCGCTGATCGGCGTCCCCCGAGGCGAGCGTGGCGCGGAGCGCGTCCATCCCGCGCGGGTCGCGCATGCGGCCGAGCTTGAGCGCCGCCATTCGCCGGACGCAGGGGTCGGGGTCGGCGAGCGCGGTCGCGAGAGGCGCGACGGCGCC
>DATFFS010000262.1:0-1173 GCA_035249945.1 Gemmatimonadota bacterium
AAGGGCTGCTACCCGGGCCAGGAGCCGATCGCGCGCCAGCACTACCGGGGCCGGGTGAACCGAACGTTGCGCGTGTTCGAGCTCGAGGGCGACGAGCTCCCTGAGTACGACGCCGAGCTCGTGTACGAGGACAAGGTCGTCGGGCGCGTCACGAGCGCGGCTGTCGACGGCGCCAGCGTGATCGCGCTCGGCTATGTCAGAGCCGAGGTCCCGCACGACGCGGAACTACGCGTCGGAGAGCGCATCGCAAGGCAGCTAGAATCCGCTTCCCCGCGCCCGTAGCTCAGGGGATAGAGCGCTGCCCTGCGGAGGCAGAGGTCGCAAGTTCGAATCTTGCCGGGCGCATCGCCGCAAACCCGCATCATGCCTGCGTTGCTGGTGCGAAGAACTCGGTGAGTGCCGCGGCGAGCGCCTCGGGATGGGTCAGGGGGGCGGCATGCCCTGCGCCGGGGATCGCCTGCACCTGTGCGTCGGGGACGCGGTCGGCCACGTGCCGCGCACTGGCGGTCAGGAAAGGCGTGGTGTCCGCCCCGTGCAGCACCAGCATCGGAACTGAGATCGCGCCGAGCACGGCCGGATCATCAGGGGTTGGGCCCTCGTACTCCGCCCACTGCTGAAGGAGGTTGAGCAAGTTCGGGACGTAGCGCCCTGCCGCCTCGAAGTAGCCCGCGTCCTCGGCCATCGCGATCTCTACGTCGTTGAAGGGCCAGGCAGCGAACGCGCGCGCCGCAGCCGTCAACTCGCCTTCGGCGGCCAACTCGCCCATGCGGGCGGCGGCGGCGCCGAAGACCGCTTGCTCCTGCTCGTCCATCAAGCTCAGCACCCCAGGCTCGACCGGGGCTACCGCGTCCACCGCGTCGGACCGCGCCGCCGCCACGGTGACTGCCAGGTAGGCGCCACTCGACCAACCCACGAGTCCGGTCGGTGCCTCGATGCTGTCGAGGTAGGCGAGGATGTCGTCAACCATCCGACCGGGGCTGAGGTCGGGGTGATCGCCGCTGAGGCCGCGGCCCCGCACGCTCGGCAGATGGCAGGTGAACCGGCCGGTCAGGTGCGGCAGCAGCGCCTGCCAGTCGATGTCGCCATCGGCCAGCATCCCGTGGACGAACACCAGCGGGGGTCCCTGGCCGTGCACGGTCCCGCCGAAGGTGACGCCGTCGGTGGTGGTCACAT
>DATFFS010000263.1:0-12553 GCA_035249945.1 Gemmatimonadota bacterium
CGCGCGCGCGAACGCGCGCCGCACTCCCTCCATCACGCGCCGCCCGTCCTCGCCCCGCGCCGCGAGCTCGGCTTCGAACGCGTCCCGCTTGTCGGCCGGCAGCCGGCCCAGCTCGTAGAGGACCGCCTGCTCCTGGAAGTCCTCCCTGGACATCCCCTCCGTGACCGGCGGTTCGCCGTTCACGACCAGCGCACCTCGAACATGTGGACAGGCTCGTCGAAGCCGCGCAGGGGCGCCGCGCCGAGATCCACGAAGCCGATGTCCTTTCCGATGCACAGCTCGCGCACGACGTTGGAGACGCGGATCTGGCTGGCCTCGGCTGCGTCGCACACACGCCGGGCGAGTTGCACCGCCACGCCGAACAGGTCCTGACCTTCGTCGACAGGCTCCCCGGCGCTCATCCCGATCCGCACCTCGATGGGCCGGTCGGGCAGGCGCTGGTTGTGGACGTGGAACGCCTTCTGGATCGCCATGGCGGCGTAGATGGCGGCGGAGGCGGCGGGGAACGCGGCCATCGTGCCGTCGCCGGTGTGCTTGACGACGATGCCCTGCCGCGCTTCGATCTCGCGGCGAACGAGGGCGTCATGGGCTCGGATGATTTTCATCGCCTCCGCGTCTCCGAGCCGCTGCGTCATGGAGGTCGAGCCCGAGATATCGGTGAACAGGACCGTGCGGAAGCCCCCGTCGGGATCGCCTTCCCGCGTGATCATCCGCCCGAGGCCCGCGTCGACGCTTCCTCCCAGGAACGCCTCCACGACCTCGTCCTGGACTTCGATGATCTTGTCGGCGGTCAATCCGTGGGCTTCGAGGTGACACTTGTGCGCGGCTTCGGGGTCCGGCGCGTTGACGAGGCAGCAGATCGTCTTGGCCCGCGGATTGAACCAGTATTTGAGATATTTGACGCCGAACTTCTCCTGCGCCTCGAGATCGCTGAGGTGCGCCTTCATGACGTCCTCCGGCGTGGCGTCGGCGTTGTGATGGATATCCATGTACAGCGGCATTTCAACTCCTGTAGATATTTGAGTGTTTGGAGGCCGATAAATGATAGACGAGCACGCGGCAGCGAGCCATCCCACCGCGTCCTGCCGGCCACCGCATGCGACTCATGAGGCGCGAACGCCATTCCGCCGGAATGAAGGCCGCCTTCCAACCTTTCGAACGCGAAGTCTATCCAACCATCGGGATCGCCGTGACCTTCGGGAATATTCTAGACATGATGGAGGAGGTTCGACATTGAGCCCTCAGATGACGATCAGAGTTGTCGGTATGGCCGCTATCCTCTTGGCGTCCACCGCGGCGCATGAAGCGCGTGCGCAGAATGCCCCTCGGAATGAGAACGCTCGTGTCGAGGTGCTGGTCCTGGGGGTCTATCACATGGACAACCCAGGACGCGACATCTTCAACACGCAGGCCGACGACGTGCTCTCCTCCAAACGGCAGGCCGAGATCGCGGAGTTGATCGAAGTCCTCGAAGGATTCCGCCCATCGAAGATCGCGGTGGAGGCGGACTTCGACGACGATCGCATTTCCGAGCGGTTCGCCGACTATGCGAACGGTACGCATGAGCTCACGCGCAACGAGATCGAGCAGCTGGGTTTCCGGCTCGCCAGGGAGCTCGGCCACGAGACCGTATATCCGGTGGACGTCGACGGGGAGTTCCCGTACCCGCGCCTCGTGAAGTACGCGCAGGCGACCGACCGCATGACGGAATTCGAGGAGCTGCAGGCCGAGGGTGCCGAGAGCGTGGAGGAGTTTTCCGCGTATCTCGCCACCCACACCGTTCTGGAAACCCTGCTCTACATGAATTCCGAAGAGCGAATTGCGCAGGATGTGGGCGCCTATTTCCGGCTGGCGGAGTTCGGCGAAGGGTGGGACTGGGCGGGCGCCGATCTGGTTTCCGACTGGTTCCGACGCAACATGCGCATCTACAGCAATGTCGTGGACCTAGTGGATGATCGCGACGAGCGCATACTGGTCATCTACGGTGCCGGGCACCTCGGCTGGTTGCAGTACGCCTTCGGTAGCAATCCGACGCTCCGCCTGCGCACGCTCGGCGAGTTCGCCGGGCAGCCGAATCGTCCGTGAGAAGCGGATGGTGGAGCTGATCGGGATCGAACCGACGACCTCCTGAATGCCATTCAGGCGCTCTCCCAGCTGAGCTACAGCCCCACTCAGGACGGAAAAAAGCTACGCCCGCCCTCCTGCGCAGTCAAACCGAGATGCCTAACTTGGCCGGTTCATGATCAGGCCCACGAGAACCAAGATCTTGTGCACGCTGGGTCCCGCCAGCGACGACCCGCGGATCGTGCGCGAGCTCATCGACGCGGGGATGGATTGCGCCCGGCTCAACTTCTCTCACGGCGACTACGAGGAGCACGCGCGGGTGATCGAAATGGTCCGTTCCGCGTCGGACGAGCTCGGCATGGCGGTGGCTATCCTGCAGGACCTCCAGGGTCCCAAGATCCGGATCGGACGAATCGAGGGAGGACTGGTCGATCTCGGGGAGGGCGAGATCGTCCGCATCGTCAACAACACCGAGAATCCGGGGACCCGCGAGCTCCTGACCACGACGTACCGCGAGCTTCCCCACGATGTCAGCGCCGGCGACCTGATCCTCCTCGACGACGGCCGACTCGTCCTCGAGGTCGAGGAGATCGAGAACGAGAACGTGGTTCGCAGCCGCGTGCTGGAGGGGGGAATCCTCAAGGAGCGAAAGGGGATCAATCTTCCCGGGGTGATGGTCTCGACCCCTGCCCTGACCGACAAGGACCGCGAGGACCTGCGCTTCGGCTGCCGGCATGGCGTCGATTTCGTCGCGCTCTCGTTCGTGCGGCGCGGCGAGGACATCGACACCCTGAAGGAGGAGATCCA
This sequence comes from Gemmatimonadota bacterium, assembly GCA_035249945.1. Taxonomy (GTDB): domain Bacteria; phylum Gemmatimonadota; class Gemmatimonadetes; order JACCXV01; family JAHWKZ01; genus JAICNR01. The sequence continues at coordinate 2,872 of DATFFS010000263.1, forward strand.
GGCGGCGGGTGGCGGGCCGCAGGTCATCGCCAAGCTCGAGAAGCCCCAGGCGGTCGAGAACCTCGACGAGATCCTGGAGCGAGCGGAAGGCGTGATGATCGCGCGCGGCGATCTGGGCGTCGAGCTGCCCCCCGAGCGCGTGCCGATCCTCCAGAAGGAGATCATCCTGCGCGCCAATCAGGCCAAGCGGATCGTCATCGTGGCGACCCAGATGCTGGAATCCATGACTACGAGCCTGCGCCCGACGCGCGCCGAGGCTTCCGACGTCGCCAACGCGATCTTCGACGGTGCCGATGCGGTCATGCTCTCCGCGGAGACCGCCACCGGCGATCATCCGGTCGCCGCGGTCGAGATGATGGAGCGGATCACGGTGGCGGCCGAGATAGAGATGGAGCGCAACCCGTGGAAGCCCTTCCACGGCGTGGCCAGGGTAACCGACTTCGCGGACGCGGTCTGCGACGCGGCTACTCTGGTGGCCGCCGAGGTGGGGGCGCGCTACATCGTGGCCTTCACGCAGTCGGGCTCGACCGCGCAGCTCCTGAGCAAGTACCGACCGCCCGCTCCGCTACTGGCGTTCACCCCCTATGGGAGCGTGCGGAACAGGCTGGCGCTGAGCTGGGGAGTGAATCCGATGGTGATGGACATCCCGGTGACGATCGATCGCCTGATCACCGATCTGGACAAGCTGCTGATGGACGACAAGCTGGTCGAGGCAGGCGACATCGTCGTGCTCGTATGCGGCGCTCCGCTCGACGTGGGAGGGCGTACCAATCTCATGAAGATCCACCGCGTGGGAGACAAGCCCCGACTCGGAAAGGGCCGTGTTTGACGGCTTCGGAACCCCCCGATAGCTTGCCCCGCTCCATGACCGAAACCATCGCCGCACCATCCCAGGCCGCCGGCCTCGAAGGCGTCGTCGTCGCCGAGAGCGAGATCTCGTACGTCGACGGCCAGGAGGGGCGCCTCGTCTACCGCGGCTACTCGATCGAGGATCTCGCCGAGAGTTCTTCCTTCGAGGAGACGGCGAAGCTCCTGCTGGACGGCGAGCTGCCGGATGTCGAGGAGCTGCGGGGGTTCGAGCGCGCGCTGGCGGCTCAGCGCTCGCTCGACGGGGAGACGCTGGAGGCGGTGCGCCGGTTTCCGTCCACCGCCGATCCCATGTCCGCACTGCGGACCGGCGTCTCTCTGCTCGGATTGACCGACCCCGATCGGGGCGACAATGGAGCGGAGGCAACGCGCCGCAAGGCGCTTCGCCTGATCGCCCGTATTCCGACCCTGATCGCCGCGTTCGATCGCGCGCGCCGCGGTTCCGATCCGCTGGCGCCGCGCGACGATCTGGGGCACGCGGCCAACTTCCTCTACATGCTGCGGGGCGGCGAGCCTGATCCGGAGGACGGGCGCGTCCTCGACGTTTGCCTGGTCCTCCATGCAGAGCACGGCATGAACGCCTCGACCTTCGCGGCCCGGGTGACGGCCGCCACCCTGTCCGACATCCATTCCGCGATCACGTCCGCGGTGGGCACGCTCAAGGGCCCGCTCCACGGCGGCGCCAACGAGGCGGTAATGAAGATGCTGTTGGAGGTCGACCAACGGGGGGTGGAGCCGGCCGCGCACATCCGGGAGATGCTCGCCGCCGGCTCGAAGGTCATGGGCTTCGGGCACCGCGTCTACAAGACGATGGATCCGCGCGCCCCCATCCTGCGGCGCTTCTCGAAGGATCTCGGAGAGCGTGCCGGGGATACCCGCTGGTACCAGATGAGCGAGCAGATCCTGGCGACCATGCAGGCGGAAAAGGGGATCGACCCGAACGTGGACTTCTTCAGCGCCTCCACCTACCACGCGCTGGGAATCCCGGCCGACCTCTTCACCCCGATCTTCGCCGTCGCGCGCATCAGCGGATGGGTCACCCACGTGGAGGCGCAGTACGCGAAGAACCGCCTCATCCGGCCGCGCGCCAGGTACGTCGGCAAACGCGACCTCCGCTACGTCCCGATCGGCGAACGCGGCTGAAGGCGCGGCCGGCTCCCCGGCCGGAGCGCGGCGGTCCCGAATCTTGCAAAGGATCGAAAGGAGCAAGCGATGGCGTACGAACGCCTGACGCCTCCCACGTCGGGTGAGGCGATCGAGTACGAGCGCGCCTTCCGGGTGAAGGCGCCCGATCGGCCGGTGATCCCGTTCATCGAAGGGGACGGAATCGGCCCTGACATCTGGGCCGCCTCCCGTCGAGTATTCGACGCCGCCGTCGCGAAGGCGTTCGGAGGCGCCCGCGAGGTCCAATGGTTCGAGATCTATGCCGGCGAGAAGGCCGTCGCGAAGTACGGGCCGGATACCTATCTGCCGGCCGACACACTGGCGGCCATCCGGGACTGGCGCGTGTCGATCAAGGGGCCGCTGACGACGCCGGTGGGCGGCGGGTTCCGCTCGCTGAACGTGACGCTGCGCCAGGAGCTCGATCTCTACTGCTGTATCCGGCCCTGCCGCTGGTACGAGGGCACGCCATCGCCCGTGAAGGAACCCGGCAAGGTCGACATCGTCGTCTTCCGCGAAAACACCGAAGACGTGTACGCGGGGATCGAATGGAAGGTGGGCACGCGGGAGCAGGACAAGATCCGCCGCTTCCTCAACGAGGAGATGGGCACCTCGATCCCGTTCGACGCGGGCATCGGGGTCAAGCCCATCAGCGAGCGGAACACCAAGCGGCTGGTCGCCGCGGCCGTACAGTACGCCATCGACAAGGGCCGCCGCTCGGTGACGCTGGTGCACAAGGGAAACATCATGAAGTTCACCGAGGGCGCGTTCCGCGAGTGGGGCTACGAGGTGGCCGCCGCGGAGTTCGGCGACCGCACGGTGCGGGAGGCGGATTTGTGGGAGGGCGAGAAGCGCCGCGATCCCGGAGGCCGGGTCGTCATCCAGGACCGGATCGCGGACGCCATGTTCCAGCAGCTGTTGCTGCGCCCCGACGAATACGACGTCATCGCGCTCCCCAATCTCAATGGCGATTACCTGTCCGACGCCGCGGCCGCGCAGGTGGGAGGTCTCGGCATGGCGCCGGGCGGGAACGTGGGCGACATGGCGGCCGTGTTCGAGGCTACGCACGGGACGGCGCCCAAGTACGCCGGTCAGGACAAGGCCAACCCCGGCAGCCTGATCCTCTCGGGGGCGGCGATGTTCGCGTACATCGGCTGGGACGAGGCGAAGGCGAGGATCGAGGCCGGCCTCGAATCTGCCATCCGCGACCGGATCGTGACCTACGACCTGGCGCGGCAGATGGAAGGCGCGACGGAAGTGAAATGCTCGGAGTTCGGAGACGCGATAATCGAAAGGATGTAGACGGTTCTCGTGCAGTTCATCGACGAGGCGGTAATCGACGTGGAGGCTGGGCGGGGCGGGAGCGGAGTCGTCTCGTTCAGGCGCGAGAAGTATGTGCCCAAGGGGGGGCCGGACGGAGGCGATGGCGGCAAGGGGGGGGATGTCGCGATCGAGGCCGACCCCAACCTGTCGACGCTTCAGGATTTTCGCTACCGCACCCGGTATCGCGCCGGCCGCGGCGAGCACGGCTCGGGCAACAACCGGACGGGGGCCGAGGGGGAGGATGTGGTGCTGCGGGTGCCGGTGGGGACGCTCGTCCGCCAGGCGGAGGGCGGCGAGCTGATCGCGGACCTGACGCACCCCGGCCAGCGCGCGGTAGTGGCACGCGGCGGGCGCGGTGGGAGGGGCAATGCGTTCTTCGTTCGCGCCACCCGGCAGGCCCCGCGCCACGCGCAGGAGGGGGAGCCCGGCGAGAGTCGTCGGATCGCGCTCGAGCTCAAGCTGCTGGCGGACGTCGGCCTGGTGGGGAGCCCCAACGCCGGCAAGTCCACTCTGCTGTCACGCGTCAGCGCCGCCCGTCCGCGGATCGCCGACTATCCCTTCACCACGCTGACGCCCAACCTGGGCGTCGTCGCCCCGGACGCCGAGCGCTCGTTCGTCATGGCCGACATCCCGGGACTGATCGCCGGCGCCTCCGAAGGCAAGGGGCTGGGAGCGCGTTTCCTCAGGCATATCGAGCGGACCCGGGTGCTGTGCTTCCTGATCGACGTACTGAGCCCCGATCCGGCCGCCGAGTACGAGAGCCTGAAGTCCGAGCTCGAGGCGTGGTCGCCCAGGCTGCTCGAGCTTCCCCGCGTGGTGGCTTGGACGAAAGCCGATCTGGCGGAGCCCCCCGGCGGCGTGGGTTTCCCCGACGCCTCGGTCACCCACGTGATCTCGTCGGTGAGCGGCCGCGGCCTGGACGCCCTCGTGAACGATCTCTGGGATCGCGTCCGCGAAGCGGGCGGAGGTGACAAGGGCAGCTGACACCCGGTCGCCGGCGCGAGCGATCTCCCGGCGCGACCCGCGCTATCCCGAGCTCCTCCGCGCGCTCGAGGACGCCCCCGACGTGCTCTACGTCCGCGGCGACGACACGTTGCTGGCAGAGACCGCCGTCGCGGTCGTGGGCGCGCGGCGGGCCACAGGTCTCGGTCTCGAGATGGGGGAGCGGTTGGGGGCCGGACTTGCCGCCGCGGGTGTCGTCGTGGTGAGCGGGTGCGCCATCGGGATCGACGCGGCCGCGCATCGCGGCGCCCTCGAGATGGGCGGGGCGACGATCGCGGTGCTGGCCGGCGGACACGACGTGGCCGTGCCGCCGTCGAACCGCGGGCTCGCGGCGCGGATCCTCCGCCAGCGGGGCCTGATCGCGGGGGAGTTCCCGGACGGCGTGCAGGTCGCGCGCTGGTCGTTCCCGCGGCGGAACCGGATCATCGCCGGGCTGGCACGGGTGGTCGTGGTCGTCGAGGCGGCGCGCCGCTCGGGCGCGTTGATCACCGCCCGGCTCGCGCTCGCCGCGGGTCGGGAGGTGATGGCGGTGCCGGGACACCCGCTGCAACCCGAGTATGCCGGGTCGAACGAACTCCTGGCCGATGGCGCGCATCCGGTGCTCCGTGTCGAGGACGTGCTCGAGGAGCTCTCTGGCCTGCCGCGGATCGAGGTACCGCAGCGGCCCGGGAGCACCCGACCGCTGCCTGATTCGGCGATGCGCGTGGATCCGCGCGACGGCGACACCCGCAGGCGCCTGCGCGGGGCGCTCGCCGCGTCACCGCGTCCGCCCGAGGATCTCGCCGCCGAGCTTGGCCTGCCACTCGGCGTCGTGCTGGCGACCCTGACCGAGCTCGAGCTCCTGGGGCTCGCACGCGCGTGGCCCGGGCAGCGCTTCGCACTTCCGCCGCCGCCGCCCGAGAAGACGGACCGCCGGGGTGGCGCGGTGAAGGGCGGGGGGTGAGCTTTTTCCGCATGCCCGAACATCCCCTCGCCCCGCCGATCGCAGACGCGCTCGAGCGCGTCCGCGCCGGCAAGTAGGAGGCCGGCCATCGCCCGCTCCCTCCACGTCTACGTCCACGTCCCGTTCTGCGCCCGCAAGTGTCCCTACTGCCACTTCTACAACCTCGGCCACGACGACGGGCGCGAGGCCCTCTGGCTGGATGGGCTGGCGCGCGAGATCGCGGCCCTGCGGGCCGAGGGCGCGTTCGAGGACGCGCGGCTCGCCACCCTGTACTGGGGCGGCGGGACGCCGTCGTTGCTGGGACCGGAGGCATTCGAGCGGGCCGCTGCGCTCGCGCTGGGCATCGCGCCGCGGAGCGAGCGCCTGGAATGGACGCTCGAGCTCAATCCCGACGACGCGTCCGCCGAGCGTCTGGCGCGCTGGCGCGACCGCGGGGTGACGCGCATCTCGGTCGGTGCCCAGTCCTTCGATCCGTCGCGGCTCGGGTTTCTCGGCCGGACGCATGGCCCGGACGCCGCGGGCCGCGCCGTTCGCGGGGCGGCCGAGGCGGGTTTCGAAGACATCTCGCTGGACCTGATCTTCAACCTCGCGGTGCCTGGTGCGACGCCGTCCGGACGGCGGCGGGCGTGGGCGCGCGACCTCGCGCGCGCATTCTCGCTGCCGATCACGCATCTGTCCCTCTACGGTCTCACGATCGAGCCCGGGACGGCGTTCGACGCGCGCGTGCGGGCCGGCGCGACGCTGACGGCGCCGGACGCGGCGTACGCGGCGGAGTATCGCGCGGCTTGCAGCGCCGCGCGTCGGGCGGGGTTCGAGCACTATGAAGTGTCGTCGTTCGCGCTACCCGGTCGTCGCTCGCGTCACAACAGCGCGTACTGGACCGGCGCGCCGTACCTGGGTCTGGGTCCGGCGGCGCACTCGTTCGACGGGTTCCGGCGGCGGGCGAACCTCTCCTCGCTGACGGGCTGGGCGGAGGCCCTCTCGACCGGCGGCGATCCGCGCGCGTTCGTCGAGCTCCTCACCCCGTCCCAGCGACGGCTGGAGACCCTGTACCTGGGACTGCGGCGCGTGGAAGGGGTGGAGCGCGGCCATCCGCTCCTGGCAGGACCGGCCGCGGAGGTCGTCGGCGCTCTCCTGCGCGAGGAGCTCCTGGTCGAGCGCCAGGGCCACCTGGCCTGCACGACGCGCGGTTTCCTCGTCCTGGACGGGATCCTGGAGCGGCTGGCCGAGGCGGGCGGGACGCGGGGCCCGGTCACCGGCGCGTCGTGCCCCGGTATGGAGAGCCGCGACTCGTTTGACAACGTTCTGGGCCGCCGATAGAGTCGGCCGCGAAATGACGCCGGAGCACGATCTCAACGAGCGCGAGGCGCTGGTCCTCGAAGCGGTCGTGCGCACGTTCGTGCAGACCGCCTCGCCGGCCGCGTCGCGGACGGTCGCCCAGCGGTTCGACCTGGGCGTGAGCCCGGCCACGATCCGCAACACGATGAGCGACCTGACGCGCAAGGGATACCTCTCCCAGCCCCACGCCAGCGCCGGGCGGATGCCGACCGACAAGGCGTACCGTTACTACGTCGACACCCTGATGCGGCCGGACCGGCTGACGTCCGACGAGGCGCGGCGCATCGAGGCCGCGCTCGACGTTGCGCGGACCAGCGCCGAAGAGCGAATCCTGGTGCGCGCGGTCAAGGCGCTGTCGGTGGTCACGCAGGAGCTCGGCGTCGGGCTGGCGCCGCGCATGGAGGAGGGGGTCCTCGAGAAGATCGACCTGGTGGGCGTGTCGCGGGACCGCATCCTGATCGTGCTGGCGATCCGCACGGGACCCGTGCGCACGATCTTCGTCGAGGGCGAGCGCGCGGACACCGACGAGGCCCTCGCGCTGGTGGCGGGGTTCCTCAACGAGCGGCTGGCTGGCCAGACGCTGCGCGAGATCCGCGAGTCGTATCGGGATCGCCTAGCCGACGGCCCCGCCGAGCACGCCGATCTCGTCAACATCTTCCTCGAGCAGGCCGAGGGGCTGTTCTCCGCGCGGCCGCCGGGCGGCGAGGACGTGCTGCTCGGACCGACCGCCGGGCTCGCGGCGCAGCCAGAGTTCGCGGACCGCGAGCACCTGCGGACGCTGCTCCAGCTCACCGAGCAGCGCGACGTGCTCGCCGAGGCCCTGCGCGACCGGCGCGCCGACGGCATCGTGATCTCCATCGGCGGCGAGCACGCGATCCCGCCGCTCGTCGACTTCAGCATGGTCACCGCCGAATACGAGATGGGCAGCGTGCACGGCACGATCGGGGTCATAGGTCCGACCCGCATGCCCTACGACCGGATGGTGTCGCTGGTCGAGTACACGGCGCGGCTGCTCTCGACGCTGGCGCCCGGCGACTGACGGGGAACCGGCAGCTGGCCGCTGCGCGTCACGGGCCTTGCATCCGGATGCATCCGGAGATCCTGCCAACTTTGCAGACGAGCTGACGACGATGGCGGAGCGCGATTACTACGAAGTCCTGGGCGTCGACCGGTCGGCCCCACCCGAGGAGATCAAGCGCGCGTACCGCCGACTCGCGATGCAGTACCATCCCGATCGCAATCCCGACGATCCGCAGGCGCTCGAGCAGTTCCGCGAGGCGAGCCGCGCCTACGAGGTGCTCCATGACGCGGACATGCGCGCGCGGTACGACCAGTTCGGGCATGCCGGCGTCGGGTCGGGAGCGCGGGACGGGTTCGGCGATTTCGATCTTTCGGACGCGCTGCGCGCGTTCATGCGCGACTTCGGGGGCTTCGAGGACCTCTTCGGCCGCTCGCGGGGGCGCGGCGGCCGCTCCCGCGGGCCGCTGCGGGGAAGCGACGTGCAGACGCGGCTGCGCATCTCGCTCGAGGAGGTCGCGACCGGGGTCGAGAAGACGATCCGGGTGAAGCTGCTGCAGCGCTGCGAGACGTGCAGCGGGAAGGGAACCACGAACGGTGAGCCGACGACCTGCCCGACGTGCCAGGGGAGCGGCGAGGTCCGCCAGGCGCAGCGCTCGATCTTCGGGCAGTTCGTCAGCGTCCACGTATGCCCGCGCTGCGAGGGGGAAGGCAGGATCATCACCGATCCGTGCCGAACGTGCGGGGGCGAAGGGCGCACCCGGGAGGACCGGCGCATCAAGGTGCGGATCCCCGGGGGCGTCGAGAGCGGGAACTACCTCACGCTGCGGGGCGAGGGGAACGTCGGGCCGCGCGGCGGTCCGCAGGGCGATCTCCTGATCGTCATCGACGTCGAGGCCCATCCGATCTTCGAGCGCAGCGGCGACGACGTCGTCTTCGACCTGGGCGTCTCGTTTCCCCAGGCGGCGCTGGGCGCGGAGATCGAGGTCCCCACGCTGAATGGACCCGAGGTCCTGGCGGTTCCCCCCGGTACGCAGTCGGGGGACGTGCTGCGGCTCGCGGGCCGCGGCATCCCGCGACTCGGCGGGGGCGCGCGCGGCGACCAGCTGGCGCAGGTCTCCGTCTGGGTGCCGACCCGCCTCTCGGCCGAGGAACGCGCCGCGCTCGAAGCGCTGGCGGACGCCGAGAGCTTCCAGCCGCCCAAAAGGGCAAAAGGGTTCTGGAGCAAGGTCCGGGAGGCCTTCACTGCCTAGTCCCCGATCGACGGTACCAGCCCCGTAGCTGCACTGCACTAGATTGCGGGCATGACCGCCCGCGCTCCTTCCGAGTCGGCCCAATGGGTGGAGCTCGACCTCGAGATCCCGCCCGAAGACGAGGATCGCGTCGCCGCCGCTCTCTGGGCCTGCGGAAGCGCCGGGTCGTGGACCGTTCGCCCCGGGCTCGTGCGCGCGTACTTCGGCGAGGACGCAGGGGTGGTCGAAGACCGCTTCCGGTACGCCTGGCGGGAGACCACGGGCGAGCCGTGGCGCGGCGAGCTCCGCGCCCGACCGGCCCCCGATCTCGACTGGCTCGCGTCCTGGCGGGCCGCCGCGGTCCCCGTCCCCGTGACCCCCACCCTTACCGTCGCGCCGCCGGGCGCGGAGCCGGGCCCCGGCCGGACCGTCGTGATCCGTCCCGGCCAGGGGTTCGGGACAGGGTCTCATGCCACCACGCAGGCCCTGCTGCGGTGGCTCGAGAGCGAGCCGGGCGCCCGGGTGCTGGACGTCGGCTGCGGGAGCGGCGTGCTGGGGATCGCCGCGATCCTTCTCGGGGCCAGCTTCGCCGTCGGGCTGGACATCGACGGCGACGCGATCGCCAACGCCGACGAGAACCGACGCCTGAACGGTGTGGCGGCGCGCCTGCAGCTGGTCGAGGGGACACTGGACGCCCTCGCGGCCGGCCAGCGCTTCGACCGGGTGCTCGCGAACCTCGACCGGGGCGCGCTCGAGGCGCTGGCCGGCGTGCTGGTCGCACGCTGCGCGCCCGGCGGCC
>DATFFS010000264.1:0-1061 GCA_035249945.1 Gemmatimonadota bacterium
TTCGACTACCTGTGCTTCCAGGGCCTGGTCACCACGGGCGACCCAAGCGCCGACTGCAACGGCGACTCGGCGATCAACATCTTCGACTTCCTCTGCTTCCAGGGCCTGGTCAGCAAGGGCTGCCCATAAGCGCGCCATCCCCATCCGCCCTTGCGGAGAGGGGTGGCCGAGTCGTCGGGGCCGGGGAGGTACATCCCCCTCCGCGCCTGCGGACGGGGCAGGCCGAGTCCGCGAGGTCGGCGAGGTGCATGAGGCCTCCGCGAGAGCGGACGGGCGATCTGTCAGCCGCCCCCATCCCGCCAGCTGGCCCCGCCGCGGCCTGCCCGATGACCGGCCGCTTGGCGCCCTCTCCTCCGTTCGCCTATCCTTACTCCGCGCGGGGTGTAGCGCAGCTTGGTTAGCGCGTCTGACTGGGGGTCAGAAGGTCGCCGGTTCGAATCCGGCCGGCCCGACGGATGAGAGGGACGACGGAGACGATGCCGGCATCCTCCGCCGTCGTCACCGTCCCCAACATCCTGTCGTTCGCCCGCATCGCCACGATCCCTCTGTTCTGCTGGCTGGCGGCGAACGAGCGGACGAGGATCTGGGGGATCCTCCTGTTCGCCGTGGTGGTCAGCACCGATTGGGTCGACGGGTACGTCGCGCGGCGGACGGGCCAGGTCACCGAGCTCGGCCGCATCCTCGATCCGGTCGCCGACCGACTCGCGATCGCGGCCGGCCTCGTGACGTTCGCGATCGCGGGGATCTTCCCGTTCTGGGCGGCGCTGTTGATCCTGGTTCGCGACGTCGCCGTCGTGCTCGGCGGCGCCGTGCTGCTCTGGGGGAGGAACATCCGGGTGGAGGTTCGCGGGATCGGCAAGATCGCCACGTTCTCGTTGATGGCCGCCATCGCGTGGATCGCCTGGGGCAACGCGGAGGGTCCGCTCGGCGATGTCCTCCTCGTCGGGGGGTGGCTCGCGTACGTGGTGGGGATCGTCGAGTACTACCTCGCGGCCGGCCTCTACGCGATCGACGTCCGCGACGCCCTCGCGGAGCGAGGCATGCTGGAGGAGTAAGTTCAC
>DATFFS010000265.1:0-1541 GCA_035249945.1 Gemmatimonadota bacterium
ACGAACGTCGGCCTGCCTTCGATCGCGATCCGGCTCGACGGCCGGCCGCTGGACGATCGCGGCGCGTTCTACCTGCGCCACGGGGAACCGGAGGACTCGAGCGACCCGCGCCCGGACGAGTGCGGGTTCTGGCACTACGACCGCGACGAGCTCCCCGGTGGCGGATTCGCGATCAACTTCAGCGACGGCTCGGACGGTCCGGCCCAGTTCTTCGGCAACGACTGCACGTTCTCCACGCTGCCCACGACCCCACGCGGTCTTCAGCACTTCGCTCCCGGATCCGGCGGCCTGGCGCCGTGGGACGCCCCCCGGGTCGAGAACCGGATCCGTGCCCAGGCGGCGGTAGGCCTGTCGACCGATTCCTACGCGTACGAGCTCGAGCGTACCATCGATGTCGCCTCAGATCCCGCCACCTTCTCCTTTCTGGGCCGCGAGACGGATCTGGCGCTCTACTTCGCGGTCCCGCTCCCCGAGATGGAGGTGCGCGACGACCGCAGCCGGTACCGGAAGGGTCTCATCCTCTACGACGCGGGGTGGAACGAGATCACCCGCTGGTCGGAGGAGATGGACGCCGTGCTCACCCGGGTGCCCGAGGAGGACGGCGAGGCCACGTGGTACCTGGTCGACCTGTTCCGGGTGCGGATCCTGCCCGGGACCTACCACTACGCGCTCCAGGTCGACGATCTGCAGGGGGAAGGGGTAGGCGTCCTCAAAGGAACGCTGCGAGTTCCCCGGTACTCCTCGACCGGGCTCGAGATGTCGGACCTCGTGCTGTCGGCGGGGATCGAGGAGTCCGGCCCGGTGAACCGCTTCCAGCGCTACGGCCAGACGATCCTACCGCTTCCGCCGCGGCGCTTCCTCCGGACTCAGGCGCTCTATCTGTACTTCGAGACGTACAACCTGCAACGGGACGCCGGACAGATGACGTTCGCCGTCGAGTACACCATCCGCTCCGAGCGGCTCGACCGGAGCGCGATCGAGAAGTTCTTCGGCGGCCTGCGCGGGCTGGTTGGGATCGAGGAGGAGCCCGGGGTGGTCACGCTCTCGTTCGAGCGATCGGTGCCGCATCCGAGCCGCGGCGTGTGGCCCGAGTACCTCTCGTTCGACACCTCCGCGCTCGCGCCGGGCCTCTACACGCTCGAGGTCGAGATCACCGACCACGCCTTCTACGACCGCACGACGAGGAAAGCCGCGACCTTCAGGATCGTCGACTAGCTTCCTGCGTCGCCGGCGGCCGATCGGGCTTCCACGTCTCCGCGGAGACGTGGCGGGTGGCCCGAGGATTGCCGCATCCGGTAAGGTTCCCGCGTCCGCCGCGCATCCCGCTCCCGCGCTCGACGAGGCCCTTCCTCCACAGAAGATGTCCGCGCCCGCCGACGAGCGTCGAGCCGTCGACGGTCCGCGCCGCTCCCCTTGGGTCGCCATCGATCGATCGACGGATTCCTCCCTGGCGATGCGAGTCGCCGGTGCACCGGCCGCTCCCGCGGCGGGGGCGGCCCTGTGCGCCGCGATCGTCTGCGGGTATGCGGGCGCGGCCCCCG
>DATFFS010000266.1:0-12879 GCA_035249945.1 Gemmatimonadota bacterium
CGACGTGGACGGCGTATTGATCGCCGCGCCCGACGAAGGCGGGGGCGACGACGAGGAGGGCGGAGGCGGCTGATCCGGGCAGGGAATCGGAAACGAGTGGAACGGGGCGCCTGAGGGCGCCCCGTTTCGCGTTGGTGGAGGTCGGTGAAAACGGCCGATCTGCTGCGTTGCGCTTCGTCGCCTTTCCTGCGACGTGGGAATCACCACGTCTCGGAAAGGACTCCTCGCGCGCCTTGCATCTCGACCGTTTTGACCGACCTCCACGCCCGGTCGGGCTACAGGGGTCGGTGGTCCATGGGCGGAAGCGCATGATAGCTTGAGAGTTCCCATGAGCGCGAAACGCACATCCCAGCCACGCGAGGGCTCGCGCCGGAGGTCGGGCGCGCCCAACCTGGTCATCGTCGAGTCGCCGGCCAAGGCCCGCACGATCGAGCGTTTCCTGGGCCCGGGGTTCGTGGTCGAGGCCTCGATCGGGCACGTGCGGGATCTGCCGCGCGGAGCCAAGGAGATCCCCGCCCGGTTCAAGAGCGAGCCCTGGGCGCGGCTCGGGGTGAACGTGGACGAAGGGTTCGAGCCGATCTACGTCACCGTGCCCGGCAAGTCCGAGCAGATCACGCGGCTCCGCCGGCTCCTGGAGGGCGCGGAGACCCTCTGGCTCGCGACCGACGAGGACCGCGAGGGCGAGGCGATCAGCTGGCACCTGACCGAGCTGCTCAAGCCCCGCGTCCCGGTCCGGCGGCTCGTCTTCCACGAGATCACCCGCGACGCCATCGAGCGGGCGCTCGACAGCCCGCGCGGCATCGACGAGGGCCTGGTCCGCGCCCAGGAGGCGCGGCGCATCCTCGACCGGCTCTACGGCTACGAGGTGTCGCCGCTCCTGTGGCGCAAGATCGGCCCCAAGCTCTCGGCCGGCCGCGTGCAGAGCGTAGCGGTGCGGCTCGTCGTAGAGCGCGAGCGGGAGCGCCGCCGGTTCCGCTCCGCCGGCTGGCACGACCTGCTCGGCCGCTTCCGGCGGGCCGACCAGGAGGATTCTGCCGCGCCGGCGGCCCGCGAGGCCTTCGATGCGGCTCTGGTCGCGGCCGATGGCAAGCGCGTCCCCACGGGGCGCGACTTCGATCCCGCCACGGGATTCCCCAAGAGTGACGATCTGCTGCTCCTCGACGAGGCCGGCGCGGCGGCGCTCGCCGAGCGGCTCGAGGGGGCCGGCTTCCGGGTCACCGCGGTCAAGGAGAAGCCGTACACCTCGCGCCCCGCCCCGCCCTTCACGACCAGCACGCTCCAGCAGGAGGCCAACCGCAAGCTCGGCTTCTCTGCCCGGCGCACGATGCGGATCGCCCAGAGCCTGTACGAGAACGGGCACATCACCTACATGCGGACCGACTCCACCAACCTGGCGCAGGTCGCAATCGAGGACGCGCGCGACCTGGTGCGGGCGGAGTACGGCGACGCGTACCTGCCTGCCCAGCCCCGGGTCTACCAGTCGAAGGTCAAGAACGCCCAGGAAGCCCACGAGGCGATCCGCCCGTCGGGCCACCCGTTCGAGCTCCCCGACGCGCTCGAGGGCCGGCTCTCGAGCGAGGAGTTCCGGCTCTTCGAGTTGATCTGGAAGCGGACCGTCGCGAGCCAGATGTCGGACGCGCGCGGCCGGCGCATGACGATCACGATCGAGGGCGGGGACGCGACGTTCGAGGTGCGCGGAAAGACGATCGACTTCCCCGGGTTCCTGCGGGCGTACGTGGAGGGGAGCGACGACCCCGACGCCGAGCTGGCCGATCAGGAGACGCTGCTCCCTCCGGTCCGCGAAGGGCAGGCGCTCGAGTGCCTGGCCCTGGAGGTCAAGGGCCACACGACCCAGCCCCCGGCGCGCTACACCGAGGCGTCGCTCGTCCAGGCCCTCGAGCAGCTCGGCATCGGCCGGCCCAGCACGTACGCCTCGATCCTGGAGACGATCCAGGAACGGGAGTACGTGTTCCGGAAGGGCAACGCGCTGGTGCCGACGTGGGTGGCGATCTCCGTAGTGCGCCTCCTGGAGCGCCACCTGCCGGGTCTCGTCGACTACGAGTTCACGGCCGGGATGGAGGACGAGCTGGACGCCATCAGCCGCGGCGAGCTCGGCCACGTGGAGTACCTGCGGCGCTTCTACTTCGGCAACGGCGATACCGGGCTCAAGGAGCTCCTGGAGAGCAAGGTCGACGAGGTCGACGCGCGCGCCGTCTGCACGATCGAGATCGGAACCCCCGAAGGGGACGACGAGCCGGTCGTCGTGCGGGTCGGACGCTACGGCCCGTACCTGCAGCAGGGCGAGGAGCGGCGAGCGTCCCTGCCCGAGGATCTACCCCCCGACGAGCTCACGCTCGAGCTCGCGGCCGAGCTGCTACGGCAGGGCGCGCTGGCCGAGGAGCCGCTCGGGACGCATCCCGAGACCGGCCAGCCCGTCTACCTGAAGACGGGGCGCTACGGCCCCTACGTGCAGCTCGGCGAGGGAGACGGAGATGGCAAGCCGAAGCGCGCGTCGCTGCTGCGCGGCATGGAGCCGGGGTCGGTCGACCTCGCGACCGCGGTTCGCCTGCTGTCGCTCCCGCGGGAGATCGGCCCCGACCCCGCAACCGGCGAGCCGGTCGAGGCGCACGTCGGCCGGTACGGCCAATACATCAAGCGCGGCAAGGACACGCGCTCGCTGCCGGGCGATCTCTCGGCGCTCGACGTCACGCTCGAGCAGGCCCTGGCGCTGCTCGCCCAGCCGAAGCGCCGGGCCGGCAGCGCGCGCGCCGAGCCGATCAAGACGTTCGACCCCTCGCCGGTGACGGGAGCTCCGATCGAGCTCCGCGAAGGCCGCTACGGCCCCTACGTCGCCGACGGGCAGACGAACGCCTCGATTCCCAAGGGCGTCGCCCTCGACGACGTGACGTTCGACATGGCCGTGTCGCTGCTCGCGGAGCGCGCGGCGCGCGCTCCGGCCAAGGGCGGCCGCAGATCGGCGCCCCGCAAGACGGCGTCGCGGAAGAAAGCGTCGCGGAAGAAGCGGAAGAAGACGTCATCTCGAAAGGCGTCGGGCAAGCCCGGATCGCGCCGGAAGGCCGCGCGCGGGAAGGGGCCCGAGCCCGAGGAAGGCCCGGCGGAGAGCCCGTGAGGGGGATCACGATCGTCGGCGGCGGGCTGGCCGGCTGCGAGGCCGCGCTCCAGTGCGCGCGCCTGGGGGTGCCGTCGGTCCTCCACGAGATGCGACCCGGCACGGGCACGCCCGCCCACCGGACCGACCGGCTCGCCGAGCTGGTGTGCTCGAACTCGTTCAAGTCCATGGAGGTCGAGAACGCCCACGGGCTCCTCAAGGCCGAGCTCGAGCGGCTCGGATGCCGGCTGCTGGAGATCGCGCGCGAAGCCAGCATACCCGCCGGATCGGCGCTCGGCGTCGATCGCGACCGGTTCGCCGAGCGCGTGACCGAGGCGGTCCTGGCCGAGCCCTCGATCACGGTCGTGCGCGAGGAGCGCCAGGAGCTGGTGCCCGGCGAGGTGACGATCGTCGCCACCGGGCCGCTGACGTCGGATGCCCTCGCGCGCCGGATCGAGGACATCCTGGGCGCGGGGAACCTCGCGTTCTACGACGCGATCAGCCCGATCGTATCGCGCGAGTCGCTGATCGAGTCGGAATTCTGGGCGGCCTCGCGCTACAACAAGGGAGGAAGCGACTACCTCAACTGCCCGCTCGACCGTGCCGGGTACGAGGCGTTCGTCGACGGGCTCCTTTCCGCCGAGCTCTATCCGCTCAAGGACTTCGAGCGGGACGCGATGTTCTTCGAAGGGTGCCTGCCGATCGAGGAGATGGCGCGCCGCGGCCGCGAGACGATGCGCTTCGGCCCGCTCAAGCCCGTGGGGCTCGCCGATCCGCGCACCGGCCGCGAGCCGCACGCCGCGCTGCAGCTCCGCCGCGAGAACGCCGACGGCACGATGTTCAACCTCGTCGGCTGCCAGACCCGCATGCGCTACGGCGACCAGAAGCGGGTCTTCGGGATCGTCCCGGCCCTGGCGCGAGCCGAGTACCTGCGCCACGGACAGGTGCATCGCAACACGTTCCTCCAGCACTCGGTCGCGCTCGACCCCTACGGCCGCCCGAAGGGCTGCGCGTGGCCGGGCCTGTTCTTCGCGGGTCAGCTCACGGGAGTCGAGGGATACGTCGAGTCGATGATGAGCGGTCTGCTCGCCGGCTGGAACGCGGTCCGGGTGCTGGACGGCGAGGAGCCCGCGCTGCCGCCGCGAGAGACGATGATCGGCGGTCTGTACGCCTACCTGCGGGAGGCGGACCCCGAGCGGTTCCAGCCGATGAACGCGAACTTCGGCCTGGTGCCCCCGGCCGAGCGGGGGATCCGGGGAAAGCGGGATCGGCGTGCGGCGCAGAGCGCCCGCGCGCTGGCCGCCATGGAGGCCTGGGCCGAGGCCCGGGAGCCGCGCGCCGCCCGGGTCGCCGCGCGATGAAGGCGGCTTCCCTGGACGTCCGCGTGGCGGATTTCCTCGCTTACCTCCAGACCGTGCGCCGGTACAGCCCGAATACGATCGACGGCTACGGCCGCGACCTGGCCCGCTGGAGGGAGTTCTGCGCGGACCATCTCGGCACGACGGCGCCCGACCTCGACGCGGTCACCTCCGAGGACGTTCGCGCCTACCTCGCCTGGGGGGTCCGTCAGGGATTGGAGAAGCGGACGGTTGCCCGGCGGCTCGCGTCCCTGCGCGGGTTCTTCCGCCACGCCTGCCGCGAGGGCTGGGCCCGCAGGAACCCCGCCCAATCGGTGGCCATCCCGAAGCGCGGGCGGAAGCTTCCGGCGGTGATCCGCGCCGAGCCGCTACAGGGTCTGATCGACGGCGCCCGGGAGAAGGCAGGATTCTACGCCCGCCGCGAGGCGGCGCTGCTCGAGGTCGCCTACGGCGGCGGCCTGCGGGTCGGGGAGATCGCCGGCCTGTCGTGGGGGGACGTCGACGCCACCGGATCGGCGCGCGTCATCGGCAAGGGAAACAAGGAGCGCCGCGTCCCGCTGGGACAATCCGCCGCGGAGGCGCTCGAGGAATGGCGGGCGGAGATCGCCGCGGGGCGGGATGGAGCGGTCTTCACGAGCCGCGCCGGTCGGCGGCTGACGGTGCGGCAGATCCAGCGCGTGATCACGCGCGCGCTCACCCGCGCCGCCGAGCGCGAGGGCGTCGGCCCCCACACGCTGCGGCACTCCTTCGCGACCCACCTGCTGGATCGTGGCGCCGACCTCATGGCGGTCAAGGAGCTCCTGGGCCACGAGTCGCTTTCCACTACGCAGCTCTACACGCATCTTTCGCGCGAGCGGCTCAAGGCCGCCTACGATGTCGCCCACCCGCATGCCTGAACCGCTACCATGGAGCGAAGTGTTTCGATGAGACTTCCGCTACGCGACAACCGATGACGCAACACAGGATCCACGCTACCACGATCTGCTCGGTCAGGAGGGAAGGGTCCGTCGCCCTGGGTGGCGACGGCCAGGTCACGCTCGGCGACACGGTGATGAAGGGGCGGGCGGTCAAGGTCCGCCAGATGCACGAGGGCCGGGTCATCGCCGGCTTCGCGGGCTCGGCGGCCGACGCGCTCACCCTGTTCGAGAAGTTCGAGGAAAAGATCCAGCGCTGGCCGACGAACCTCGCGCGCGCGGCGGTGGAGCTCGCCAAGGAATGGCGCTCCGACAAGATCCTGCGCCACCTCGAGGCGATGCTGGCGATCGCCGACCGGCAGACGAGCCTGCTGGTGTCGGGCAACGGAGAGGTGATCGAGCCCGACGACGGCATCCTCGCCATCGGCTCCGGCGGCCCCTACGCGCTGGCCGCCGCGCGCGCGCTCCGTGACGCGACCGGCCTCAGCGCCCGCGAGATCGTGGAACGCTCCCTGACGATCGCCGGCGAGATCTGCATCCACACCAACACGCACCTCAGCATCCTCGAGCTGAAGACGGATTGAGTCCTTCCGGCGTCGACGGGAAGGCCGGGCTATATTCGGCTCCCATGAATGACCCTGTCGACACGACCACCACACTGACCGATCAAGCCCCTCCCGCCTCCGAGGAGCTCGCTCCTGAGGAGGACCCCTACGAGTCCCTGACGCCGCGCCAGATCGTGGCCGAGCTGGACAAGTACATCGTGGGCCAGCACGACGCGAAGCGCGCGGTGGCGATCGCGCTCCGCAATCGCTGGCGGCGCCTCCGCGTGGAGGAAGAGCTCCGCGAGGAGATCCTGCCCAACAACATCATCATGATCGGCCCCACCGGGGTCGGGAAGACCGAGATCTCGCGCCGGCTCGCACGCCTGTCCGACGCGCCGTTCATCAAGGTCGAGGCCTCCAAGTTCACCGAGGTCGGCTACGTCGGGCGCGACGTGGAGTCGATGATCCGGGACCTCATGGAAATCTCGGTCAACATGGTGCGACAGGAGTGGGAGGACGAGGTCTACGACCAGGCCGAGCAGCAGGTCGAGGACCGGCTGCTCGACCTGCTGCTGCCGCCACTGAAGAGCGATGAGGCCGGCGGGGCGATGCGGCGCTACCTGGTCGACAAGCTGGGCGTGGTGGAAGCGCCGCCGCCGGAGGCGCCGCCACCCGCGGACGCCCAGGCCCAGCGCGAGCGCTCGCGCGAAAAGCTCAGAAAGCTCCTGGCCGACGGGAAGCTCGAGGACCGCAAGGTCGAGGTCGAGACCAGCCAGACGCGGATGCCGTTCATCGAGGTCCTGTCCCCCATGGGACTCGAGGACATGGACATCAACATGTCCGAGATGCTCGAGGACATGCTTCCCAAGCGGAAGAAGCGGCGTCAGGTCACCGTCTCGGAGGCGCGGCGGATCCTGCTCCAGGAGGAGCTCGCCAAGCTGGTCGACATGGACGAGGTGGTGAACGAGGCCGTCTACCGGACGGAGAACTCGGGCATCGTCTTCCTCGATGAGATCGACAAGATCGCAGGCGAGAAGGTTACGGGCGGACCCGACGTTTCCCGCGAGGGCGTCCAGCGCGACCTGCTGCCGGTCGTCGAGGGCTCGAACGTCCAGACGAAGTACGGGCTCGTCCGCACCGACCACATCCTGTTCATCGCCGCCGGCGCGTTCCACGTCTCCAAGCCATCGGACCTGATCCCCGAGATCCAGGGGCGCTTCCCGATCCGGGTCGAGCTGAGGAGCCTGACCGCCGCGGACTTCGAGCGCATCCTGACCGAGCCGCGCAACGCCCTCACGCTCCAGTACTCGGCGCTGCTCGACACCGAAGGCGTGAAGCTGAGCTTCACCGAGGATTCGATCCGCGAGATCGCGCGCACGGCCGCCGAGGTGAACGACGCGATGGAGAACATCGGAGCCCGGCGTCTCCACACGATCATGACCCGCCTGCTGGACGACATCCTGTTCGACGTGCCCGACATCGACCGCGGCGAGGTGGTGCTGGACGCGGACGACGTGCGCGCCCGGCTGCAGGACGTCGTGCAGGACACCGACCTTCGCAAGTACATCCTCTAAGGGATCGTTGGAAACGGCCGATCTGAAGCGGACCGCGCTCGCGGATGTGCACGCGGAGCTGGGCGCGAAGCTGGTGCCGTTCGCGGGTTTCCTGATGCCGGTCCAGTACGCGTCCATGACGCAGGAGCATCACGCCGTCCGCCAGAGAGTGGGCGTCTTCGACATCAGCCACATGGGCGAGTTCTTCCTGGAGGGACCGCGGGCGCTGGAAGCGATCCAGCGGGTGACCGTGAACGACGCCTCCACTCTGGCCGTGGATCAGGCGCAATACTCCGCGATGGTGAACGAGAACGGCGGGATCATCGACGATTGCGTCGTCTACCGGCTGGGAGACGAGCGCTGGATGCTGGTCGTCAACGCCAGCAACATCTCCAGGGATCTCGCGCAGGTCCGCGCGCACCTGCCGGACGAGGGCGTCGACCTGCGGGACGACTCCGACCGATTCACCCTGCTCGCCGTGCAGGGACCGCGGGCCGCGGAGACGGTGGCCGAGCTGTCCGACGTGCCGCTCGACGACCTCGCGTTCTACTGGAAGCGCGACGGTCGGATCGCCGGGGTCGAAACGATCATCAGCCGGACCGGCTACACCGGCGAGGACGGCTTCGAACTGTACTTCGACCGCGAGGCGTCCGAGCGCGTCTGGGCGGCGGTCATGGACGCCGGCGCGAAGCACGGGATCGAGCCCTGCGGGCTGGGCGCGCGCGACACGCTCCGGCTCGAGATGAAGTACGCACTCTACGGCAACGACATCGACGAGACGACGAATCCCTACGAGTCCGGCCTGGCGTGGATCGTCAAGCTGGACAAGGGGGAATTCACCGGGCGCGAAGCGCTCGCGCGGATCGCCGAGGAGGGACCGAGACGCAGGCTGGTGGGCTTCCAGCTCGGCGAGCGCGGGATCCCGCGCGCCCACTACCCGGTGCTGCTGGGCGGGGAGCCGGTCTCGGAGGTCCGAAGCGGCGCCATGAGTCCCAGCCTCGGCTACGGGATCGGCACGTGCTACCTGCCGAAGGGTCGGACGAAGGCCGGCACCTCGCTGGCGGTCGAGGTCCGCGGCCGCTCCCTGGCCGGCGAGGTCGTCAAGACGCCGTTCTACACCGAGGGATCGCTGCGGCGCTGAAAGACCGCGTTCCAGGCCACTACGAGCTCGCGGCGGTCGAACTCCCCCAGCGCGACGAAGGCGGCGGGGATCGCCGCGCAGAGGACCACCAGCTCGCCGATCAGGCGCCATCCGGTGGCGGGCCAGGCGTGCGCCGCGAGCCCGGCGCCCAGCGACACGATCGCGACGCGGACCAGCGTCGCGGCCGGCGGCCAGACCCGCCACATGCGCGCGACGGCGGCCAGCGTCAGTGCGGCCCCCGCGACCATCGCGAAGGTCGACACCCGGGCGGCGCCGAGCGCACCGAAGCGCGGGATCGCCCACAGGTGACCGCCGATCGCCAGCGGCAGTAGCGCGACGAGGATCCGGGCCTGGCTGTCGAGCTTCCCGCCGGCGATCAGGATCACTCCGCCGATCGCCATCACGGTGCCGGCCACGCCCGCGAAGATGAGCCAGGACAGGAGCGGCGCGGCGAGCCCGAATCCGGGGCCGAAGACGAGCCCGACGATCCCGTCCGAAGCGCCCGACGCGAGCGCGGCGAACGGAACGAGGACGAGCGTCAGCCGCTCCGCGTCCCGCGCCATGCCGCGCGCGTGCTCGATCTCGCCGTCGCGCGTCAGGCGCACGAGGGTGGAGAGGATGAGCGGAGCGAACGCGGCCGCGAATACGAGCGCAGCCACCGAGAGGTTCCGCGCGGCGGCGTAGAAGCCGGCCTCCGCCGTCGACGCGCCGAGCGCCTTCAGGGCGAACAGGTCGGCGTCCTGGACCACGCGAAGGGCCAGCGCGCCCACCACGAGCGGGGCGGCGGTGAGGA
Organism: Gemmatimonadota bacterium; assembly: GCA_035249945.1. Classification (GTDB taxonomy): domain Bacteria; phylum Gemmatimonadota; class Gemmatimonadetes; order JACCXV01; family JAHWKZ01; genus JAICNR01. The sequence continues at coordinate 9,414 of DATFFS010000266.1, forward strand.
GGAACGGACGGGACGACACCGGCGACCGGGAGAACAGGGGCGCCCGGTCGTAGCGCCGGGCGACGATGAGCTCGAGAGCCGAGGCCCCGATCGCGGCCAGGATCGCACCGGTGATCGACAGCCCCATGCCGACCAGCAGGATCACGAGCACCATGCGCGAGACCCATCGCGTGGCCACGCTCCAGGCACGATGCCCGAATCTCCCGAGGCCCGTGACGATGTTCCGGTGGCCGTGGGAGTAGACGAAGACGGCGACGTCCGCGGCGAAGATCCGCAGGTACCCGCTCAGTGAAGGGATGGAGAGCACGTCGGCGACGAGCGGGGCGGCGACCCACACTCCCGCGCCTCCCAGGAGTCCCGCGGCGAGATGGATCTGGAGGATCCGCGTCCCGAGCGGCTTCCATTCCACCGCCTGCCGGACCGAGAGGATCGTGCTGCGGGACAGCAGCGACACCGCGCACCACTGGACCCAGCCGACGATCAGCGCCGCGAGGCTGAACACCCCGTAGCCGTCCGCGCCGAGCCCCCGCGTCAGGTATGCGGCGGTCACGATGCCGGTGGGGAAGATGAGCCCTTCGGCGGCCAGGAGCCGCACCGTCCCCGCCAGCGTCTCGTGCCCCGGCGATCCACTCCGGTTCCGGTACGCCATGCCGAGATCGTATAGATTGTGCCATCCGCTGCACAGGGGAGCACAGAGCATGGACCGAACCGTCGTCATCGGCGCCGGCCCCGCGGGGCTCGCGGCCGCGCACGAGCTCTCCGCGCTCGGCAAGAGCGTCATGGTGCTCGAGAAGGATCTCCAGGTCGGGGGGATCGCCCGCACGGTCGTATACCGCGGGTACCGCTTCGACATCGGGGGCCATCGCTTCTTCACCCGCGCCGCCGGGATCCAGGAGCTCTGGGAGGAGGTGATGGGCGACGACTTCCTCCTGCGTCCCCGCCTGTCGCGCATCCACTACAACGACCGCTTCTTCCACTATCCGCTGAAGCCGATGGAGGCGCTGATCGGCCTGGGACCCATCGAGGCGCTGCGGATCCTCGTCAGCTACCTGCGGGCGCGCGCCTTTCCGATCGAGGACGAGCGCTCGTTCGAGGAATGGGTCGTCAATCGCTTCGGACGCCGGCTGTTCGAGATCTTCTTCCAGACCTATACCGAGAAGGTATGGGGGCGGCCGTGCGGCGAGATCGGCGCCGAGTGGGCGGCGCAGCGAATCAAGAACCTGGATCTGGTCGCCGCGGTCCGGAACGCGCTGCTCGGAGGCCGCGGCAACGGGGAGGTCGTCACCACTCTGATCGACCGCTTCCACTACCCGCGCCTGGGGCCCGGCATGCTGTGGGAGCGGTGGACGGAGCGGCTTGGCGATCGCGGCGTCGAGGTCCGCCTCGGGGCCGACGTGACCCGCCTTCACCACACCGGCGGACGGGTGGTGGTCGCCGAGGCGCGGGACGAGGACGGAACCGCGCGCCGGATCGCCGGTCGGCATTTCATCTCCACGATGCCGGTACGCGAGCTCGTCCACGCGCTCGAGCCGGTCCCTCCTCCCGAAGTGGTCGAGGCCGCCGACCGGCTCCAGTACCGCGACTTCCTGACCGTGGTCCTCATCGTCGACATCGAGGAGCTGTTCCCCGACAACTGGATCTACATCCACTCTCCGGACGTGCGCGTGGGCCGGATCCAGAACTTCAAGAACTGGAGCCCCGAGATGGTGCCGGATCCGTCGACGACCTCGCTCGGGCTCGAGTACTTCGTGAACGAAGGGGACGACCTGTGGTCCATGCCCGACGACGAGCTGATCGCCCTGGGCGCGCGCGAGACCGCGCGGCTCGGGCTGGTGGACGAAGCGCGCGTCCGGGACGGGGCCGTGGTGCGGGTGCGTAAGGCGTATCCCGTGTACGACGACGACTACCGCGAGGCGCTGGCGACGATCCGCGGATGGCTGTCGACGCTCGACAATCTCCAGCTGGCGGGACGCAACGGACAGCATCGCTACAACAACCAGGACCACTCGATGCTGACGGGGATCCTGGCGGCGCGAAACATCGCCGGGGAGCGCCACGACATCTGGTCGGTGAACGTCGAGGACGAGTACCACGAGGGCGGGGCGCCGGCGGGCGACCGGCTGGTCCCCGCCGCGGCGCGCGGGCGGACGCTGGAGGAGGTGCTGGCCGCGGCCTTCGCCCGCTACGATCCCCGCGCCCTGGGGGCCGCGGTGGGACTGGTGCTCGGGGCCGGGCTGTTCCTGGCGACGGCGATCGCCATCCTGCGAGGCCCGGAGGGCGCGGATCGCGTCCTCGGGCTCATCGGGCAATACCTGGTCGGGTACGAGGTGAGCTGGGCGGGGGCCGCCATCGGCCTGCTGGGCGCCGGGATCGGCGGGTTCCTGTTCGGCTGGCTCCTGGCGCGCGCGATCAACGGGCTGATCGGGTGGGAGGAGCTGCTGCTTCGGCGCCAGATCGTGGCTCGCACGATCGATCCGCTGGAGGCGATGCCCGAATGACCCAGCACCCCGTCACGCGCGACGAGCGCGCCCTGATCGAGTCCGCGGTGGCGCGGATGCGCGCGGGGATCCTGGCGATCGTCTTCGCCATGGTCTGCGCGACGGGCCTGTTCGTCGCCACCGCGTGGCTCCTGATCAAGGGCGGCGAGAACGTCGGTGCCACGCTGGGCCTGCTGGGGAACTACCTGCCGGGGTATGCCGTGACCTGGCCCGGCGCCTTCCTCGGCCTCGCGTACGGCGCGGCGATCGGTGGGGCGATGGGATGGCTCCTGGCGCGGGTCTACAACCGGCTCGCGCGCGGCCGCAACTCCCAGGCGTAGCCGGCGGCGTTGGCGATCTGCGACAGGGCCAGCAGCGCGGACATCCGCCCCTTGCCCCGCAGCCTCCGCCGCCACGGGAAGAGGATCAGGTCGCCGTAGAAGGACGGCGGCTCCGGGATCGGCCCGCTCCCTCGCAGGCGATGGAAGTCGGCCGCGCCGCGGCCGTAGGTGAAGTGCTGCCGCACGAAGCTGCGCGCCGCCAGCTGGTGGGCATGGAGCACGATGGCGTCCGGGGCGTACACCAGCCGCCCGCCCGCCCGCACCCATCGCAGGCAGATCTCCCGGTCCTCCCCGCCCGCGCGCGCGAAGCGCTCGTCGAATCCGCCCACGCGCTCGAACTCCACCCGCGGCAGCGCCAGGTTGCTGGTCGTGAACATGGGGTCCGGCCGGGCCCCCGTGTTGTAGTACTGGTACAGGTAGTCGATGAGAGCCTGGCTGGCGCTGGACCAGGGGTTCTCGGGCAGCGCGTTGACGGTGCGGCCCCCCACCCCGGCGCACGGGTTCGCGACCAGCGCCCGATCGAGGGCCTCCAGCCAGTCGGGCACCGGCGCGCAGTCGTCGTCCAGGAAAACCAGGACCTCGCCCCGCGCCTCGGCCGCCCCCCGGTTGCGCGCGGCGCCGGGGCCGGCGGGGGGTTGGCGCACGACG
>DATFFS010000267.1:0-4366 GCA_035249945.1 Gemmatimonadota bacterium
CCGTCCATCTCGGGCATCATGAGGTCGAGCAGGACGAGCGCGGGCTCCCGTTCCGCCAGCCGCTCCAGCGCCACCCGCCCGTTCTCCGCCTCGTCGACCTCCCACCCTTCGGCCTCCAGGGCGCGGCGGATGAGGGCGCGCGCCGACTCCTCGTCCTCGACCACCAGGACGCGCCGCGGGGCGCCCGCGCGCGAGTAGCGGGCGAGAACCGCAGCCAGGCGCGTGCGATCGATGGGCTTGGTCAGATACTCCGAGGCGCCGAGCGCTATGCCCAGGTTCCGCTCGTCCGTGATGGTGGCCATGATGACGGGGATGTCGGCCAGCTCGGGGTCGCTCTTGAGCTCCTGCAGGACCGCCCAGCCGTCCATCCGCGGCATCAGCACGTCCAGCGTGATCACGTCGGGCCGCGAAGCCCGTGCCGCCTCCAGGCCCGCGCGTCCGTCGGCCGCCTCCAGCACGTGGAAGCCGGCGCGGCGGAGGTGACGGGCCATGAGCTCCCGCGCGGTCGGCTCGTCGTCGACGATCAGCACGGTTCCGGCCTCGCCGGCGGCCACCCCCGGCTCGGCCGCCTCGACGTCGACCGCCACCTCCGGCGCCCGCGACGGCGCCGAGGCCGGCAGCGAGACGGTGAACGTCGAGCCCTTCCCCTCCTCGCTCGCGACCTCGATGTCGCCGCCCATCATGCGGCAGAACTGGCGGCTGATCGCGAGCCCGAGGCCCGTTCCGCCGAAGCGCGCCGCGGTCGACGCCGAGGCCTGCGTGAAGGCCTGGAACAGCCGCTCCAGCTGCTCGGGCGACATGCCGATCCCGTCGTCCGACACGACGAAGCGCACCCGATCGTCGTCGCCGGTCCTCTCGCGTGTCACGGACAGCCGCACGGTGCCCTCCTGCGTGAACTTGCAGGCATTCGACAGCAGGTTCAGGAGCACCTGCCGGATGCGGGTCACGTCCGACCGCATGACGCCCAGGTCCTCGAGGCCGGCCGTCTCCAGGCGCGCCCCGTTCTTCTCGGCCAGCGGCTGAGCGGTGGCGACGACGTCCTCGACCACGGGGCCCAGTTCGAAGTCTTCCACGAAGAGATCCATCTTCCCGGCCTCGATCTTGGACAGGTCGAGGATGTCGTTGATCAGGGACAGCAGGTGACGGCCGGCGGAGTGGATCTTCGCGAGATCCGCCAGCATCGCCTCGTTCCCCGCGTCCTCCGCCTCCTCGACCAGCATCTCGCTGTAGCCGATGATGGCGTTCAGCGGGGTCCGCAGCTCGTGGCTCATGTTGGCCAGGAACTGGCTCTTCGAGCGGCTGGCGCCCTCCGCCTCGCGGCGCGCCTGGAGGAGCTCCGAAATGTCGTGGTAGAGGGCCAGCATCCCCACCATGTCGTCGCCGACCATGACGGGGATCGACGCGATCTCGACGTCGATGAGCGACCCGTCCTTGCGGCGGCGGCGGCCGATTCCCACCGCTTTCTGGCCGGCCATCGTCTGCTCGGTATAGGCCTGGCCCTCGGCGCGCGTCTCGTCGGTCTGAACCAGCTCGTCGAGGTTGATTCCGATGACCTCGTCCGCGGTGTAGCCGAACATCTTCTCGAAGGCGGGATTGCAGGTCGTGATCTTGAACTCGCGGTCCAGGTTCACGATCGCGACCGGGTTGTTGACGACCAGGTCCTCGAAGTAGCGCTGACCGGCGGCGAAGAGCTGTGCGTTCTCGATCGCGATCGCGGCCTGGGGCGCGAATAGCTCGAGCAGCCGCAGGTCTTCCCCGCCGAACACGCGTTCGGCGTCGGAATCCACCGCCGCGATGACCCCCACGAGCCGGCTTCCGATCAGAAGCGGGGCCGCGATGCCCGCCTGGATCGTGCTCTGCGTGTACTGCGCGGAGCGACCCGCCCATTCCTGATAGCGGGGGATCAGAAACGGCTCGTGGGTCCTGGCGACCTGCCCCATGGCCCCTTCCCCGATCGCCATTCGCGTGCCGGTCGTGTCCGCCCCCATGTTGTGGCTGGCGACGATCACGAGGTCGTCCTTCACCTGGTCGTAGGTCGCGAGCTCACCGCCCGTCACGCCCAGCAGGGCGACCGCCCGCTCGAGTACGCCGTGCAGCAGCTTGGATAGCTCGAGCTCTCCCGACAGGTCGCGCATCGTGTCGATGACCGCCTTCTGCTCCTCGGCCCGGCGCTTCGCCGCGTCGAACAGGCGCGCGTTCTCGATCGCGATCGCCGCCTGCGGCGCGAACATCGCGAGCTTCCTGAGGTCCGCCTCGCTGAATTCGCGGGTGGGATCGGAGTGCACGCTCGCGATCACGCCCACCAGGCGGGAGCCGATGAGGAGCGGCGTGGCCATCGCGGCCTGGATCTCGCTCTGGGTGTATCGGCCCGAGCGGCCCGCCCATTCCTGATAGCGGGGAATGATGAGCGGCTCCAGCGTCTGGGCTACGTGGCCCATCGCCCCTTCGCCCACCGCCATCCGGGCACCGCGCTCGTCGGTCGGCATGTTGTTGCTGGCGACGATTACGAGCTCCTTCCTGTCCTCTTCGTAGATCGCGAGCTCGCCGGCCGTCACGCCCAGCAGCGTGATCGTCCGCCGGAGAACGGAGTCCAGCAGTTTGGAGAGCTCCAGCTCGGCGGAGAGATCGGCCAGGGTGTCGATCAGCGCCTGCTGCTCCGAGGCGCGCTCGTGCTCGGCGCTGTAGAGTCGCGCGTTCTCGATCGCGATCGCGGCCTGAGCGGCGAACAGGTTGAGGAGCCGCAGGTCCGGTTCGCCGAACTCGCGCCGGGGGTCGGAATGGACGCTGGCGATCGCGCCCACCAAGCGCGATCCGATCAACAGCGGCGCCACCATGACGGCCTGGACGGTGTCGTCGACGTACTGGGGCGAGCGGCCGGCCCAGGCCTGGTAGTTGGGGATGATCAGCGACTCGTGGGTCACGCCGGCGTGCCCCATCGCCCCCTCACCGAGCCGCATGCGCGTTCCCACCGCGTCGGTCGGCATGTTGTGGCTCGCCAGGACGACCAGCTCCTCGGCCTCTTCGTCGAACACGGCCAGCTCGCCGCCCGTCACGCCGAGGAGCGACACCGCGCGCTCGAGGACGACCTGGAGCAACCGGCCCAGCTCGAGCTCGCCTGAGAGGTCCTGTAGCGTGTCGAGGAGCGCGCGCTGCTCGGTCGTGCGCATGCGCTCGGCCTCGATCAGCCGCGCGCGCGCGATCGCGATCGACGCCTGGCTCGCCGCCGCGGCGGCGATCTCCATGTCGCCCTTCTCGAAGGCGCGCGTACGGTCGCGTTGGACGACCAGCTCGCCGATCGCGCTCTGGCCGACCTTGAGCGGAAGCTTGAGCTCGGAGACGGGCGCGCCGCCGTCGGTCCCGAACGGACCCGCGCTCGCCTTGAGCCGCGGATCGAACGCGGAGGAACCCGCCAGGTAGAGACCCACGGCGTCGAAGCCGAAAGCGTCGCTTCGGAGCCCCTCGACTACGCTGCGGCACACCTCGTCCTCGCCGCGTGCCTCGGCGATCCGGGTGCTGAGCCCGAGGAGCGCGGAGCGGAGCCGCGCGATCGCGCTCGTGTTCGTGTCGACGCGACCGCGGGCGCTCATTGCGCCACCTCCGCGGCTCGCTCCAGGGGCAGCGGCGCGACGCGAGGCAGCCGTACCGTGAACGCCGTGCCCTCCCCGGGCACGCTCCGGACGTCCACGTCGCCGCCCATCATGCGGCAGAACCGCCGCGAGATCGCGAGCCCGAGGCCGGTGCCGCCGTACCGGGCCGACGTCGACGCCTCGGCCTGCGAGAAGGCCTGGAAGAGCCGTCCCATCTGCTCCTGCGTCATCCCTATCCCGGTGTCGCGCACCTCGATCTCCACCCAGCCGCCGTCATCCGATCCATCCGGCCGAGCGTCGAGCTGGATCGATCCGCGTTCGGTGAACTTGCAGGCGTTCGACAGGAGATTGAGGAGGACCTGGCGGACGCGCGTCGGGTCCGAGCGCATCGTCCCCTCCACCGAGCATGCTGACTCCAGTCGGTTTGCGTTGCGTTCGGCGAGGGGCCGCGCGGTCGTCACGACATCGTCGATCAGCCGCCCCAGATCGAACGCCTCGACGGAGAGCTCCATCCTTCCGGCCTCGATCTTCGAGAGGTCGAGGACGTCGTTGATGAGGCGCAGCAGATGCTGCCCGGCCGAGCCGATCTTCCCGAGATCGGCGACGAAGTCCTCCAGGTCCCGGTCCTCGGCCTCCTCGCGCAGCATCTCGCTGTACCCGATGATCGCATTCAACGGCGTCCTCAGTTCGTGGCTCATGTTGGCGAGGAACTGGCTCTTCGCGCTGTTGGCGGCCTCGGCCTCGCGGCGCGCGTCGAGGAGCTCGGAGATGTCGTGATA
>DATFFS010000268.1:0-23330 GCA_035249945.1 Gemmatimonadota bacterium
GGCAGATCGGCCGACCGCGTCCGACAGTCCGACCCCCGATGCCGGGGACGCCCGCGATCCACGCATGTCGGTGATCATGGTGACGCGGGACCGTTTCGACAGGCTGATGCATACGCTGAAGCGGCTGCGGGAGCAGACGGTGGCGGGTCAGCTGGAGATCGTGGTCGTGGCGCCTTCCGGGGTCGAAGCGCAGGTGGACGAGTCGCAGCTCGAGCCGTTTCACTCCTTTCAGCTCGTCGAGACAGGCCCCACCACCTCATCGGCCGCCGGCCGCGCGGCGGGGGTGCGGGCGGCGCGATCTCCAGTGATCGCGTTCACCGAAGACCACAGCTTTCCGTCCCCCGGATGGGCAGCCGCCTTGATACGCGCCCACGAACGCCCATGGGCAGCCGTCGGCCCCGCGTTCCTCAACGGGAACCCGCGGTCGCTCCTCAGCTGGGTGAACCTCCTGATCGAGTACGGACCGTGGGTATGGCCGGTTCCGCCGGGCCCCCGCGGTCACATCCCGCCCCACAACAGCAGCTACAAGCGCGACCTCCTGCTGGCGTACGGGGATCGGCTCGAGGGCATGATCGAAGCGGAGACCGTTCTCCAGTGGGACCTCCGCGCCAAAGGAAACGAGCTGTACCTCGAGCCGGATGCGAAGACCCGGCATTTCAACATTTCCCGGGCCGGCGTGTCCGTACCCCTGCGGGTTGCCGTGGGCCGAATGTTCGGGGCGGCGCGGGCGCGCGAATGGTCTCCGGCAAAGCGGGTGGCCTACGTCGCCGCATCTCCCCTGATTCCGCTGGTCCGGTTCGGGCGTGCTCTGCGGTTCGTGCGCGGCCCCACCGTCGAGCACGGGGTCTTTCCCGCGGTACTTCCGGCGCTGTTCGTGGGCTTCGTGCTCGACGGATTCGGAGAGCTGATGGGATACGCGTTCGGCGGCGGGGACTCCGTGGAGCGGGTTACCCGACTGGAGTACGATCGCGAACGACACATGCGTCCGGATGAGCGTCTCGACTTCGCCCATGGGGAAGCACCGGCGTGAGGTGTGAGCCGTTGGTCAGCATCGTGATCAACAACCACAACTATGGGCGGTTCCTGGCGGCGGCGATCGAGAGCGCTCTCGCGCAGACCTATCCGGCGACGGAGACCATCGTGGTCGATGATGGCTCGACCGACGAGTCGCGAGCGGTGCTCGACCGTTACGGCGGCCGCGTTCGCGCGTTGCTGAAGCCCAACGGCGGGCAGGCCTCGGCGATCAACGCGGGGTTCGCCCTCTGCCGGGGAGATGTCGTGATCTTCCTCGATTCCGACGACATGCTCCTGCCCGACATAGTCGCCTCGGTGGCGCAGGCGTTTCGTGCGGCTCCAGATACAGTGCGCGTCCAGTATCGCCTCGAGGTCACCGATTCCGAGGGGCATCCGACCGGCGAGCGGATCCCCGCGGACTACGTGACGATGCCGAGCGGGGACCTGGGCGCGGGAGTAGCTCGGTTCAACAACGTGACCTGGTGGCCACCGACCAGCGGCCACGCGTTCTCGGCGCGGACATTGCAGCGGATCCTTCCCATGCCGGAGCCACTGTTCCACATAGCCGTCGACTACTACCTGGTCCGCGCCAGCGCGCTGTGCGGGCCAATCGTTTCGCTAAACCGCGTGGGCGCCCACTACCGCCGCCACGAGACCAACAAGGATCTTCGGGACCGGCTGGACCTCGACCAGGTCCGGACCTACATCGAGCTGACCCACGACGCGCAGCCGGCACTCAAGGAATTCGCGGAATCGCGGAGGCTGGGATCGCTCCCGTCCGACGCGGATGACGTGGCCGACTTGCGGTACTTCGCCATGCGCATGGTCTCGCTCAAGCTCGATCCCGCGCGGCATCCGCTCGCGAAGGATACCTTGACCGGCCTGGCTGTCCGGGGAATCCAGGTGGCGCTGCTACAGGAACACCTGCCATGGCGGGTGCGCCTCCTGGCCGCGCTATGGTTCCTGACCCTATGGCCCGTCCCGCGCGGCCAGGCGAGGATCCTCGCGGAGAAATACTTCTACCCTGAGACCCGTCCCCGGTTGGCCCGGGTGCTGAGCAGGAGCTGACCATGACATCGGAGCCCGTGCTTTCGGCCATCCTCATCACGCCAGGGAGCTACGAGACGATCCGGAAGAGCGTCGAGCACCTGCATGCTCAGGGCATCCGCGGGCAGATCGAGGTCGTGATCGTGGCCCCCTCGAGAGAGGGGCTCGAGCCCGACCACGCGGTCCTGGACGGCTTCTGGGGCTGGCAGGTCGTGGAGGTGGGGGAGATCGACAACCTGGGCCCCGTGGAGGCCGCCGGCGTGCGTGCGTCGCGGGCTCCCGTGGTCGTCTACGTGGAGGAGCACTCGTATCCGCTGCCGGGATGGGCCGAGGCGCTGGTCGAGGCGCACGCCGGGCCGTGGGCCGCGGTCGGACCCTCCATCACGAACGCCAACCCTGAATCGGCCGTGAGCTGGACCTCGATGTTCCTCGATTTCGCGGACTGGGTCGCCCCTGGCGAGCCGGGCCCCGCCGCCGCGCTGCCATCTCACCAGACCTCCTACAAGCGCGATCTGCTGCTGGCATACGGCCCGCGGCTCGACCACTTCCTCGAAACCGAGACGGCCCTCCAGTATGACCTGGTAGCCAACGGCCACCGTCTCTACTACGAACCGGCCGCCCGGACCAATCATCTGAACGTATCGCGCGCGAGCGAGATAATGGGCCTGCAGTTCTACAACTATCGAGAGTTCGGCGCCAACAGGTCGGCCCTGGGCGGCTGGGGGTGGCCTCGTCGGATGCTCTATATCGCGGGCGCCCCGTTGATCCCATTCGTTCGCGGCGCCCGCGTCCTCCGGCAGATTCGTCGCTGCGGGCTGCAGCGCGAGCTCCTGCCCAGAGCACTGCCCCCGATCGCGCTCGGCCTGGTATCGGCGACCGTGGGGGAGCTCGTCGGGTATGCGATCGGTAAGGGGGACTCTTCGCGTAAGCGCGTGACCTTCGAGCTGGAGCGCCTTCGCCACGTGAGCGAACGCGATCGCCGTCAAGCGGCGCAATAGATCGTGGACCTGCCCCATTTCTCGGTCGTCGTTCCCAGCTACGATCGGCTGCGGGACCTCCAGAACTGCCTGGCTTCCCTCGCGGCTCTCGAGTACCCCGCGGATCGCTTCGAGGTGATCGTGGTGGACGACGGCAGCCCCAGCCCGGTCTCCGCCGCGTTATCGGCCCCTTCACCGCCCTTTGCGATGACGGTCCTGCGACGCGCGCGAGGTGGGCCGGCGGCTGCGCGCAATACGGGTCTCGAGGCCGCTTCGGGCGAGTTCGTGGCATTCACGGCCGACGATTGCCGCCCGCGCCCGGACTGGCTCTCCGCCCTGGCGGCACGGTTCGCCGCCGACTCCTCGATCGCGGTGGGGGGGCGGATCGTGAACCAGGAAGTCGACAACCTCTATTCCACCTCCACCGATCTGCTCCTGCGGCACCTCTACGAGTACTACAACGCGGCCATCGAGGACGCTCGGTTCTTCACTCCGAACAACCTCGCCTTTCCCCTGGAGGCGTTGCGCGAGATGGGCGGCTTCCGCACGGAGTTCGTGACCGGAGAGGACCGGGAGCTCTGCGATCGGTGGCGGATCGCCGGCCGGCGTCTCGTCTACGCCCACGACGCCGTCGTCGACCATCGGCATCCGCTGGATCTAGCAGGCTTCTGCCATCTCCATTACCGGTACGGACGCGGCAGCCGGCGCTTTCGTCAGGCGGCGGCGCTGCGCAACTCGAAGGCCGCGGATTTCGAGCCGATCTCGTTCTACCTCGGTCTCATCCGGTACCCCTTGTCGCGATCGCACGGCGCCCGGGCCATCGCGATCAGCGGACTCCTCTGCGTGGCCCAGCTGGCCAACGCCGTGGGATACCTCCGCCAGCGCTTCGGACCGCAGCTGTGAGCTCCCCGACGAATGAGCGTGTCCTCGTCACCGGCGCCACGGGGTTCATCGGTGGCCGCCTGGCGCGAAGCCTGGTCGATGACGGCCATCGTGTCAGGGCGCTCGTCCGCCGAGGAACGGATCCCAGCCGCCTTCCTGCGATGGAGCTCGTGGTCGGGGATCTCGTCGAACCAGGCTCGCTGGAGGCCGCCGCGGAAGGATGCGCGGTCGTCTATCACGTCGCGGCCGTCACCTCAAGCCGCAGCGGCTCGAACCGTGAGCTGGAAGACGTCAACGTTCAGGGTTCGGCGAACATTGCGGCGGCGGCGGCCCGCGCCGGCGCGCGGCGGTTCGTGCACGTCAGCAGCTGCGGCGTGTACGGGTACCGCAACCGATTCCCGGCGAACGAGTCGACGCCGCTGCACCCCGACACGCCGTATCGGATCAGCAAGGCGCGGGCCGAGCGGGTGGTCTTCGAGATCGCGTCGAAGACCCGACTGCCCGTCGTGGTCGCGAGGCTCGCCAGCATCTACGGGCCCGGCGCCAGTAACTGGTTGAGGTTCTGTCGGTCTATCCGGGCGAACCGATTTCGCATGATCGGCGACGGTCGGAATCCCGTGCATCTGGGTCACGTGCTCGACATCGTGGATGGCCTCCGGCGCTGCGCGGACACACCCGGGATCGAGGGTCGCTGTTACAACCTGGCTGGCGCGGAGCCGGTGGCGATCGGGGACCTGGTCGCGACATTCGCCCAGGCGCTGGGGGTCAGGACGACGAGGCGGTCCTGGCCGGCCTTTCCCTTCCGGGTCACGCGCCACGTCGACCTCGCGCTCTGCCGGTACCTTGGCATGAAGATCCAGCGCCTCCACAGCTACGACCTCTTCCTCAGCGGTCGCTCGTTCGACATCGCGAGAGCTAGGAGAGAGCTGGGCTTCAGGCCGCGCATCTCTGCGGCGGAGGGCCTGACAGCCCTGGTCGAGGGGTACTTCGAGAACGGCTCGATTGACAGTCGGGAAGGCGCGCGATAGCATCGGCGCATCGTACGAAACCGTGATCCGAGGAACCGGATGAAGGCACTGGCAACGTTCGCCGCTTTTGTTTCCCTGACGCTCGCCTGCGGGGAGGAGCCCTCCGCCCCGCGCCAGGCGGGGCCGGTCGTCTCCGCCTCACCCACGACTGCGGCCAGCGCCGCGACGTGCCCCTGCTGGGACAGGGAGGCGCTCGCCGGGGCCCTGCCGAAGGCCGACGCATGCATCGATCAGTCGGCGGCCGAAACGCCGCTCCTGTCCGTCGACCTCTTCGATCTCTCCGCCGCGACGCAGACCCAGGCCTTCACGCGGTACGACGCAGGCTCGGCCGAGACCGGCTCCTGCCGACTGGCCGTGGTGGGCACGCAGGGCCTCGTGCGGGAGATCGCCGCCGAGTCGGGATTTCCGCGGGCGGACTTCGAAGGATGCGTAACGCTTCTCGCCGAGCGCGCCCGGGCGACCGCCGCCGGTTGCTGAGCTCCGCCCCGTCTGACTTCTACGGGGCGATCTACGCGATGGTCCGCCGCATCCCCGTCGGGCGAGCCACGACGTACGGCCACATCGCGGCTCTCTGCGGGAAGCCGCGTGGCGCGCGCGCGGTGGGGTGGGCGCTCCACGCGCTCCCCGACGGCACCGACGTCCCCTGGCACCGGGTCATCAACAAGAGCGGCGGGATCTCGATCTCCAAGGTCGGCCTCCCGCCCGAGCTCCAGCGCGCGCTTCTCGAGGCCGAAGGAGTAGAATTCGAGTCCGACGGTCGCGTGGACCTGAGGCGATGGGGCTGGATCGGCCCGGATTGACGGGGCGCTCGACGACGATCATCCTTGTGCTTCCTGTTTTTCGCTCTTCCACCAACAAGTCGGAGACCTGCATGCGCGGAACGACGAGGCTCTGCCTCGTTATCGCGAGCGGACTGATCCTGTCCGCCTGCGAAAGCGAGCCGGCCGAGGAAGCCAGCCAGGAACTGCCCGCGGATACCATCGCGGCCACGCCCACCATCTCTCTCGCCGATCTCGCGGGAACCTGGGACTTTCGAGCGGTGCCCGAGAGCGGCGACACGACGGCCACGGTCTATCAGGGGGAAATCAGGCCCGATGGGATGACGATACTGCTGCCCGGTCGCGATCCCTTCGAGGGCGATGTGGCCATCTCCGGCGACAGCATTCTGATGGACACGCCACCCTTCGAAAGCACGCGTCGAGCCGGCGTCATGACCACCGCCCATCTGGTGCTCAGGCTGGATGGCGATCGCCTGGTGGGAACGACCATCGCTCGCTACGAGACGACGGAGGCGGACTCGGTCCTCCGCCTGGTGACCGAGGCCACCCGGGCACAGTAAACCGATCGTTCGTACGATCGCGGTGGAGCGGAACGGGGCCTTGTGGCCCCGTTCGCGTTTTGCCCGCCCCGATGAGCCCGGGTAGTTTCATCCCGCCGATGAGTGAAAACGGAACGATCAAGGTTCGCCTGCCGGACGGCTCCGAGCTGGAGGCGCCTCGAGGCGCTTCGCTGGGAGAGATCGCCGAGCGAATCGGGCCGCGGCTGGCCAAGGCGGCCTATGCCGCCGCCATAGATGGCCGCGTGGTCGATCTCTCCCGCCGGATCCAATCGGATGCCGCGATCCGCATCCTGACGGAGCGGGATCCGGAGACCCTGGGGCTCTACCGTCACTCGACGGCCCATCTCATGGCGCAGGCCGTCCAGCGGCTGTGGCCCGACACGAAGGTCACGATCGGCCCTGTGATAGAGGACGGCTTCTTCTACGACTTCGAGCGCGAGGAGCCGTTCACTCCGGAAGACTTTCCGGCGATCGAGTCCGAGATGGACAGGATCGTAATGGAGGACCATCCCATCGTGCGCGAGGAGGTCTCGCGGGAGGACGCGCTGGCCCTTTTTCGGGAGCTGGGCGAGCCCTACAAGGTCGAGATCATCGAAGACCTGCCCGAGGGCGAGACGCTGACGATCTACCGGCAGGGGAACTGGCTCGACCTGTGCCGCGGCCCGCACGTTCCGAGCACCGGACGCCTCGGCACCTACAAGCTTCTTTCGACCGCGGGCGCCTACTGGCGCGGCGACGAACGCAACCGGATGCTGACCAGGATCTATGGAACCGCGTTCTTCAAACGCGGCGATCTCGACGCGCACCTGGCGCGGATCGAAGAGGCGAAGCGCCGCGACCATCGCAAGCTCGGCAAGGAGCTCGACCTGTTCAGCTTCCATCCCAACGCGCCGGCGAGCCCCTACTTCCATCCCAAGGGCGCGTGGATCTACAACCGGCTCCAGCGCTTCATGCGCGAGCTCTACGCCGACGGCTGGCCCCACGACGAGATCGTGACCCCGCAGATCTACGACGTGGAGCTGTGGCACATATCGGGGCACTACGAGAACTACAAGGAGCACATGTTCTTCACCGGCGTGGACGAGCGCGAGATGGCGGTCAAACCGATGAACTGTCCCGCGTCGACGTACGTGTATGCGGCGCAGAAGCGGTCGTACCGGGACCTGCCGATCCGCTACGCCGATTTCGGGCGGTTACACCGCTACGAGAAGTCGGGCGTGGTCACGGGGCTCTTCCGGGTACGCACGTTCGTGCAGGACGACGCCCACATCTTCTGCCGCCCGGACCAGATCCAGGACGAGGTCACGTCCCTGATCCGGCTGGTGCAGTACGTGATGGAGGAGGTGTTCGGCTTCACGGTGGGGATCGAGCTGTCGCTGAGAGGCGACAAGCGGATCGGCTCGGACGCCGCCTGGGACGTGGCGGAGGACGCACTCAGGCAGGCGCTGGTCGCCAACGGGCTCGCGTTCCGCGAGGTGGCGGGCGAGGGAGCCTTTTACGGGCCGAAGATCGACTTCCAGGTGACCGACGCGCTCGGCCGGAAGTGGCAGCTCTCGACGATCCAGTGCGACTTCAACCTGCCCGAGCGGTTCGGTCTCCACTACACGACCCCCGAGGGCACCGAAGAGCGGCCGGTCGTCATCCATCGTGCGATTCTGGGCTCGATCGAGCGCTTCATGGGAATCCTCGTGGAGCACTACGGCGGCGCGTTCCCGACCTGGCTGGCGCCTGAGCAGGTGCGGATCGTGCCCGTCAGCGATACGTACAACGAGTACGCGCAGACGGTCGCGGAGCATCTCGGACGGGCCAGTCTGCGGGCGCACGTCGACGAGCGGCGCGAAGGGGTGGGGTACAAGATCCGCGACGCCGAGATGCACAAGATCCCGTACATGCTGGTCGTGGGAGAGAAGGAGGTCGGGTCCTCGAAGGTCAGCGTGCGCTCTCATTCCGGTGGCGAGCTCGGACAGATGGACCTCGACCACTTCGTCAGCCGCCTCAGGGACGAGGCCGATCCGCCGGCTCCCCGCCGCGCTGACCCGGGGGGCAGCTAGCGCTCCTCCCGCACGAGATAGAGCCGCCCGTCCTCCACGCGGTAGATGAGCGGCGCCACCGAGACCGCTGGATAGCGGGCGCGCAGACGCGCGCTCTCGGCGATCACGAAGTCGATCTCGTCGCCGATCTCGAACTGCGGCACCGATTCCACGAAGTGGCGCTCGGCCGCCTTGCGCTCCCATCCCGCGTCCACCAGCCCGGCGACGAACTCGTCCCGCCGGGACCCCAGCTCCGACATCCTGCAGTCCGTGTGGCCGATCAGGGCGATCGACCGCACACCCCCTACGGCGACTGCGAACGAGACCTTGAAGTCGCTGGGCCGGAGGTTGGCTCCGCCCGATCTCAGCACGAACGCGAACTGGTCCGGCAGGCGCAGCTGGTTCCTGTGATCCATGCACATCCCGATGAGGATGGCGGCGCGATCGTAGCGATCGAAGGGGCGTTCGAGGTTGTGGTACTCGAGAAGCCGTCCGATCGGCGTCTCGCGCAGTGACGGTGGGATGTCCTCCGGGGACTGGACTGCGCTCAGTCGGTCGCTCTGGCGGACGCGGTTCACGATGCCGCCCCGAGGCGGCGTGATATGCGTCGAGCGTGGGCGACGACGCTCCGGGCGAGGCGCGGGATCCGTTGTCCGGTCAGGCGGGCGGCGGGCCCGCCAACGCTGATCGCCGCCAGCGCACGCCCGGCGTGGTCGAGGACCGGCGCGCCCACGGCGACGTAGCCGGCCTCGAGCTCCTCGACGGCGCTGGCCCAGCCGCGCTCCCGCACGCGGTCCAGCTCGCGCTCCAGCCGATCGGGATCCGTGATCGTCCGGGGAGTCAGTTTCCGGAGACGCCTTCCGCTCCGGCCCGAGGGACGGGGGCCTTCGGCGGCCATGAGCACCTTCCCGGTCGAGGTCGCATGGGCGGGCCAGCGGGTGCCGATCTCCGAGCTGGCGCCCACCAGCGCGGGTCCCTCGACGCCGTCCAGGATCACGATCTCGTCCCCGACCAGGACCTCGAGCGACGCGGTCTCGCCTGTCTCCCGGACGAGCGCCTCGAGCTCAGGACGGGCCGCGGTCATGAGATCGTTGGATCTCAGCGCTAGCGCGCCCAAGGCGATCGCCTCGTTGCCCAGCCGCCAGCCGTCGGAGAGCGGCCCGCGGGCGACCAGGCCCTCGGCCTCGAGTGCGGTCAGCAGGCGGTAGGCGGTCGTCTTGTTCAGGTGGGTGGCCCGCGCCAGGTCCGACAGTCCCCACTCGGGACGTTCGTTGCTGAAGACCTTGAGGAGCGCCATGGCGCGCCGCACGGACTGCGTACCCGCGTAGGGCTCCGAGCGCGATCGTGTAACTGGCAGCGTCCCTCCACGGCTTGAAGTCCCTCGGCGACGGCTTGAAGTCCCCCGCCGCGTCCCGCTTGACGGCAAAGGCGGCCGGTTTCTACATTCGGTTCATAATATGAACTGACGGTTCAAAATTCCACAGCCGCGTTCCAGGCACAGCGCCGTTCGAGGCCGAGGTCCCATGACGACCGCCGCCGTTCGCACGACCCCCTTCCATTCCCGCACGGCGCCGCTGGTCCGCGGGCACACCTGGCGCCACTGGGCAGGGTACGTCGTCCCCGCCTCCTACGACCTGATCCACGAGCTCGAGTATGCCGCCATCCGGGGGGCCGCGGCGCTGATCGACGTGACCCCGCTCTTCAAGTACCGGATCCGCGGTCCGGGGGCCGCCGCGCTGCTCGACCGGATCGTGACGCGCGACGTCGCGCGTTGCAAGGTCGGGCAGGTCCTCTATACGCCCTGGTGCGATCCGCAGGGCAAGGTGCTGGACGACGGCACGGTGACGCGGCTCGCCCAGAAGGAGTTCCGGCTGACGTCGGCGCATCCCAACCTGCGGTGGCTCCATCAGAACGCGGTGGGGATCGACGCCGTCGTCGAGGACGAGACCTACGACACGGCGGCCCTGTCGCTGCAGGGACCGGCGGCCCGGCGGATCCTGACGGACCTCGCAGCGGTGGACTCGGCGGCGGACGTGGCCGGGCTGCGCTTCTTCCGCGCCTGCGAGGCCGTCCTCGGAGGGATCCCGGCCACGCTGACCCGCACCGGGTACACCGGCGACCTCGGCTACGAGATCTGGGTCTCGAACGACTGGGCGGAGGCGCTGTGGGACGCCATCGTCGAGGCGGGCGCACCCCACGGCCTTCTGCCGGCCGGCCTCCAGGCGATGGACGTGGCGCGAATCGAGGCGGGGCTCATCCTGATCGACGTCGACTACGTCTCGGCGCGGCGCGCGCTCATCGAGGCGCAGAAGTCTTCGCCCTTCGAGCTCGGCCTCGGCTGGACCGTCGCGAAGGAAAAGGCGCCCTTCGTCGGGCAGCGCGCGCTGGCGAGGGAGCGTGAGCGGGGATCGGCCTGGTCTCTCCGCGGCATCGTCGTCGACTGGGACGCGCTCGAGGAGCTGTACGTCGACGTCGGACTCCCCCCGCAACTGCCGGCGGTGCCGTGGCGTACCAGCGCTCCGGTGTACGTCGGGGGCAGGCAGATCGGCTACGCGACCAGCGGGTGCTGGTCGCCGCTGCTCAAAAAATCGCTCGCGCTCGCGCATCTCGAAGCGCCGCATGCGGCCTTCGGCGCCGAGGTCGAGCTCGAGGTCACCGTCGAGCACCGGCGGCGGCGGGCGCGCGCGACCGTCACGAAGACGCCGTTCTTCGATCCCGAGCGCAAGCGGGCGTGATGATGCAGATCGCACGGAAATGGGACGCGATCGTCGTCGGGGGTGGACACAACGGGCTCGTCTGCGCGGCGTACCTCGCGCGCGCGGGACGGAAGGTTCTCGTGCTCGAGCGCCGGCCGGTCCTGGGGGGCGCCGCCGTCACCGAGGAGATCTTCCCCGGCTTCAAGTTCACGGTCTACTCCTACGTGGTGAGTCTCCTCAGGCCCGAGATCATCCGCGACCTGGACCTGCCCGGCCACGGCCTTCACATCGTTCCTCTGGAGAGCACGTTCAACCCGCTCCCGGGCGGCGACTATCTGGCGACGTGGGCCGACGCCGAGGAGACCCGGCGCGAACTGTACCGGCACTCGCCGCGGGACGCCGACGCGATGCAGGAGTTCGGGCGGCTCATGCAGCGGATGGCGATGGCGGTCAAGCCGCTCCTCGCCACCGAACCGCCCGATCCCGCGTCGCTCCACCCGCGCGACCTCCTCGCCATGGGCCGGCTCGGCAAGCACTTCCGCGATCTGGGGGAGAAGGACCTGCACGCGCTCTTCAAGCTGATGACGATGAGCTCGGCGGACTATCTCCGGGAGTGGTTCGAGAGCGAAGCGCTCGTGGCCGCGAAGTCGGCGAGCGGAATCATCGGCACGTTCCTGGGACCCCGCTCGCCGGGGACGGCATACGTGCTCCTCCACCATTACATGGGTGAGATCGACGGGGTCTTCCGGGCGTGGGGGTTTGCCCGCGGCGGAACTGGTGCGGTCAGCGAGTCGATCGCGTCCGCGGCGCGCGGCTTCGGCGCCGAGATCCGGACCGATGCCGCGGTCGGGTCGGTGATCGTGAAGGACGGCCGCGCGGTGGGCGTGGCGCTCGAGAACGGCGAGGAACTGCGCGCGCGCACGGTGATCTCGGGCCTCGATCCGCGTCGGACGTTTCTGGATCTCGTCGAGCCCGCCGAGCTGCCGACGGAGCTGGTCGAGGCGGTCGAGCGATTCCGCTTCCGCGGATCCTCGGGCAAGGTAAACCTCGCGCTCTCCGAGCTTCCGGACTTCACGGCCTTTCCGGGGGTCGGGCCCCATCTCAAGGGGGCCATGGCGATCGCGCCGAGCGTCGACTACCTGGAGCGCGCCTACGACGACGCGAAGTACGGCGAGTTCTCGCGCCGGCCGTTCCTCGACATCGTGATCCCCTCGATGCTCGACCCCACGATGGCCCCGCCCGGCAAGCACGTGATGTCGATCTTCGTCCAGTACGCGCCCTACCACAGGAACGGCGGCTGGGACGATGCGAGCCGCGAGGCGTTCGGCGACGCGGTAGTCGACACGCTGGCCGAGTACGCGCCGAACATCCGCTCGGCGATCCTCCACCGGCAGGTGATCACGCCCGTCGATATCGAAGCGGTCACAGGGCTCTCGGAGGGGAACATCTTCCAGGGCGAGCTGGCGCTGTCGCAGCTCTTCTTCCTGCGACCTTCTCCCGCCTGGGCCGACCACAGGACGCCGGTCCGGGGCTACTACCAGTGCGGATCGGGGACGCATCCGGGCGGTGGGATCATGGGCGCAAGCGGCCGGCTGGCAGCGAAGGCCGTGCTCGCGGACGGGGGGCGATGAGCTACGACGCGATCGTCCTCGGCTCGGGACCCGAGGAGCTGGTGGCCGCAGCGAGTCTTGCCGGCGAGGGCCGCCGCGTTATGGTTCTCGAGGCCGGGCCGTCGATCGGCGGCACGGCGGCCGCCGAGGATCTCCTGCCGGGCTTCCGGGTCGACCCGGTGCACGCGGATGCAGGCTTTCTCGATCCGCGCGCCCTGCGGGAGCTCGAGCTCGACAAGCACGGCCTCGCGCTCCTGGCGCCTGATCCGGTGCTGGCGGCTCCGGCGGAGAGCGGCGCCCCCGTCGTGCTCTGGCGCGACCCCGCGCGCTCGCGCGCCGCGATCGCCGAGCGCTCCCGACGCGACGCGGACCGCTGGGAGGCGTTCACGGCGCGGATGGACGCCTTCGCGCGCATCCTCGAGGAAGCGGCCGATCGCCCTGCACTTCGCCCAGCCGGGCCGCTCCGAGAGCTCGCCCCGTTCCTGGGCCTCGGCCGCAAGGTGCGCGGCCTCGGCCGATACGACATGACGGAGCTCTTCCGCGTGCTGCCGCTCCCCGCGCATGATCTCCTTGAGGACTCCTTCGAGGACGAGCTGCTGAAGGGCGTCCTGGGCGCGCTTTCCGTCCGAGGCCTCTTCCAGGGGCCCCGC
Source organism: Gemmatimonadota bacterium (assembly GCA_035249945.1). Taxonomy (GTDB): domain Bacteria; phylum Gemmatimonadota; class Gemmatimonadetes; order JACCXV01; family JAHWKZ01; genus JAICNR01. The sequence goes on from DATFFS010000268.1 coordinate 13,274, forward strand.
GCCCAGGGGACGGCCCTGGTCCTCCTTCACCATCTCGTGGGGAGCCCGATCGGCTGCTTCGGCATCCGCACGGTGGTGAGGGGCGGCGTCGGGAGACTGGTCGAGGCCATGGCCGCCACTGCGCGGGCCCGGGGCGTGGAGCTGCGAGTGGACTCCCCGGTCGAAGGCATCGACGTCGATCGGGGGCGCGCAACGGCGGTGCGGCTCGCGGACGGCTCGGCGCTGGCCGCGCGCGCGGTGCTGTCGGGGTTGGGCCCCGCACGGACGCTCCTTCACATCGCGGGACCGACGTGGCTCGATCCCGATTTCGTCCACGCGCTCGGGCAGATCCGGTTCCGGGGCGGATTCGCGAGGATCCATCTCGCGCTCTCGGAAGCGCCGCGCTTCGAGGGCCTCGCCGATCCGCCGGCCGGGGTCGTCGTGGTAGCGCCGCGACTCGACTACGTCGAGCGCGCGTTCGACGACGCCAAGCACGGGAAGGTGTCGGAGCACCCGGTGCTGGAGGCGCGGATTCCCTCGCTGGCCGATCCCACGCTCGCGCCGGCCGGTCGGCACGTGATGTCGATCGACGTGCGGTTCGTCCCGGTAGACGGGCGGGAGACGGCGGAACCCGGCGGCGTCTCCGCGGAGGCGCTCGCCGAGCGCGTCATCGCGATCCTCGCGGAACGGGCGCCGAACCTGCCGGGGGCGATCCTCGAACGTATGGTCCTGCTTCCCGCCGATCTGGAAGCGCGCTACGCCCTGGACGGGGGCGATCCCTACCAGGGCGAGCTGGCGCTCGACCAGCTCCTGTTCATGCGACCGGTGCCGGGATGGTCCGGTTACCGCACGCCGATCGGCGGCCTCTACCTTTGCGGCAACGGAACGCATCCGGCTGGCGCGATCACGGGCGCTTCGGGACGTCTCGCCGCCGGCGCGGTTCTGACAGACCTGGAGGAGCGCGGATGACGGTGCAGGACGGCGACACCGAGGGCGCGCGCGAGGGCGCGGCGGGATTCTTCGAGACGAAGGAGAGCTACCGTCCGGGCTCGCGGACGCTCCCGGGCTTCTACTATACGGCGCCCGAAGTCTTCGCCGAGGAGCGGGAGCGGATCTTCCTCCGTTCCTGGCTCTGCGCCGGACGCGAGGAGGAGATCGCCCAGCCGGGGGAGTACTTCCTCGTCTCGTCCGCCGGGGAGAGCGTGATCGTCGTCCGGGGGGAGGACGGCGTCGCGCGCGCCCATCACAACGTCTGCCGCCACCGCGGAACGCGGCTCTGCGAGGCGGAGCGCGGACGGCTCGGCCGCTCGATCCAGTGCCCCTACCATGCCTGGACCTACGCGCTCGACGGCCGCCTGATCGGCGCGCCCGACATGGACACGGTAGAAGACTTCGACCGGGCGGACTATCCCCTCCACGCGGCGGCGACCGCCTCTTGGGGCGGCTTCCTGTTCGTTCATCTCGGGGAGGATCCCGAACCCTTCGAGGACGCGTACGCGCCGCTCGTCGACCGGTTCGCGCGCTTCGGGCTCGACACACTGCGCTCCTGGCGGCGGATCGAATACGACGTCAGGGCGAACTGGAAGCTCCTGTTCCAGAATTATTCCGAGTGTCTTCACTGCCCGGTCATCCACCCGCGCCTCGCCCAGCTCACGCCCTATCGCTCGGGCCACAACGACCTCGTCGAGGGTCCGTTCCTCGGGGGATACATGGTGCTCGGCGAGAAGGGCGGCAGCATGACGATGAGCGGCCGGACCTGCGCGCTGCCGGTCGGAGAGCTCCCCGAGGAGGATCTCGAGCGGGTGTACTACTACTCGATCTTTCCGAATCTTTTCCTGAGCCTCCATCCCGATTACGTGATGGCGCACCGGCTATGGCCGGCGGCGCCTGGCCGGACGCGGGTCGTCTGCGAGTGGCTGTTCCATCCGGAGGCCCGGGACGCGCCGGATTTCCGTCCCGACGACGCGGTCGATTTCTGGGACGCAACCAATCGGGAGGACTGGCACATCGTCGAGCTGGGCCAAGCCGGGATCTCGTCCCGCAGGTACGGCCCGGGACCCTATTCCGCGCGCGAGAGCCTGCCGGCGGCGTGGGACCGCGAGTACCTGCGCCGGTTCGAAGGGGATTGATGCGATTTCCTCGACGAGGTACCGCTGACCTCGCTGGTCCGGCACGCGCTCCCGCTCGATTGACCAGGGATCCCTTCGACCGCCTCATCCCGCTCGCAGCGCTTCCCGTCGAGTTCCTCTGTGCACCGGGTCCGACGACCGCTAAGACCGCGCCGAGAACCCCATGTGATCGTCGACCGACAGGAGTTGCGACGATGACGGCGATTGCGCCGCGCTGATGGAGAGCGGCGCGAGGTCGTTCCAGGCGTCGGCGGTGAAGAGGGAAGCCAGGACGCGCGCCTGTGCACGGCCCACGTCTGCCTCGAACATGCCGCCCATGTACGCGTGCCAGCCGCGGCGGCGGCAGATCTCCAGACAGCGGAGCGCCTCGAGCCAGCCGCCGACGCGCGGCGCCTTGACGTTGACGGCCGCGGGCGGGACCTCCGGGTCGTCGAGATCGACGGCCGCGAAGACGTAGCCGTCCAGCGACACTCGGCGGCGCCAGTCGCCGTGCGGGTCGAGCGTCATCGCCTCGACGGGAGGATCTTCGAGCCAGGCGTCTGGGACCGCCCGATGGGCGAGGCGCACCTGCTCGAGATCGCACTCCCGCTTGAAGTCGAAGACCACCACGCGTCCCCACGCGGCGAGCGCCTCCCAGGTCGAGGGTGGCCATCCATCGGGAGGGACGTCGAGCTTGAGCCGCGCCCCGGGATCCCGCTCGAGGACCCTCGCGATCGCCGTCAGGGGGTCCGGCTCCCGTCCGATCGAGCGGCAGAAGGCAACCGGCAGCGCAGGCCTTCGTGCGAGCGCGAAGGGGTTCGTCCCCGCCTGGCGGAGGGCGAGATCGATGGCGGCGCCTTCCACCGCCGCGCGGTGGTAGGGGTCGTCGAGTTCGTCGGCGAGAAGCAGGGAGAGCTCTCCGACTGTCGTCTCGGCGGGATATGCCAGCCGCTGGCACGCCGCGGCGAACTCATCCTGCTCGCGTGGCGTCCAGGCGACGCACTCACCGCGGCCGCGCGCGCCCGCGCCGGTGAGGACCGCGATTCCGGTCGGGCGTGAGGTCCCGTCGTAGTAGTCCGCCACAGGGACGGCGCTTCGCTCGACGGCGAGGCCGGTCACGGCGAGGGATAGCGCTGCCAGCCGGTCCGCCAGCCCTCCGGGGCCCAGCGCGCGGCTCACGATCCGCGATCGGTCAAGCGTCGCGCGCGCAGCGAAGCCCCGCGAAGATCTGGCGGCGCTCGGGCAGGTCCCAGTTCCGGAACGAGCAGCGCGCGACGATCGGCGCCGAGGCCCACGAGCCGCCCCGCAGGACGCGGTATCCCTTGCCGAAATGGACCGCGGAGTACTCGGGGTAGGGGAACGCCTCGAATCCCGGGTACGGGAGAAACTCGCTCGAGGTCCACTCCCATACGTCGCCGATCATCTGGTGACAGCCGTAGAAGGACCGCCCGCGCGGATAGGCACCGACGGGCGCCGGCGCATACGTCCGCGCCCCGAGGTTGGCGAGATCGGGCGCCGGCGGCGCGTCGCCCCACGGCCAGACCCGCGTGATCCGCAGCTCCGGGTCCCAGGCCGCTGCCTTCTCCCATTCGAGCTCGGTCGGCAAGCGTTTTCCTGCCCAGCGGGCGAACGCGTCCGCCTCGTACCACGAGACGTGCTGGACCGGGCGGTTGAGGACGAGCGGCTCGACGTGGCCGAACTGGACGTCCAGCCATCCCTCCTCGCCGCGCCTCCATCCGAGGGGGTGCTCGCACAGCTCGGCGGTGCGCCATTCCCATCCTGCCTGCGACCACGCGTCGGGCCGTTGGTACGCGCCGTCCTCTATGAACGCGAGCCATTCGCCCACCGTGACGGGCGCGGTGTCGAGCCAGAACGCGGGCAGGTCGACCCGGTGGGCCGGGCGCTCGTTGTCGTAGGCGCCTGGCGCGGTCGTCGCGCCGGCCTGGAACGGCCCCGCGGGCACGACGACCATGGCGGTGTCGGGCGGCAGCTTGGCGCGGGGCGCCGCGAGCCGGTGCGCGGGCTCGAACGGCGCTTCGTTCATGAGCGCGACCGCCTGGAGCATCGTCTCCTGGTGCTGGGCTTCGTGCTGCGAGAGCATGCGGTAGACGAAGCCGTCCTCGAGAAGCGGATCGTTGACGTCGAGGTCGATGTCGCGCAGCCGCAGGAGCGCGGCGCGGCGGATCTGACGCAGCCGGCGGAGGAGCCCGATTCGGTCGGGGAGCTCGAGCGATCCGCGCTCGGAGCGCGGCGTCAGGACCGCGTCGTAGGCGGCCGCCAGCCCCTCCGAGGCGCCACCGTCGAGGGTGCGGATCAGCCACAGCTCCTCGAACTCGGCCATGTGTCCGAGGTCCCACGCGATCGGCGAGAGGATCGGACTCACCTGCCGCTCGAGCTGCTCGTCGGAGAGGGCCTCGAGGATGTCGAGTGTCTGGAGCCGCGTGGTCTGGAGCTCGCCGGCAAGGCGGCTCGCCAGATCCGGGCCGGGCGAGGAGCGGATCCGGCGGCAAAGCAGGAGCGCGAACCGGCCGCGGTCGTCGGTGAACTCCCGCTCCAGAGCGAAGCCGAACCGCGCCAGATCGGCGGCGATCCCCTCGATGCGGAACTTGCGGCTGATCTCGGTCAGAACCATCTCGCCGGGCGCGATGCGGAAGGAGCGGGCGATCGACGGCAGTTCCACGAAGTCTTCGGCTCGGAAACGGGCGTAGATCTCGATCCGCTCCAACCGGTCGTTCCAGTACGCCACGTGGTCGATCGTCGCGACGTCGAGCGCGGTGCCGAGCTCGCGGTTCATGCGCGCGAATAGATTCTGCGTGAAGCGCCGGCTCCAGCCGGCCGCGTCGTCGTAGGCCGCCTCCAGCACGTGGACGTCCTTGACGAGATCGAGCCCCAGGAGGAAGGAGTCGTCCGGAGCCAGCGCGCGCTCCAGGCGCGCGAGGAAGGCGTCGGTCTCCTCGGGATTGAAGTTTCCGATCGTGGAGCCGAGGAACACGAGGCACATCGGCGACAGGCCGCGCACGGCATCGAGGCCGCGCTCGTAGGATGTGGCGAGGCCCGTCACGTGGAGATGCTCGTACGCTTCTGCCAGCTCCTTCGCGGCGCGCGTCAGGACCGAGCGGTCGATGTCGATCGGGACGTAGCGGACCTCGCCACCCGCCGCCGCGCGGGACCAGGCGTCGAGCAGGTGACGGGTCTTGGTGGCCGAGCCTGCGCCCAGCTCGACGATCGGGACGGCCCCGGCGAGCGCCCGGATCTGGTCCGAACGGGTCGCCAGGATCTCGCTCTCGGCGCCCGTGAGGTAGTACTCGGGCTGCCGGGTGATCTCTGTGAAGATCCGGCTCCCCTCGTCGTCATAGAGGTAGCGGCAGTGGAGCCAGCGGGGATGGTCGGAGAGCCCGCGCGCCACCGAGTGCGCGAAGGCGTCGTCCGAGGTCGCCGTCCCGTCTAGGTGCACGGACCAGCGCTCCCCGGCCTCGAGGGTGGGGATCTGCGCGCGGATCCTGTCGAGGCGCGCGCCGACGATGCGCGTGTCGAGCTCCATCGGAGCCTATATTAGTCGAGCTGCGGGAAGGGCCAAGCCAGGGGCTATTCGAGGTCATTGATGCGCGAGTCGCTGACGGGAATCGGATTGATGACGAGCCTGGCCTTCCTCTCACCTGTCCAGTCTGCCGGCCAGACCCCTGGTACCTACCGCGTGTGGCTCTGCGCCGAGCCGTGTACGCCCGCGGACTCGCTCGGTGCGGTCGGGATCGCCACGATCGTTGTCGTCGATGACTCGACAGCCGAAAGCGAGCAAGTGCGGTACGCGCTTGGATCACTGCCGTTGATCGGGAGCGCTTACGAGCCCGCAGTGATCGCAAACGCATGCTTCCAGGTAACACACCGCGAATCTCATGTCGGGGGCGAGGAACTGCACTTCGGCATCAAACCCGTCGGTGCGACGCGAACGCGCTACTTAACTGACGGGAGCTTCTCGCTGCGGATGTATTCGTCGGTAGACGCAGGCTATAGTCTCCGATGGAACTTGCCGGGACCGCTGGTGCGGGGCGAAGGCTGGTCCTATGGATGGCGACCCCAGGATACACCGCATCGAAACGCATATTTCGCTGCCGTTCGGATTGGGGACGCCGATCTGACGCACTGCATGGAATGAACATGCGGGCAGAGAATCGTGCCGAGGAGCGGCGACGCGCGCTGCGGCGAGGGGATCTGGCGCTGACCTCGATGTGCCTGGCGAATGGAGCGGTCACCGCCGAGATCGCGGTGCGCCAGCCCGACGGCACTTGGCGCTGGGCCGTGGATCAGCCGGCGATCGCGCCCTAGTGCCGGTCGACGCGGTCGCGTTCCACGGCGCGGGCTACGCGCTCTCCGATGGCCACTGGCTCGTTCGCGACCTGTCTTTCTCCGTGGATGCGCGGGAGACACTCGTGCTGGTCGGTCGATCGGGGGCGGGGAAGACGACGGCGCTGAAGCTCGTCAATCGGCTGCTGGATCCGACCGCCGGCACGATCGAGGTGGAGGGCCGGCCGACCGTCGGCTGGAATCCGGTCGAGCTGCGGCGCCGGACGGGATGGGTGATCCAGGAGGTCGGCCTCTTCCCACACATGACCGTGCGCCGGAACGTCGGTCTTGTTCCCGAGCTCCTCGGCTGGACGCCGGAACGGATTGCATCGCGCGTGGACGAGCTCCTCACCCTGGTCGGCCTGCCGGCATCCGGATACGCCGACCGTCGGCCGCATCAGCTGTCGGGAGGGCAGCGCCAGCGGGTCGGGGTCGCTCGTGCGCTGGCCGCGGACCCACCGCTGCTCCTGCTCGACGAGCCCTTCGGCGCGCTCGACCCGATCACCCGCGCCGAGCTGCAGCGGGAGTTCCGCGATCTCGTCCGGCGCCTCGGCAAGGCCGCGCTCTTCGTGACGCACGATCTACGGGAGGCCCTGGCCGTGGGAGATCGTGTGGGGGTCATGGACGGCGGTCGGCTGGTCGCGCTCGAACCCCCGGACAGGCTGCTCGCCTCCGATCACCCCGCGGCGCGCGCTCTCGCCGCGACGCTCGACGCCACGGTCGCGACTAAAGAGACCGGGGAGGCACGCAGCGATGGGTGATCTCCTCCGGTATCTGTCGGCGCATCGCGAGCAGGTCGCGGGGCTCCTGGGCGAGCACGTGGTCTTGGTCGCGATTGCGGTCGGCGCGGCGGTCGCGATCGGCGTCCCGCTGGGCATCCTGGCGACGCGTGACCGGCGGGTGGAGCGGGTGGCCCTCGGCACGGCGAACGTGCTCCAGACCGTGCCGAGCCTCGCCCTCTTCGGGTTCCTGATCCCCGTGCCCGTCCTGGGCGGCATCGGCGCCTCCACGGCGATCGTCGCGCTGACCCTCTACGCTCTTCTGCCGATCGTCCGCAACACGCACGCTGGGATCCGCGGGGTGGATCCGGCGCTCGCCGAGGCCGGGCGGGGGATGGGCATGACCGACCGGCAGCTACTCGCGAAGGTCGAGCTGCCCCTCGCCGCGGGCGTCATCGTCGCCGGCGTGCGTGTCGCGACCGTGATCTCGATCGGCATCGCGACGATCGCGGCCGCGATTGGCGCCGGTGGGCTCGGCGTCTACATCTTCCAGGGACTCGCCATGGTAGACGACACCGTGATCCTCGCCGGCGCCGTCCCCGCCGCGCTCCTGGCGCTGGCGGCCGACGGGGCCCTCGGCTGGCTCGCGCGGCGCCTCACGCCGCCGGGTGCTCCTGGCTCAACCATCTCCGTACGTCCCACATGATGAGCGCGCGGCGGGTAGCATCACCGAACGCCTTTGCGGCGCTGGTCTACGCGCTGTCGGCGGGCTGCTCCGATGGAACGTCGATGGTGGCCCCTGTTCTGGCCATCGACGGGACTTGGCGCATTCTGCGGACGGCAGGGCCCGATCCGGGATGCGATCTCCTGTTTGAGCCGGCGCCGACCCCGCTCGAAATCACCTTTAGCGTCCACGACGGCGAGATCGAGACCGTTCCGACTCACCCATGGAACTCCAGTTCTCTGGAACCCGATGGAACGTTCGAGCTGCGTGACGTTATCGAGTCTCCGGGCTCATTTCGTGACACGATCACCATCCGAGGGAGGTTCGAGGGCGCCTTGCTTACCGCGAGCGAATCGCATGCGACCATTTACTTCGACCCGATCATCGTCGGGCTGTACGGGAGCGAGCCATGCGTCAGCACGTACCACTGGGTTGGTGAGCGTGAGTGATGGCACCGCCAGAGTGTCTGACCGCGTGTCGGCGGCGCTCGCGATCGTGGCGCTGGTCTGCGCCTGCGGCGGCGAGGATCCGGTCGTCGTGGCGTCGAAGAACTTCACCGAGCAGGACATCCTGGGGGAGATCGTCGCCCAGGAGCTGGAGGCCCGGGGAGTCCCGGTCGAGCGGCGCTTCCACCTGGGCGGCACGTTCGTGTGCCACAGCGCACTCGTCGACGGGGAGGCCGACGTCTATATCGAGTACACCGGGACGGCCTACACGGCGATCCTGGAGCACCCCCCGATCTCCGACCCCGATTCCGTAAGGCTGGCCGTCGAGAGCGAGTACGCGGAGCGGTGGGACCTGGCGTGGGGGCCTCCGCTGGGATTCGAGAACACGTTCGCCCTCGTTGTGCGCGCGGCGGATGCCGATTCGCTCGGCCTGGCGACGATCTCCGATCTAGCTCGCGTCGCCGGATCCTTCACCGCGGGATTCGGTCCCGAGTTCATGGCCCGGGAGGACGGCTATCCCGGCCTCGCCGAGGAATACGAGCTCGCGTTCCGGGATGTGCGCCAGATGGAGCTCGGCCTAATGTATCGCGCGCTCGAGGAGGGGCAGATCGACGTGGCGGTCGCAAACTCGACCGACGGACAGATCGCGGGGCTGGACCTCGTCGTCCTGCGCGACGATCTGCGGTACTTCCCGCCCTACCAGGCGGCCCCGGTCATCCGGCGCGAGACCCTGGAGCGCGCGCCCGCAGCATGGGAAGCGATCCAGGGTCTGGAAGGCATCCTCGACGATGCTGCCATGCGCGAGCTGAATCGGCGCGTGGCGGTCGAGGGCGAGGACGCGGCCGCGGTCGTCCGCGAATGGCGGCAGACACGGCCCCCGGCGCGGGATATCGCGAAGGTTGGACTACAATAAGTTGTTTAGTGATAGCTATATGGGTCAGATTGTGGGAGGTTGCACATGAGGGCGAGTCTTCTCCACACGATGGTGCGCGTGAAGGACCTGGATCGGAGTGTGCGGTTCTACACCGAGGTCCTGGGACTGCGCGAGCAGCGGCGCAAGGTCCTCGAGAAAGCCGATGCCACGCTCGTGTTCCTCGTCGACGAGGCCGGGCACCACGCCATCGAGCTCACCTATAACCACGACGGACGCGACTACGAGCCGGGCAACCAGTTCGGCCATTTCGCGCTGGGTGTGCCCGACCTGGAGGGGGCGGGCGCCGAGCTGGCCGCCCACGGCATAGAGTTCAGCCGGGGGCCCTACCGGGTCAGCGAGGGAGGCTCTCTTATCGCGTTCATTCGGGATCCCGACGGGATCGAGATCGAACTGATCGAGACGCGTTGACCATCGCTCCTCGAGGCGGTAGTTTCCTCGCCCTTCGTGCAGGTCGTGCGCGCGAAGGAACAGATAAGCAGAGGCCCCCGGCTTCTCGCCTGACGGACGCCGCGCTTTTCGACATCGCGGCTGTCCGCTGGTACCGACACGCGACGCCGCCCCGTGATCTCGAAGCGGGACGGCGCGGCGCGCATTCGGCGGCGGGCTCCTGCGTTCTGCGGGCGGCCCGCTGTTTGGTTTTTGAGACGTGGGCTTTTCGGACTTCGAATCGGAGGCCGCGTGGCGGCCCGAACCCTCGACCAGGAGGTCGTACATAGCCAGCAACGAGCCGCGGGTCAACGAGCAGATCCGCCTTTCACCGGTCCGACTCATCGATACAGACGGCGCCCAGCTCGGGGTCGTTCCCG
>DATFFS010000269.1:0-6982 GCA_035249945.1 Gemmatimonadota bacterium
CGCTCGGCGGCCTCGCGGCGCTCCAGGGCCTCGGCGGCGATGCGGCGCGCCCGCGCGCTCTCGGCCTCCCCGATCGCCTGGCGCTCCTCGTCGAGGGCCCGGCGCGCCTCGGCGAATGCCTGCTCCTCTTCGGCGAGCCGCCGCGTCACCTCGTCCAGGTCGCGCGCGTCCCGGTCGAGCGACTCGTGGGCGCGGGTCATCACCGCGGGGTCGATCCCCCAGCGGGCGGCCAGCTCGAGGCCGAAGGAGCGCCCCGGCACGCTCTTGACGAACCGGTACAGGGGCTCGTTCCGCTCGAGGTCGTACGCCAGCGATCCGTTCACCATCCCGGATGCACGCGCGGCCACGATCTTGAGGGTGTGATAGTGCGTCGTCACGATCGTCCGCGCCCCCCGCGCCCCCCACGCCTCCAGGAGCGCCGCCGCCAGCGCCGCCCCTTCGGCGGGATCCGTCGACGCGCCGATCTCGTCTATCAGCACCAGCGCTCCCGGTCCCGCTCCCTCGAGCGCGGCCTTGAGGCGCGTGAGGTGCGCGGTGAACGTCGACAGGTCCTGCGCGATCGACTGGGTATCTCCGATGTCGGCGTACACGGCCTCGTGCCAGGGCAGCCTCGTTCCGGCCGCGACCGGCGGCACGATGCCGCTTTGCGCCATGAGGACGGCGGTACCCACGGTCTTGAGCAGCACGGTCTTCCCACCCGTGTTGGGCCCGCTGAGCACGAGCGCCCGCTCCTCTTCCCCGAGATCGAGGTCGAGCGGCACGATCTCGCCCCCCTGCTCCGCCAGCCGCGCGACGAGGAGCGGATGCCGCGCGCCGCGGAGCACGAGCTCCTCCCCGCCGAGTTCGGGCGGCACGCCTCCCGTCACCAGGGCGTAGCGCGCGCGGGCGAGCACGGTCTCGGCGTGGAGCGCGAGCCGCGCCGCGAGCTCCAGCTCCCCGCGCCGCTCGGCGAGCGCGGCCGTCAGCTCGCGCAGGATCCGCTCCTCCTCCCGTCCCACCGCCAGCTCCGAACGGCGCAGGTCGTTGTTCCGCTCGACGACCTCGTGGGGCTCTAGGAACACGGTCGCCCCCGAAGCCGACTCGTCGTGAACGATGCCCGGCACCTCGCCCAGCGCCTCGCGGCGCAGCGGCACCAGATAGCGGCCGTCGCGGAACGTCGGGCGGCTGTCGGCCGCGACGAGAACGTGCGGGAGCCGGGCGATGAGCCGGCTGAGACGCTCGACCAGGGCAGCCCGGTGGCCGCGCACCTCGGCCCGCAGATCGCGCAGCCGGGCGCTGGCGACGTCCACGAGACGCGCTTCGGCATCGAAGGCGTCGAGGATCCGCGTCTCGAGATCGATCTCCTCGGGCGCGACGCGGAACCGCTCCGCCAGCAGCGGCCACCGCGCGCCCTCCTGCCGCACGAAGCGGGCGAATCGGCGCGTGGCCTCGAGGGTGCGGGCCGCGTCGATGAGCGCCCGGCCATCGAGCGCGGAGCCCTGGACTGCCAGGACCCTGAGCGTCCGGTCCTGGTCCTCGACGAACGGCGCCGGCAGCCGCGCGATTCCCGCCAGATCCATCCCCTCGGCCACCTCCGCCAGGGCCGCGCGCGCTTCGTCCACGTTCGCCCGCGGCTGCCACCGCTCCAGCGTATGTCGCGCGAGCTCGGAGCTCGTCGCTCCCGCCACCAGCTCGCGGACGCGGTCCCACTCCAGGGCGGCGATCGTCTCCGGATCCAGCCTCATCGGCCTCCCAAACGCGACGACCCCCGCGAGGGGGGTCGTCCACACGCCGTGCTCGTTCGCGCCCTCACCCCAGGCGCTCCTTTACGCGCGCGCTCACCACAGCGCCCTCGGCGCGGCCCTTGAGCTTCGGCATCAGCTGGCCCATCACGGCGCCCATCTCCTTCATGGTGGTCGCCCCGGCTTCGGCGATCGCGGCGTCGATCATGGCGTCGAGCTCCGCGTCGGACAGCTGCGCGGGCAGATAGCCGCGAATCACTTCCGCCTCCGCCGCCTCGCGCGCGGCCAGCTCCGGCCGGCTGCCCTTCGTGTACTGCTCCTCGCTCTCCCGGCGCTGCTTGAGCGCCTTCATGAGGACCTCGATCGAGTCCTCGTCGGTCAGGTCGCGGCCCAGCTCGATGCGGCGGTTCTTCAGCTCGCTCGACAGAAGCCTGAGCGCCGACAGGCGCTCCTTCTCACCCGCTTTCAAAGCGGTCTTCTGGTCGGCCTGGATTCGCTCGACGATGCTCACCGGTCTCCCCCCAATGTCCTGACTCGGGACGCTAACCCGGCGGCCACGCGAAGCGGCGGCCGCCCAGCAGATGCAGATGGATGTGGAACACGCTCTGGCCCGCGCCGGCGCCGCAGTTTGCCGCCAGCCGGTAGCCGCCCTCGACCACTCCCTCGTCCCTGGCGATCCCCGCCGCCGCCGCGACCAGCGCGCCCATCAGGGGCGCGTCGGAGGCCGCCAGGTCGTCCAGCGTCGCGATGTGCCGCCGCGGCACGATCAGCACGTGGGTCGGGGCTTGGGGATTGACGTCGCGGAACGCCACCCAGTCGTCCCCCTCGGCCACGATGTCGGCCGGGACCTCGCCGGCGACGATCCTGCAGAACAGGCACTCGCTCACGCTCCCTCCTCGATCCGCTCGACGATCTCCACGAGCTGCTGCAGGTCCTCGAGGTCGTAGTCGGCGCCCGAATGGTTGGTCCCGAAGGTATCACCGTAGCGCGCGAATGCGGTCCGCATCCCGAGCTGCATGGCGCCGACTACGTCGCGCTCCGGCCAGTCGCCGACCATCAGCGCCTCCTCCGGCTCCACGCCGAGCCGCTCGAGCACCAGCCGGAACGGCGCCGGGGAAGGCTTCCTCTCCCCCGTGTCCTCGTGCGTCACCACCACGTCGAACATGTGATGCAGGTTCAGGTAGCAGAGCCGGAGCCAGGCCTCCCTCCGCGGGGCATCCGAGATGACTGCGAGCTTGAGCCCCTTCTTGATCAGCGTCATCAGCGTGACGGTCACATGCGGATACAGCACGAGCGCCGCCTCGCGCGCGCGCCGGTAGGCCACGATCCCCGCGGCCAGGATCTTGTGGTCCACCTGCCCCATTCGGGACTCCAGCAGGTCGTCGAACACGCGCTGGTACTCGATCCCCTCGCGATCGTAGATCGCGAAGATCTCCCGTTCCGCTTCGTCGCGCTCGAGCGGCAGCCCCGCGTCGATCATGGCGTCGATGGCAGCCTCCACGGCGAGCCTCTTCATCGACATGAAATCGACGAGCGTGTTGTCGAGGTCGAAGACGATGGCGCGGATCACGGCGCCGGAGCTAGCGGGTCGCTGGGGCTATTTGAAGGACTGCCCGACCGTGCGGCCGATGGAGATCTCGCCGTTGTCGATCCTCAGGTTGAATCCGCACTCGGGGTTCGTGCAGACCCATGCCTTGTAGCGGATCGTTGCGCCTTCCCGCCCATAGTCGGACAGAGGCAGTAGCACTCCCTCGTTGCATTTCTGGCACTGCGGATACTGGGCTTCCATCACCGACCCCCCTCCCGAATGGCCCGAAGCTCAGGCGAGCGAGCGCCCTCCCCAGGGATAATTCGTCTCGAAGACTTCCGTGAAGTCGAACAGGTCGTCGAAGTCATTCCTCGAGTCGGCTTCGTCCTTGGAAAGCACGCCAACCTCGAGCAGGTTGAACACCACCTCGCCGATGTCACGCGTGGTGCGCACGCTCCAGTACTCGAGCACGGTCTTGGCCATCGGGCCGTAGAGTCGCAGCGCGAGATCCCGGCAGCCGGCGACCAGCTCGCTCCCCGACACGTGCCTGCGGCGAGGAAGCTTCTGCACCACTTCCTCCAGCGCCGCCAGCACGAACGCGTAGGCGCGCTCGTCGTAGCGAGAATCGAGCGACCTCAATCGCTCGAGCGTGGTGCAATCGAGGTAGATGCTATCCATCTCAGGCGATCGGGACGTCGACGCGGGGATGGGACTTCGGAAGAGTCACGCGCAACATGCCCTCGGAGTACGCAACTTTGATGCCGTCAGCATTCACCGTTCGCGCGACGCGCAGGCGCCTGGAGAAGGCGCCGACGGGGATCTCCATCTTGTGATAACGGCGGGCGTCGCCGCACCGTTCGCGGCGCACTCCACGCACGAGAAGGGTGTCGTGCTCGAAGTGTACGCTCATGTCCTCCGGGCGGATGCCGGGGATGGCCATGGTCACGTGCACCGCGTCTTCGGTCTCGTAGACGTCCGTCGGCGGTGTCCAGCGGACACCGCCCTGGAACGTGAACGGCAGCTTGGCCTGAAACCAGTCATGGATGTAGGAATCGATGTCCGCCAGCAGCTCGTCGACCGGCGTCTTCTCGCGTGTCTTGTCGTTCATGTTGCTCCCTGCTCGAGACGGATCGAAGGTAGGCGGCGGCGGAGCGCGGCGTCAAGCGAATGGCCCCACCCCGATCGTTGTCCAAAGCGAGGCTGCGCCGGCGGTTGGGAAGCGCCGGCTAGCGCGTGTCGCGCGGGGCCGCGGCCTCCCATCGCGCCGATCCACGCCGCACGTAGATCGCACCCGCCGTTCCGTCGGCGAGCGCCCGCTCGAACGCGTCGGCCCGGTCCGCCGCCACGCGGAGCGCCAGCTCGACGACTTCGCCGTAGTCGGAGCCGGCCGAAGCCGCGGAAAAGCGGGATACGACACGCTGGACCGCGCCCGAGAGGGCATACGGGAAGCGGACGTCGAACGCCACTTCCCGTCTCGCCTCGAGCACCGCGCCCGTCTCGCGGGCGGCGTCGATCGCGGCCCGGGCGGAATCCGCATAGGCGCGCACGAGGCCGCCGGTTCCGAGCTTGACGCCGCCGAACCAGCGCGAGACCACGCACACCGCCTGGATCAGCTCGGCGGCCTGGAGGGAGCCGAGAATGGGCCGGCCCGCGGTGCCGCCCGGCTCGCCGGCGTCGAACCCCGCCTCTTCGACCCGCCCCTCGCGCCAGACGCGATAGGCCCAGCAATGATGGGTGGCGTCCTTCCCCGCCGTGGCGCGGCGTGCGAGCGCGCCACCGGCCTCCTCGGAGTCGTCGGCGCGGCCGATCCAGGCCCGGAACCGTGAGCCGCGGACGATCGTCTCCGCCTCCGCCG
This sequence comes from Gemmatimonadota bacterium, assembly GCA_035249945.1. Taxonomy (GTDB): domain Bacteria; phylum Gemmatimonadota; class Gemmatimonadetes; order JACCXV01; family JAHWKZ01; genus JAICNR01. The sequence goes on from DATFFS010000269.1 coordinate 5,105, forward strand.
GGCGGACCGGAATGCGGCAGGTCATCGGAAGAAACCCTTCAGGGCGCGATCGGAACCGGGGCGCTGCGCGCTTCGAGCAGGCCGCGATAGAGCGGGAACGAGAGGCAGAGCTCGCGAACCCGCTCCCGCACGGCGCTCAGCCGGCGCCGGTCCTCGGGCGCGTCGAGGACGTCGGCCATCCACTCCCCGATCCGGCGCATCTCCTCCTCGCCCATGCCGCGGGTCGTCAGAGCCGGCGTGCCGATCCGGATGCCGCTGGTCACGAAGGGGCTGCGGGTCTCACCGGGCACGGTGTTCTTGTTGACCGTGATGCCGGCCACCCCGAGCGCGGCTTCGGCGTCCTTCCCCGTCAGATCCCCACTCTTCCGCAGGTCGACCAGGAAGAGGTGCGAGTCGGTCCCCCCCGTCACGACCTGGCAGCCGCGTCCGACGAGCGTGGCGGCAAGCGCCCGTGCGTTGTCGATCACCTGCGCGGCGTAGTCCCGGAACGAGGGCTCGAGCGCTTCGCCGAACGCCACGGCCTTGGCCGCGACGACGTGCATCAGCGGTCCGCCCTGGATCCCCGGGAAGATCCATTTCCCGACCGCCTTGGCGTGCTCCTCGCGGCAGAGGATCAGCCCGCCACGCGGACCCCGCAGCGTCTTGTGGGTGGTCGAGGTGACGATGTCGGCGTGCGGTACCGGCGACGGGAACGCGCCACCCGCGACCAGGCCGGCGAAGTGCGCCATATCGACGACGAGCCGCGCGCCGACGGAATCGGCCACCTCGCGGAAGCGTGCGAAGTCGATCGTCCGGCTGTAGGCGCTGCCTCCCGCGACGACCACCCGCGGCCGCGCGTCCTCCGCGACGCGCTGGAGCGCGTCGTAGTCGATGAGCCCGCTGTCGGGGTCGACGCCGTAGCTCGCGACCTCGAAGAGCCGGCCGCTGAAGTTGACCTTGCTGCCATGGGTCAGATGCCCGCCGGCCGTGAGATCCATTCCGAGCAGCTTCTCGCCCGGCTGCATGAGCGCCAGATACGCCGCCATGTTCGCCTGCGAGCCGCTGTGCGCCTGCACGTTGGCGTGCTCTGCCGCGAACAGCTCTTTGGCGCGCTCGATCGCCAGCCGCTCGGCGACGTCGACGACCTCGCAGCCGCCGTAGTAGCGCTTGCCGGGATACCCCTCGGCGTACTTGTTCGTGAGGACCGAGCCGGTGGCTTCGAGGACGGCGGGGCTGACGAAGTTCTCGCTGGCGATCAGCTCCAGGCCGTCGGCCTGCCGCTCCATCTCGGAGAGCAGGACGTCGAAGATCTCGGGATCGGTCTCGCGCAGCCCCTTCACGCGCGCGCGCCCGCCTTCGCGGGCTCGATCTTCTCCACCCGGCGGCCGTGGCGCCCGCCGCCGAACGGGGTCTCGAGGAACGTCCAGAGGATTTTCTTGGCCTGGTCCGGATCGAGGAGCCGCGAGCCGAGGCACAGCACGTTCGCGTCGTTGTGCTCGCGCGCGAGCGCGGCCATGCGCTCGTCGAGACAGTTGGCGGCCCGCACTCCGGCGTGCCGATTTGCCGCGATCGACATCCCGATCCCCGCACCGCAGATCAGGATCCCGCGCTCGGCCTCGCCGCGCTCGATCGCTTCGGCCAGCCGATGCGCGTAATCGGGGTAGTCGACGCTGTCCGCCGAATCGGGGCCGAGGTCCATCGACTGGTAGCCGAGGTCGGTGAGGTGGCGGGCCAGATCCTGCTTGAGGTCGTACCCGGCGTGGTCCGCCGCGAGCAGGACGGCGCCGGGGCTCACGCCCGCTCGGCCACCGGCTGCGGCCGTTCGACCTTCTGCTCCCTGGCCTTGCGGATCCGCTCCCGGGCCAGCCGGTCGGCCGCGCGATAGGTGGGGGTCGCCTC
>DATFFS010000270.1:0-11438 GCA_035249945.1 Gemmatimonadota bacterium
GTCGCCGATCTGCCCGTCGACGTTCCAGCCCCAGCAGTACGCGCTTCCTTGCGAACCCAGCGCGCACGTGTGTCCGGTACCGGCATCGATCTGGACGGCGGGCACCGGCATCGCGGCGCGTACCGGTTCGGCGCGGAAGACATGCGGTCCAGGCCCGGGCTGTCCGTCGCCGAGCTGCCCGACCACGTTCTCCCCCCAGCACCAGACCGATCCGTCGCCCGCGATCGCGCAGGAGTGCGACGTGCCGACTGCGATGCCGACGAAGCCGCCGCGCTCGCGGACCTCGACCGGCGCGGCGCGCGTCTCGGTTGTGCCGTCCCCCAGCTCGCCGTGCCCGTTGACGCCCCAGCAGCGGGCGCCGCCATCCGCCTCGATCGCGCACGCGTGCGTCGCTCCCGCCGAGATCGCCACGTACTGCCCGCCCCCCGCGACCCGCACCGGAACGGAGCTGTCAGTCCGGGTCCCGTCGCCCAGCTGACCCTGCGAGTTCGCGCCCCAGCACCATGCTGCGCCGGAGTCGTCGACACCGCACGTGAACGCGCCGCCGGCGTCGATCGCGCGGAACGACAGGCCCCCAGCGACAGCGCCCGGAGCGGAACGGTCCGACACGTCGCCGGACCCCAGCGCGCCGCGCGCACCCGATCCCCAGCACCACGCCGCGCCGTCCGACGCGAGCGCGCAGCTGTGGTCCGCGGCGAGGGTGAGCGCGACGAAGTCGGACCCGCCGATCACACGAACCGGCGAGAGTGAGGTATGCAGGCTCCCGTCCCCGAGCTCGCCGGCGACGTTCGTCCCCCAGCAGAAAGCGCCCTCTCCGGCGAGTACCCCGCAACCGTGACGGATCCCGATCGCGAGTGTGGCGTACCCCGAAGTGGGCACGGGCGACAGCACGGACGTCGGGTCGCCTTCCGTGCAGGCCGCCGCCGGGATCAGCGCGGACACCGCACACATCCGCAACATCCGGCCCGGCGATCGGCGGCGTGAAGGAGTCATCGGAAAGGAAAAAGGCCCGGCCGCCGGCCGGGTTGCATCGGGCCTAGGGAGCGGCGCCGGCCTCGACGAACAGGTCGTAGATCCCTGTCTGTCCGCATAGAGGGACCCAGAAGTCTCGGTAGGGCGGCTGCGCCGTGTCGCTCACGAACAGCGGAATCCCTTCGAACGATCCGATCTGAACCAGGTACAGCCGATCGACCGGCTGGGGGAACCCGATCGGCTCGAACCGCCGGCCGTCGAACTCGATCACGCGCTCGGCGTCCGATTCCTCGAGGCACGCGCCGGCCGCTGCCGGGGCGGCCGGATCGGCGGCGCGATCCTCGGGGGGAAGGATCGGGACCGGGAACGCCGCCCGCTCTTCTTCTTCTTCCTCGCCGAGCTCCGCCTCGGGCTCGATACGCGCCAGGCAGCCGCGCCCGTCGACCGGGATTCCCGCTGGCGTGCCGGGACAGGCGTCGGTCTCGTCGAGGACGCCATCTCCGTCGGAGTCGGCGGGTTCCGGCTCGGCCGGCTGGTCCGGCTCGAGCGCGGGCTCGGGGGCGCAGCCGTCCGATCCGACCTCCACGCCCGCGGGCGTCGCGGGGCAGGCATCCGCGAAGTCCGACACTCCGTCCCCGTCCGCGTCGGGTGGACCTTCCTCGGCAACGGCGGGCTCTTCCTGGGCCGCCGGTTCGGGAACCGGTGGGCAGCCGCGCGTATCGACCGCCACGCCGGGACGATTGAAGCACTCGTCGTCTTCGTCCGGGACCCCGTCCCGGTCCGAGTCCGGCACGACCCGCTCGGCGGCGGCGCCGCCGCTTCCGAACAGGAACGAGAAACCGACCGACGCCTCCACGTTGTGACGTGGCTCCGTCTCGGTGGCGTCGCCGGACACGGTCTCCAGGAGGATCACGTTGTCGCGCACATCGAAGCGGATCGCCCAGGTCGGGGCCACGTCCCGGTTGTGGATCTTGATTCCGCCGCCGGCGGGCACCAGCAGTCCGGTGCTGCTCTCCGCCGCGCCGGCCAGCGGGCGATCCAGGTCGAGCTTCGCCTGCCCCACGCCGACGCCGAGATGGAAGACCGCCCGCGGGGAGACGCGGACGTCGTACCCGAGCTCGGCGCTGTAGAGGATGAGAGAGGCGCTGAGTCCGTCGAACGGCGCCACCGTGACGTCCCCGGTCCGCGCCCAGTCCAGGTTGGCCCCGAGGGACAGGCCGCTGCCGAAGTTCCGGAAGAGCCGCCCGCCGAACTGGAGCGCGCCGGAGCTCTCGTCGAACAGGTCCGGCCGCATGGTCGCCGCGTGGAGGTTGAGCTCCCAGTTCGATATCCGCGCGGTCGCGGGTTGGGCGAAGAGCGCGGCAGGCTGCCCAAGAAGGACCAGCGCCGACAGCGCGTACAGGCAGACGGGTAGGGTTCGCCGCGCGATCATGAGGTCCGATCGAGTCTACCCTCGATCCCCCGGGCCTGCAATCGCTGCGCCCCTTCCCTACCCACCCCTCCCCCCATCGCGGTATGTTCGTCCCGATATATGGGCTCTCCTGCGTTTCGCCGCCTTTCGATTCCGCCGTTCCTCAATACGTGCATCTGCTTCACTCTGCTTGTTGTCGCCTCGGTCTCGCTGGCGGTGGCGCAGTCCACGCTCCACTTCGTCCTGGAACCGCCGCTCCTGATCAGCGCCGGGGAAGCCTTCGCGGCCCACGTGGAGGCGCGAGATGGCGGCGGCGACCCGGACGACGACTTCGACCCCAACGTCGTCGTCGCGCTGGCCGGCGGTGCATCGGGCCTGTCGGGGACGACGGCGCGGAAGGTCGACGGCGAAGGGATTGCGCGCTTCAACGATCTCTCGGTCGGCGCCGGAGGGATCTATCGGCTCGTCGTGACGGGCGGATCGGCGACTCCGGACACCTCCCGATCCTTCACTGTCGTAGGCAACGTCGCCGACGAGCTGGAGTTCCAGATACAACCCGGCAATACTCCGGCCGGGGCGCCGATGGCCACCGTCCAGGTGCGCGCCGTACTGGCGCCGACCGTCACCGATCCGCTCTTCAACGGCGACATCACGATCGCGATCGGCAACAATCCCGGTGGCGGCACGCTCTCGGGAACTACCACCGTCCAGGCCGTTCTGGGTGTCGCCACGTTCAACGATCTGATGATCGACGCAGCGGGATCGGGGTACACGCTGGTCGCGAGCGCGAGCGGCCTGCCGGACCTGACGAGCAACTCGTTCAACATCACCGCAGGCCCCGCCTCGGGGGCGACGACCACGATCACCGCGAATCCGACGTCGATTCCGGCGGGCGGAGGCAGCACGTCCACGATCACGGTGGAGGTCTTCGACGCCGAGGGGAACCCGCTGACCTCGGGCGGCGACGACGTCGAGCTCTCCACGACCGCGGGGACGCTCTCGTCCGAGACCGACAATGGCAACGGCACCTACACGGCTACACTGACTGCTCCCTCGACTCCCGGAAGCGCGACGATCAGCGGGACGGTAAACGGCCAGGCGATCACCGATACGGAAGTCGTGACGTTCACGGGGCCCGGCCCGGCATCGGGAGCCAACTCGCAGATCACCGCCTCGCCGACTTCGATACCGGCGGACGGGGGCAGCACGTCCACGATCATGGTCGAGCTGCGGGACGCCTCCGGTACGCCGCTGACATCGGGCGGCGACAACGTCCAGCTCTCGACGACCGCGGGAACCCTGGGGTCCGTGTCCGACAACGGCAACGGCACCTACACGGCGATTCTCACCGCGGCCTCGACGGGGGGAAGCGCCACGATCAGCGGTACCGTGAACGGCGCGGCCATCACCGACACCGCCGTTGTCACCTTCACCGGCCCGGGCCCGCCCTCGGGAGCCACGTCTCAGATCACTGCGTCGCCGACCTCGATCCCGGCCAACGGCGCGAGCACCTCGACGATCACGGTCGAGCTGCGCGACGCGTCAGGCACTCCGCTGATCGCGGGTGGCGACGCCGTCCAGCTGTCGACGACCGCTGGGGCGCTGGGGTCCGTGTCCGACAACGGCAACGGCACCTACACGGCGACCCTCACCGCGCCCTCCACCGCCGGGACCGCCACCATCAGCGGGACAGTGAACGGCAACGCGATCAACGACACCGCCGTCGTGACGTTCACCGCGGTCGCCTCGGCTCTCGAGTTCGTGCAGCAGCCGACCAATGAACAGGCGGGGGCCCCGATCTCCCCGGCCATCACCGTCCGGGCCGTGGACGGCGCGGGCACCACCGTCACCTCGTTCAGCGGCAACGTGACGATCGCGATCGGAACGAATCCGGCGGGCGGCACACTTTCCGGCACCACGACCGTGGCCGCCATCAACGGCGTCGCCACGTTCGGGAACCTCTCCATCAACCGCACCGGGACCGGATACACCCTGGCGGCCAGCTCGGCAAGCCTTTCCGGGGACGTGAGCGCGGCCTTCGCGATCACGCCGGGGCCGGCCTCTCCCGCCACTACTCAGATCACCGCGTCGCCGACCTCGATACCGGCCAACGGCACGAACACGTCCACGATCACCGTCCAGCTGCGTGACGCGCTCGGCAACAACCTGACGTCGGGAAGCGCGCTCGTCGCGCTCAACACCACGGCCGGGAACCTGGGCGCCGTCGTCAACAACGGGAACGGGACGTACACGGCCATCCTGACGGCTCCCTCGTCGACGACCACGACGACCGCGACGATCACGGGCACGGTGGGAGGTCAGGCGATCGCCGACAACGCCACCGTCACGTTCACCGGTGTCTCCCCGACGGCGAGCCGGTTGGTGTTCGCCCAGCAGCCGACCAACGAACAGGCGGGGGCGACGATATCGCCGGCGGTCACCGTCCGGGTCGTGGACAATACCGGCGCGACGATCACGTCGTTCACGGGGAACGTCACGCTCGCCATCGGGTCGAACCCGGGCGGAGGCACGCTCTCGGGCACGACCACCGTCGCGGCGGTGGCCGGCGTGGCCACGTTCAGCAACCTGAGGATCGAGCAGGCGGGGGCAGGCTACACGCTGGCGGCAAGCGCGAGCGGGCTGACCGGGGCGACCAGCGCGGCGTTCTCGATCACCCCCGGCCCGGCGTCGGCGGCCAACGCACAGATCACGGCTTCGCCGACCTCGGTGCCCGCCGACGGCTCGAGCACCTCGACGATCACGGTGGAACTGCGCGACGCGTTCGGGAATCGCCTGACGTCGGGCGGCGACGTGGTGACGCTCTCGACGACAGCCGGGAGCCTGGGCCCGGTCTCGGACATCGGCAACGGCACCTACACCGCGGAGCTGACCGCGCCATCGGGGCCGACGACCGCGACCGTCAGCGGCCGCGTGAACGCGACGGCGATCTCCGACACTGCCCAGGTCCAGTTCACGTTCGCGCCCCCGACCACGTTCCGGCTGGAGTTCGGGCAGCCTCCCACCAACACGCAGGCCGGTCGTCCGATCACTCCGGCCGTCACAGTGCGCGCGGTCGACAACACGGGAGCGCTCCAGACGTCGTTCACCGGGCAGGTCACGATCGCCATCGGGGCCAACCCCGCCAGCGGGACGCTGTCCGGCACGACCACCACCGTGGCGGTGGGTGGCATCGCGACGTTCTCCAACCTGTCGATCGACAAGTCGGGCAGCGGATACCGCCTGTCCGCTGGAGCGAGCGGCTTCGCGGGCGCCACGAGCGGTCCGTTCGCGATCACCCCCGCGGCGGCCTCCGGCGCCACGACGACGATCACGGCCCAGCCGACGGCGCTTCCCGCCGACGGCGCCAGCACCTCCACGATCACCGTCGACGTGCGCGACGCGCTCGGCAATCGCCGCACCGGCGGCGGAGATCAGGTCACCCTGTCGACCACGGCCGGGACGCTCGGCCCCGTGACCGACCAGGCCGACGGTACGTACGTCGCCATTCTCACGGCGTCCTCCACGGCCGCTACGGCGACGATCACCGGCACGGTCGCTGGGTCGCCGATCTCCGACAATGCCACTGTCGTCTTCGGTTCGGTCGGCTCGACACCGGTGGCTCTCGCCTTCGGGCAGCAGCCCGGCAGTACGCCGGCCGGCGTCGCGATCTCCCCCGCCGTCACGGTGCGGGCGGTCGATGGCGGCGGGAGCACCGCGTCCTCGTTCACCGGCACCGTGACGATCGCCCTCGGCGCCAATCCGGGCGGCGGCACGCTTTCCGGAACCACCACCGCCACCGCGGTGGCCGGGGTCGCCACGTTCGCGAACCTAAGGATCTCGCAACCCGGCGCGGGATACACGCTGACGGCAAGCGCGGCCGGGCTCACCGGCGCGACCAGCGCGCCGTTCACGGTCACGACCGCTCCCGTGGAGGCCGATCTCGCGGTCACCGCGAGCGTGGACGACGCCTCGCCCGCCGTCGGGGACACGGTGCGCTACACGATCCGCGTGACCAACACGTCCGCGGAGCGCGTGACGGGCGTGGAGGTCAGCTACGAGCTCGACGAGCGCCTGACGTTCGTGTCGTCGGTGCCGGGCGCCGGCAGCTACAACCCGCAGACCGAGGTATGGTCGGTAGGTGTCCTGGAGCCCGGAGAGGGCGCCACCCTCGAGATCGAGGCCCGAGTGGTCCGCTGAGATGGAGGCTGACGTGAGACGATTTCCAATCTGTATGGTGGGGCTCGTCCTGGCGCTGAGTGCCTGCACCGGCGTGGGACCGCTCGCGCCCGGAGGGGCTCAGCTCTCGGTGACGACTGATACCTCGCTGCTGGAAGCCATTGGCGCGCATACCCAGCTCGAACTCGAGCTTCCCGATGGGCTGGAGCCCTCGGGCCTCCAGGCGACCTGGCGCTCGAGCGCCCCGTCGGTAGCCTCGGTCGACGCGAACGGCCTGGTCACGGCGGTCGGTCAAGGCGCCGCCACGATCACCGCCGAGATGGGCGGCATGTCCGCCTCGACGGTCATCACCGTGGACGCCCAGATCGTCAGCGTGGCGCACGTCACCTCGGATCAGACCGACTCGAACCCCGCCAACGACACCGCAAGCGTGATCATCACCGTTCACGCCGACTGAGGCGGCCCCTACTACGCCTCTGGTATCGTGTTGCGCATCAAGGGGTTTCTCTATAGCTATCATCCTTTCCTTGAATCCCGACCTCGGACCCTCATAGGAGCATCGTGTCATGGCCATCTGGAAAGAGCCGAGTCCCGCCAAGAACGCCCCGTCCTCTCCTGAGCCGTCCCCTGCGCCGACGACCCGCGCCGAGCCCCTGAGCGCATCCCCGGCCGGGACGCCGAGCGCAGAGCCGTCGCGTGGCAGCCGGTCGATGGAATCCGTGATCGCGGCCGATTTGACGATCGAGGGCAAGATCGAAGGCTCGGGCCACGTCCGGCTGGTCGGAAAGTTCAAGGGCGACGTGCAGGTCGAGGGTGACCTGACGATCGAAAAGGGCGCCAAGGTCACCGGCAGCGTGCGCGCCGGGACCGTGATCGTGGGTGGCGAGCTCGAAGGCAACATCGAATCCGCGACCCGAGTCGAGCTCCTGGAGAGCGGCATGATCAACGGCGACGTCAAGGCCGGTTCGCTCACCGTCGCTGCCGGCTCGCGCATGCGCGGGCAGGCCGAGTTCGGCTGGAGCGAGAAGGACGCGGCGCGGGCGCCCAGGATGAGGCTCGAGACCGGCTCGAACGCATGAGCCGGAAGGTCGTTCCGGGTCAGGCGCGCACCTGCCCCCTCTGCAAGGCGACGATCCTCGAGAGCGCAACGGTCTGTCCCGCATGCCGGCACCATCTGCGGTTCGATCCCCGTGGCGGCCAGCTGGAGTGGACGAGCTTCGTCCCGCTGCGCGTCGAGGGCACGCTCCGTCCGCCGGTCGACGGCGAGGCCTGGGAGTACTCGATCCTGCTCACGATCAAGGACGACCGGGGTCAGGAGATGGCGCGCCAGGTGCTGGGCGTCGGCGCGCTCAAGCCCGACGAGGAGCGGACGTTCGAGCTTTCGGTGGAGGTGCTGGCGCCCAAGCCGGCGGCGGAGGTCACCCCGGCGTAGTACCCCCCCAGGAGCCTCCAGCGCCAGGTCGGTCCACCCGACGCCGATCTTGCCCTTTTCGGCTCCGACACCCCATGTTGTATCACGCCTGCTCCCCCTCCCCCAACCCGGGGGCGCAGTTGATCTCTCATGGCCTTCCGACGCCGCCTCGCCGCAATCTGGTTCGCCGACATCGTCGACTATACGAAGCTGAGCGCCTCCGATGAGCCGAGAGCCCTGGAGCTGGTTGACGTTTTTCAGCGCGCGGCTCGTCGCTCGGTCGGATCGTACGGCGGTCGGCTGGTCAAGTTTCTGGGTGACGGGGCACTCGCCGAGTTTCAGAGTTCACAGGCGGCCATCTCGAGTGCGCACGCGCTGCTCACCGCATTCGAGAAAGACGCCGCTGCTGCAGGCCTGCCCGCGGGTCATCTGCGCATCGGCGTGCACTCCGGGGAAATCGTCGAATCAGAGGACGGCGATCTGTACGGGGACGGAGTAAATGTCGCCTCGCGGATCGCGGGCAAGGCCGGAGAGAACCAGATCGTAGTCAGCTCGGACGTTTGTCGACAGCTGCGGCAGCTGCCGGACTTTCGCTTCGAGTCCCTCGGACCGGTGGATCTCAAGGGACTCGGCGAGGTCGAGGTGTCCCGCGTCGTCGGGCTTCCGGCACCTGGTCCGGAGGCCGCCTCGGACCAAGATCGCCGTGACCACCCGGGACCCGGACGACGAGCCACGTACATCGCGTTCGGGGTGTCCGTCGTGATCGTGGCCGCGATTCTCGACTTGGTGACCCAGGATTCCAATCGCCCGCCCGCCGTCCGGGCAAATCCCGAGCTCGCCTCGACCGCCGTCGCCGTGCTGCCGTTCCAGATCAGCGGCAATGCACCGATGGAATGGCGCGAGGGGATGGTCGACCTCGTTTCCACCAATCTCGACGGGGTCGGTGGCCTGCGCGCGATCGACAGCAGGACCGTGCTGAGGCGCTGGGAGGATGCTCGCGGTGAGGACCCCCGGAACGGCGAGGGCGTTCGGGAGGCCCTGGAAGTAGGACGCACGGCCGGTGCTCGATTCGCGGTCGTTGGCCGCGCGGTCGGGCTCGGAGCGAGAGTGCGACTCGTGGCCGATATCTACGATCTCGATTCCGGGAGGCGGATCGGCCAGAGCCAGACCGAGGGCCCGAGCGGCAGCGTCTTCCTGCTCGTGGATCGGCTGTCGATCGATATCCTTGGGCATTTGCAGGAGGACGGATCCGACGAGACGCTCCAGGTCAGCCTGGCTCTCGTCACCACCGATTCCCTGGAGGCGCTCAAGGCGTTTCTCCAGGGTGAGGTGTTCTTCCGCGAGTCCGCGTGGGCTCCCGCGTACGAGAGCTATCAGCGGGCCGTCAAGATCGACTCCACCTTCGCTTTGGCGCTGCTCCGTCTCGGACAAACGGCGGGCTGGGGGGCGCAGGAATCTCCGCTACCCTTCTACGAGCGGGCCATTCGGCATGCGGATCGGATGCGGACGCGCGATCAGCTGATCCTGCAAGGAGCGCTGTCCCGCGAGGCCGGGAGACTCGATGCGATCGAGGTCCTGGAGAACGCAACTCGCCTCTATCCCGATGATGCCATGGCCTGGCTGGAGCTGGGCGAGTCCTACTATCACCTCGGTGCCCAGGGTCTACGCAGTCGACATGCCAGCGACACGGCATTCGAGCGAAGCCTCACGATCGACCGCACCCTGTCTCCGGCCTACATCCACATGATCGAGAATGCCTTCGGGCTGCACGCCGACAGTGCGCGGGCGGCAGGCCTCGTCGCGGCTTTCGTCGAGATCGCCCCTGAAACGAGAGAGGCACGGCTCTATCCGTTGGGCTTGAACCTCGTCTTCGGCGACGCTGCGGCCCGTCGCCGGGCGCGCGAGGCGACGGACGCGCTGCCGCTGCCGGAGGCGCGATTCGTGGCGCGCAACCTGCTCTGGCATCCACGGTCGCTGGCGCTTCAGGAATCCCTCTTCGCCCGGCATCACCAGTCGCAGTCGCTGGCGATCACGCAGCTCCGCCGGGGTCGTCTCGAGGCGGCTCTGCAGACGATCGAGGATCCCTCGATAAGTCCCGAGTGGCGAGCGGTCCTGCTGTACGGAGCGCACGCCTGGGACTACCCCATTCCCATGTCGCGTCTGGATCCGCTCCTGGCGCGCGGAGTCGAAGCGGAACCCGTCCTGCTCTTCCTCCGAGGCGCGTATGCCCTCGATCGCGGCCGCAAGGACATTCACGACGATGCGATCCGATCTCTCGAGGCCGCGTCCGAGGCATGGAAGCGAGACGGGAAGCCGCAGCAGGCAGATTTCGCGATGGGGGCGGCGGCGGCCCTGCGGGGATACTCGGATCTTCGCGCTCTCCGAACGGAGCGCGCCGCTTCTATGCTCGAGTCGGCACGTCTGCAGGCTACGGGGCTCGCCGACCCTCGCGAGGGCGTCAACGGAATCATTCGAAGATGGCTGGTCGTCGCCGCCGAAGGGCGCCGCGATCCGCGCGTCTCGGAATACCTCGGGTCATTCTGGGGATTGGGAGACGCGTTCGCTTCGGTCGCCAGCCACGAGCTGGCGGCCTCGTACGAGCAGCTCGGGAATCAGGTGGCGGCGCGCGACGCCAGCGCTGATTTCGCAATCGCCTGGGCCGAGGCGGACACGATCTTACGGAACTCCATGGAGCTTCAGTCGAACGACCGGTAGCGCTCGCGAATCCCGTACCAGAAAACCAACCCGAGGAAGGAGACACGTCATGAGTCCGCAGGTCGAAGGTCAGAGCGTTCTCGAGGAAATCGCCGGGAAGCTGGGCTCGGGAGCCGGCAAGCCGTTTCCGGACGTCGATCAGATTCACGGCTTTCTGTACCGGCCGGAAGCCGGTGTCTGGCGATTGTATCGCGAGCTCGACTCGAGCGACTACATCCAGGGGGCGGACGCCGACGTGGGCGCGATGCGGACCTTCCTGACCTTCGAGAGCGACACGCTGGTCTGGCTGCGACCCGGCGCAGAGGTCGATATCTTCGTTGGAGGGGAGCTGTCCAGGGGAGATGTCCCGGCAAGCTCTTCTTCCTGGCACTAGTAGCCCTAGGGACCTCGCTTGGACGACCGCTCGATGAGCGAGGCGATCGCGCGACCGCTCACCGCCTGGACCGTGGTCTCGTATCTGGCGGCGCGGGGTCTCTTGACACCGGAGGAATCCGCCTGGTCGCCGCCGCGCGCGACCATCCGCTCCGGACGCAGCATGGTCTTTCGGGTGCGGGGGCGATCGAGCCGCTGGATCGTAAAGCAGGCGCTCGATGCAGTGACCCGTCGGGACCAGCGCAGGGAAGTGGCGATGTACCGGCACCTGGCATCCGCCGGAACCGGTCACGGCCTGGCGTCCCGATTGGTCTGGGTGGATCCGGTCCGGGCGGTTCTCGTCCTGGAAGACTTCCCGCTGCATCGCGCGCTTTCGGAATT
>DATFFS010000271.1:0-3077 GCA_035249945.1 Gemmatimonadota bacterium
GGCGAGGCAATCGCCTGCACGGCGGCCGTATCGGCCGGCTCCGCGGCCGCCTCGCCGGGCGCGTCCGCCGGCGCCATCAGCGCGAGCACCTTCGATTGCCACTCTTCCCAGTCCGGATCGGGGCTCTCCGAAGGGTCGTGCCAGACGAGGCGCATCGCCAGCTCTCGACCGTTGTGAAGCGCCTGGACCCACACGCCGTCCACGGTGGGAGAGAACCAGCGCGGGCGGACGATCACCTGTCCGACCAGCGGCACGTAGAAGCGTTCGGCCGCCTCCCACGCGGCGTCGTCGACCGACGCGGGCAGCTCGCCCTCCACGCGGCCGGCCCTCACGACCTCCTGGACCACGGGCGGCTCCTCGGGTGCCAGGCTGCGGACGTACTGCGCTACCCGCCAGAGCTGCTCTGCGGTCATGAACTCGGCGGCGATCAGGTCCTGGAACGACGGCATGGGGGTGCCGTTGAGGCCCGTCACCAGCCGCTCGTGGATCTCCTCGACCGACCCGCCGCCGTTGAAGAACCAGTTCTCGGTGAGGTCCGCCGCGCGGACCGGGCGATCGTCATCATCCTCCAGCGTGGGCGCCGACGGGCCGTCGCCTCTCCCCGCCTCGCCGTGACACTTGTTGCACTCGATCTTCTCGTAGAACTCGCGCCCCTCGGCCAGCGCCGCCTCGTCCACTCCGGGAGCCGAGGGCGTCTCGACCGGCTCGGGCGCCGGCTGGCTCTCGAAGAACGGCGAGAACGATTGGAGATACGCGACGAGGTCCTGGACCTCGCTGTCTCCGAAGTGGTCCCGCCATCCCGGCATCGCGGTGCCCGGCATCCCGTCGAGGATTACGCGCGTCAGGTCCTCGTCGGTCGGCAGCGCGCCGCTCGGCGTCGAGCGGATCTGGTAGCGGCCGGTCGTGAAATCGCGCGGCCGTGGCATCATCATCGCCGCGCCCGGCCCGTCCCCCCCGCCGTCCACGCCGTGGCAGCCGGCGCACCAGCGGTCATACTCCACCTTGCCGGGCTGCGCATCCTGCGCCGCCAGCGGGGCCGCCGCCAGGAGGAGCGCCGCGAGGAGCGGCCCGGCGACGCGCGGGCAGAGCCTCATTCGGCCCCCTCCCCCGCCTCGGCCCATGTCCGCGGGGTCGCGCCGGTCTGCTCGTATAGGAAGACGATGACCGACCAGATCTCCTCTTCGGTCAGGATGTCCTCCCATACGGGCATCGCGCTGCTCCAGGGGGCGCCCTCCTTGGGCAGGCCCGGACCGCCCTTGGCGATGCGCCAGAACACGAAGCTCTCGGTGAGCTGGGGGATCGTGCCGGAGTCGTTGAACGGAAGCGGAGCGGGGGTGAAGCCGTGCGCGAAATGTCCTCTGCCGTCGAGGCCGTCCCCGTGGCAGGGAAGGCAGTTCTGATAGTAGACGCGCTTGCCCTCCTCGTAGTCCTCTGCGACCGACCCGTCCGCGCGGAGCGGATTGTCGAGTCCCGCCAGATTCAGCGGCCGGCCGCGGAACGTGATCGAGGAAGGCGGCGCGGGATGGATCGAGCGCAAGCTGGGCGGCGCCGCGACCGTCTGGCGCACCTGGCGGAACGCGAGCAGGCCGACGAGGAGCGGGATCGCGACCATCAGTCCTACCCTGAGCCAGCGCCTGCTCCCTTCGACCATCGTGGCCCGGATCGGCTCCAGGAACCGGTTCCACCGCTCGTCGCTGTCGCTGACCCAGATGAGGACGCCGACGAGCACGGTCGCCATGTACTGCAGCACGACCGAGCCCGGAACGGGTGCGCTCTCCATCCCCATGAGCGCGGGCAGGTACGGGATCCCGTAGGCGATCAGCAGATAGGCGACGACCAGGACGGCGACGGCCTGCCAGAACGGATGTCGCAGGAGCTTCACGACCGGGGCCTCACTTCCGCGCTACCAGGAAGTCGACCAGCGCTTCCAGCTGCGCCGCCGTGAGACGGGTGCCGAAGTTCGGCGGCATGACGCCGGCGAACTGCTCGTAGCCCGGCGAGACCGAGGCCGCCGGGTCGAGGATCGCCTGCCGGATCTCGTCCGCGGAGAGCCGGGAGCCGATCGCGTCGAACGGCGGCCCCACTTCCTGCCCCTCGGCCCCCAGCTTGTGACACGCGATGCACTGGAGCTCCTGGATCAGACCCGCGGCGTCGGTGGTCGCACTGGGACCGGCGCCGCCCGCCGCCTCGGCCGCGCCCGGCTCCGCTTCGGCGGCGGTCTGGAGATCGGCGGCCGTGACCGTCACCTCGCCGCCCTGGCTTTGCAGGAACGCGATCATCGACCAGATCTGCGCCCCCGACAGCGTGCGCGACATGTCGGGCATGATGGGCTGGAAGCCCTCCACCACGAACGCGTTGGGATCGACCATCGACTGGTGCAGGTACGCCTTGCAGTCCTCTCCCGCGACGCGCTGGCCGCAGCGCGCGCCGATCGCGCCGAGGCCGCCCTGGTCGGTCAGCAGGTTCGGCGCACGGGTGCCGAGCCCGTGGCAGGCCGTGCAACCACCGGCCCCGTTGTACAGCTCCTCGCCGGCCTCGATCAGCTGCTCGGGGCTGACGTCGCCCGTGAACGAGAGCTCCTGCGGGACCTCCGATTCGACCTGCGGGATGGCGTTGGCCAACAGCGTGTAGGCAGCGACCGTCCCCAGCACGACGGCGAGGACCCGGAGGTTCGTGCCCCACATGTCAGCGGTCTCCGGCTTTGGGGACCAGCTGGGGCTTCTCGACCAGCCCGCCGAGCCAGAAGATGAACGCGATCATGCCCAGGAATATGATGACGCACACGCTGATGATCTGCGCCGCGAATCCGAGCGCCGGAGTCGCCGCCCATTCGCTCGTGTCCCGCATGACCTCCCACACGTGCCAGTGCTGGCGGATGCCGCTTCTGGCGAACCCCATGAGGCCCATCAGCCAGGTGAACGTGACGACCAGCACGAACGGCGCGTACTGAGATCGCGGCGGCATCTGTCCCCAGCGGATCGCGCCGCGCGACTCGGATCCCCGCAGCATCGCCACGTCGATGGCGATCACCGCCACGATCGTGGCGAGCACCGCCAGCACCTGATACACGCTGAACC
>DATFFS010000272.1:0-2390 GCA_035249945.1 Gemmatimonadota bacterium
TCCCCAGGTCGGCATGCCACCACCGGGAGCGCTGCCTCCGGACGCGTCCGCATCGACCAACGGCGGGAGGGGCACGGGTCCGCTGCTCCGGTCGATCGCCGCAGACATCTCCACGCTGGTGAGCAAGCAGATCGAGCTCGCCAAACAGGAGATCGGGGAGATGGTGAGCGCGCGCGCCAAGGCTGTCGGCGTCTTCGGCGCTGCCGCCGTGCTGGGATTGTTCGTGATCGGCTTCCTCGGGATGGCCGGCGCCGAGGCGCTGGACCTCGTCCTGCCCCGATGGGCCGCGATGCTGATCATGGCCGTGGTGTTCGGCCTGCTCGCCGCCGTCGCGATACTGGCGGCTCGCAGTTCGCTCCGCTCGAGCGCATCCAAGCCCGAGCTCACGCAAGAGTCGCTGAAGGAGGACGTCCAGTGGGCGAAACAGCAGCTGAAACGATGAAGGAGATCGAGGCGACGAGGAACCGTCTCGACGGCGAGCTCCGGCAGCTCGAGAGCCGGTTGCCCGCCGCGGCGAAGGTGACGAAGCGAGCCGCCGGCGCCGTCGCGGGCGTGGGTGTGCTGGGTGTGGTCACGAGGTTCGCTCTCCGCAGGCGAGGGAAGAAGGACGGCGACCGTCGCGTCCGCGACATCGAGAAGCGTCTGGCCAAGCTGGAGCACCGGCTCGACGACTGACCCACCCCATCGTTTACGAGAACGAAACACGGACGTCACCGGTCCGAGCCTCGGTTGCCCCATAAATGACCCATCGCGAGTGATGGGGGTTCGGGATGGGGCCACGGAGCGTGATCGACACCGGTGACACAGCTTGGGTGCTGGGGGCGGCCGCCCTCGTCCTGTTCATGACACCGGGGCTGGCGTTGTTCTACGGAGGCCTCGTCCGGTCGAAGAACGTGCTCGGCACGATGATGCAGTCGGTCGCCGCGATCTCGATCGTCTCCGTCGTGTGGCTCCTGGCCGGCTACACGCTCGCGTTCGGCCCTGATGTGGGAGGCGTGATCGGCGGCCTGGCGCACGTCGGGTTCCGCGGGGTCGGCGAGGTGCCGCACGCGCTCGCACCCACCGTGCCGCACACGGCGTTCGCGGCGTTCCAACTGATGTTCGCCGTGATCACGCCGGCGCTGATCGCGGGCGCGTTCGCCGAGCGGGTCCGGTTCGGCGGCTACGTGACGTTCGTGGCTCTGTGGTCACTCCTGGTCTACTCGCCGCTCGCGCACTGGGTCTGGGGCGGCGGGTTCCTCGGGGCCGCCGGGATCGGGGCCCTGGACTTCGCCGGCGGCACCGTGGTGCACATCAGCGCCGGCGCGGCAGCCCTCGCGGCGGCCATGTTCGTCGGGAAGCGCCGCGGCTACCCGACGGGGAACTTCGCGCCGCACAACGTCCCGATGGTCCTCCTCGGCGCGGGCATCCTCTGGTTCGGGTGGTTCGGGTTCAACGCCGGGAGCGCCCTCGGGGCGAACGGGCTCGCATCTTCGGCCCTCCTCGCCACGCATCTCGGAGCCGCCGGCGCCCTGATCGGGTGGCTCGTGCCGGAGCGGCTCCGGCACGGCAAGGCGACCGCGGTCGGGGGAGCGACCGGCGCCGTCGCAGGGCTGGTGGCGATCACGCCTGCAGCCGGGTTCGTGGGGCCGGTGGCGGCTCTGGCGATCGGTCTGATCGGCGGAGCGGTCTGCTTCGCCGCGGTGGAGCTGAAGGCGCGGATGGGCTACGACGACTCGCTCGATGCCGTGGGTGTGCACATGGTGGGCGGGTTGGTCGGCGCCTTGTTGACGGGCGCGTTCGCGAGCCTCCTCGTGAATCCGGCAGGGGCCGACGGGGGGTGGCTCCAGATCGGGCGGCAGGCCGCTGCGGCCGGCGTCACGCTGGCGTTCTCGTTCGGGGCTACGTCGGCGATCCTCCTATCCGTCGATCGGCTCGTGGGGTTCCGGGTCTCGCGGGAGGCGGAGGAGGCGGGGGTCGACGTCGCCGAGCACGGCGAGTCGGCCTACGCGTTCCGCGAGCACGGCCGGCACGCGACGCCTCCCATGGCCGCGATGACCGAGGAGGAGCTCTCGGAGATGCGGGAGCGCCTGGTCCTCGAGGCCACCGCCCGCGTCCTCGAAGCGATCGATCATGACCGGCGTCGGTGATGCGCCGACCGACGCGCGTCACGAGTCGGCGAAGCCGACGATCTCCCAGGCCTCGACCGGCCTGAGCGCGCCCTTCACCGACAGCGCCCCGCGTTCCTTGGCCCGAACACGATCCCTCACGAGCGCGTAGGTTCGGAACCCGCAGAGGATCGATCCGGGGTCGGCGGCGGTCTGGAGGCGAGCAGCGACGTTGACCGCGAAGCCCACCGCCTTGTACGCACGCATGACCTCGCTGCCGAAGACGCCCACGGTGCAGTGTGC
>DATFFS010000273.1:0-8699 GCA_035249945.1 Gemmatimonadota bacterium
ATGATAGGCGAATTATCCGGGAAATCTCATGACAGTTTGAAGGCGGGTCGGCTTGCCAATGGAGCGGCCAGGCGTCGTGCTGGTCGTCATGGCGGCCGTGCGGAAATGAAAGGTGCTCCTCGATGCGTCTATCAGGTGGTGTCCACATGGCTCAGGGAGGCCGAGCAGCTCGCGGGCCTGGATCCTCAGGGGGGCTCGCTCTGGCATGCGTATCGGCGACTCTGGGCGAGCGCGAGGAAGGAATTGCCGGACGTCGACGTCGCGCAGGCGGGAGGTTGGTCGAGCCTCTCAGCGCTGAAAATGGCGTACCAGAAGCCTGACGATCAGACGATGCTCCGCGTCGTGACTCATTCAGCCGAGCTCCGAGAGGTTCGTTAGCTGCGAGATTCGGTACACAGATCCAGCACACCATCGATTGCACCCCGAAATGGGAAGGGCGTAAGTTCTTCGGAGTCTTAGAGTTCTTCTCCACATTGGGCCCTAGTTCAACGGCAGAACATCGGCCTTTGGAGCCGAGAATCCGGGTTCGAATCCCGGGGGCCCAACCACTCCCTATCGGCTCGCAATCAGGATCCCGTCGGGTTGTCCCCTGGCTTCGTAGCCGTCGTGAAGGATCCGGTATCCATGGTTGCTCAAGATGTCGATGCAGCCACGATGAAGCGTTGGGCTATGCGTGCCAATCAGGAACGTCGTGATGGAGCCCGCCACCATCGAACGGCGGCAGCCTTTCAGGACCCCGAGCTCGTGCCCCTGGACATCCATCTGGCAAAGATCGAGAGACCCGCCGATCCTTGCTACGAGACGATCCAGCGTGATCGTAGGGACGTCTCGAACGCTTCGCCTCCACATCCTTTTTCCGCGCTTCAACAAGACGCTGCCGTATCCCTCTTCGAGGAACGCGGCCACGCCGTCGGAAGAGGAAATCGCTTCCTCGTGGATCGTGAACCTCTCCGGCAACTGACCGTTCAGTGCGACATTATCGAGGAACTGGTCCCTGTGGCGCTTAAGGGGCTCCACCCCGTGCACGGCGAGGTCAGGCCTCAGCCGCTTTGCCAGGAGCAAGTAATACCCGATGGCCGATCCGATATCGACGAACACGCCGCCCCACGGAAGATCCTGGACGAGTCCGACGAAGAGATCCTCTTCTTCGGTTTCGTGAACGTTGTGAGCCCCATAGCGCTCCCGCTGGGAGGGTAAGAGGTGGTCGTCGTGCACCCGAACACCGTTGTCGAAGACGTGAATCCGTTTCTCCAACGCAAACCACCCGCACTCTGAGGTTCTTGTTGCCCTCGCCTTCCAGAAACATCGCGGATCGCAGCGAGGTCGGCGACCGAGATCGCATCGCCGTCGCGGGTGGCATCCAGCTTGCAACGATGGATTGCCACCGCGCCGAGGCGGCCGACCGCAGGCATTCGGGGCGAGCTCGGGACCCCGAGAACGATCGTCCCCCGGGATGGGTCGACATTTCATGAAACCGCAAGGAAACTACGGACTTGCGCTGGCGCCAAAGCGCGCGATCCGTTCGTCTGTCGTACGCCCTCACCCCAATCGGAGTGTCCTCCCGAGGCTGACGGTTCTCCTGGCGATTTTCCTGCTAGGGCTTCCATCGTGCGACGACAATACGGTCGAGGGCGACCCCTCGAACGTGGCTGGCCGATGGGTCTACCGGGCCTTGGAGCTGACAGGCCCAGAAGTCACGTGCTCGTCGTCCGACGTCGTCCTCACGCTGGTCCGCGCCCCTGGCTCGATCCGGCTCGACTCCCGGTTCGAGGGCTCGGCCTTCGCCTTCACGCTGGAATGCCGACGCGACGACAGGACCGCCACGCTGCTCTTCACGGCGGGGGCCTCCGTGGTGAACGGGGAGATCGACGGGGGCCTTGTGGCGTTCGACTTCGAAGCCCCGGACTTCATTCACACGGGCTCGGTCACCGAGGACTCCATGGGCGGGATCGTTGCCACCCGACTCGACCTCACCCAGTCGTCACTGTCGGATGCGGGCATCGTGAATTTGATCGGGGAGTGGACGGCGGTGCGCGACTAGCGCACGGCACGGGCTTCGCTGAACGGCAATCCAGGGCTCTTCGGGTCGCCGCTTCCTCGATGGCGCGATCCGCTCTATCTCCGCCTTCCATCGTTACCGCGCATGGTCCGGGCTCGACGCCCCGCAGCTGTTAACGGATCAATCGGACCAGCCGTATCGAACCCTCGAGAGGGTCGGCCGCCGGGTCGCAGCGGCGCGCGCATCGTACACCGTCATCGAGGAGAGCATCATGAAGGCATGGATAGCACCACTCGCGCTCTGCGCGGTGCTGACGCCGGCAGCCGCCCACGGGCAGGCGCCGGTCGATTCACTCGCGCTGGCGCGGCAGTACACCGCGTGGCTCTATGCCGGCGAGGCGGACAGCCTGGTTGCGCACAGCACCGAGGAGACACGCAACGAGGAAGGCGCGCGGGACAAGTACGTGCAGATGAGCGAGCTCATCGCCCAGCGGGCGGGGTTCGAGCTCGAAGTCAGCGAGGAGACCTGGAAGCTCCGGAACGGCGATTGTCAGTACTGGCGGACCGCGCAGTTCTCCGCCATGGAGGAGCCGCTCCTCATCCGTTGGGTGCTGGACAGGACGGGCCGGATCGCGGGCTACGGCGCCGGTCCCTACACGCAGGCGCCGCCGGTGGAATCGGAGACGTGCGCCCCGCCAGCCGGCTGATCGCCCGGACGCGACGGCAGGGTGGCATCGGTTAGCGGGTAGCGGGCGCGGATCCACTCGTTCGCGGCGAGCACGAGCAGGCAACAGCCGAGGACGCCGCTGATCCACGGCGGGCCCGCGGTGGGGGAACCAACCGCGGCGGCATATACCAGGCCGCCGCCGGCCGCCAACAGAAACGTGGACCGTGCCTTCCGGGCGGCCGATCCCACGGTAGCCGTCCAGGCAGGGGCCCCGTCCGGAATCCCGGACGGTCCGCTCGGATCCGGGAGATCATCGCCGCGCGGACGGGCGAGCCGCTGGAGGCCGAGCGCGACCAGGCCAGTCCCGAACGCCGACGCGATCCAGCGTCCGCGCGGACGCGCCAGGGCCCGCGCGAGCCGGGTGGGCTCCTCCGCCGGAGCGATATCGCCGAGAAGGAGATGGGCGACGAAGACGACCAGGCTCGCGTGGAAGGCCGCCCCCGTGAGATGCAGCGCCCGCCTCCGCCAGCCGGCGTTCTCCGGGTCGAGCAGCGCGAGCGCGAGACGCCACAGCGCGAACGCGGCTAGTCCGATCGCGAGGATCGCGATCGCCGACCTGCCGAACGGCGCTTCCGCGATCGCCCGCACCGCCTCGCGCGCACCGCCCCCGCCGCCGGTCCCGGTCACACCCCGCCACAAGGCGAGAGCGCCCGTCGCCGCATAGATCGTCCCCTTGGCCGCGTGGCCTGACCGCGCCGCGGCAGGCAGCCACCCCGCATGTCGAGTCCTTCGCTTCGCCTCGCGCATCCGTCCAAGATGTCGGCGCGAACGCGGAACCGCTATTAGCTTGACGACCCGCGCTTCATGGCTCCGAACCGCACGTCCGCGAGGATGCCCGTGCCAGAACCGACCCCCGCCGGCTTCGTCCGGATCCGGCTCGAAACCGAGCGGGAGCTTCCGATCGCGCTCTCGCCGGATTCGCGCGGCGACGACCGCGCGGCAGCTCTGTCCCGGATCGCCGGCGCGCGCGAGGAGATCGATGCCCTCCTCGATCGCCACGGGGCCGTGCTCCTCCGCAGCGCTCTGCCGGCTGATACGGCCGCCTTCGACGCGGCGCTGGGGAAGCTCGCGCCCGACCTAAAGCCCTACACCGAGGGTCAGTCCCAGAGAAGCCGGGTCGAGGGCAAGATCTACACGTCGACGGAGTATCCCGCCGACCAGGAGATCGTCCTCCACAACGAGCTCTCCTACACCCGCACGCCACCTCGGCGGCTGTTCTTCTTCTGCATCGTGCCACCGGATGCCGGAGGCGAGACCCCGATCGTCGATTGCCGCATCCTTCACGAAGCGCTGGATCCGGCCGTGAGGGATCCCCTCGTCGAGCGTGGAGTCCGGTACCTGAAGAACATGCACGGGGGGAGCGGGTTCGGGAAATCGTGGCAGGATCACTTCGAGACGGACGACCGGAAGTCAGTGGAGAGATACCTCGAAGACGGGGAGGTCGAGCACCGGTGGGGCGACGACGGCTCACTCTGGACGTCACAGGTTCGACCCGCGGCGATGCCGCATCCCGTCACCGGCGAGATCGTCTGGTTCAATCAGGCCGATCTCTGGCACTGGTCCGCGCTCGGGCCACGCGGGGCCTCGCTGCTCAAGCTCATGGGACCCGATCGCCTGCCGACGAACGCGTGCTACGGCGACGGCGGTCCTATCCCGGTCGAGCACATGGACGCCACCCGCGAGACCCGTCGCCGGAAGTCGAGCCGGTTTTCCTGGGAGGCTGGCGATCTGCTGATCGTCGACAACCACATGGTCGCCCACGGCCGCCGTCCGTTCACCGGCGCCCGGCGCATCCTGGTGGCGATGGCGTGAGGAAGATGGCCGGTCCGTTGGGAGCGCCGATCGAGCTCGGCGACCTGCCGCCGGGAAACCGCCTCTACCTCCTGGCCTGCGAAACGAGCTCGGATCCCACGATGGTCTGGGGGACCGACGCCGAGTTCGCACCGCTTCTGGAAGAGGCCGCCCGCCGGAATCGGGGCGGGACGTTCCTGCTTACCCCCGTCCATTTCATGATGAAGGCCGTCGAGCGCGCGCTGGCGGAGCACCCCGAGATCAACCGCCGGATCCTGGCCGGCAGGCTCCGGGACTTCGAAGGCCGGCACGTGTCCCTCTCCACCCAGGGGAAGGACGGAAAGGCCAGCGTCGTTCGCGTGGAGAACGTGCAGGACAAGGACGTGGAGCAGATCGGGCGCGAGATCTGGGCGCGGCTCCTCGCGGAGAGGCGAGAGGCCGCGACTCTCGCGGACCGCATGCTCAGCCGTCCGCGTTACCCGGTCTTCCGCATGCTGGGGCCTCAGCTGAGCGGTGCCGTGTTCCGGCGCGGGATGCGGTGGATCGAACGGCGCAGCGGGTCCGACGGCTCGGCGCAGGGACCGGGATCCGCGGTCCTGCTCAACTTCCTCGGCGGGCGCGGCATGCCGCCCATGCGCTCGTTCGTCCCCAGCCGGCTCCCCATCGGCCACCTGATGACGAGCGTGACCGTGGGCGCGCCGGAGAAGCGGGCGGTGGTCCGGGAGTCCGGGATCGAGGCGCGATCGCTGATGCCGGTCCACGTCCGCAGCGACCACCGCCTGGTGGACGGCATCCAGCTCGGCCGGTTCACCGCGACGCTCCGGGAATATCTCGAGCACCCCGAGCGCCTGTAGACTCAGCCGCGGCTGGCCACCAGAGACGCCAGCGCCGAGACGGACGCCAGGTTCTTCGGCGTCAGCTCATCGGCCGTCAGCGAGACGCCGAAGCGCTCCTCCACGAACACGACCAGATCGAGGATCGCGAGCGAATCGATGCGGCCGGACTCGACGAGCTCGGTGTCGGGGCCGATCGACCCGTCGAGGCGCGGGTCGCGGTTCAGGTACTCGGCGAGTTCGGCGGCGATCCCCGACGGATCCACGGTCACCTCCCCGTCTCGGTGGTGCGCTCGGCGCGGGACGCCCCGCTCCAGGTGTCGCGGGCGCGCTCGGCGAGCGCGGTGGTGTCCAGTTTGCCCGACGGCAGGGTCGGGAGCGATTCGACTGCCTCGATCACGGCGGGGCGCTCGTCCCTCGGAAGCGACGATCTGCACCACGCGAGGGCCTTCTCCCGGAGCGCGCTTCCGCCGACCACGAACAGCCCGATCCGCGACGCGCCCTCCGCGGTCTCGAACGCGACCGCGGCGCAGCGACCGGCGCCGGTGGCCGCTTCGGCGTCGCGGCTGAGCCGGCCCAGGTCGACTCGCCGGCCGCCGATCTTTACCACGTCGTCGACGCGGCCCGCGTGATGCAGCAGCCCGAAGGCGTCCACGCTACCCCGGTCCATCGTCCAGAGCCAGCCGCCGCGCAGGATGTCGGCCGTGGCCGCAGGATCGCGCCAGTAGCCGAGGCAGGTCCCAGGCCCCCGCGCGCGGATCGCGCCGATCCCGCCGGGTTCGAGCGCGCACCCGGTGTCGTCGACCACTTCGATCTCCACTCCCGGAATCGGCCGGCCGATCGAGCCCGGAGCGCGCGCGAGCCATTCCGGATCGAGGCACGTGAGCCGCGCGGTGGCTTCCGACTGGCCGTACATGACGACGAGGATTGCGGGAGCGAGGGCTTCGCGCAGGGCGAGCGCGAGGGCGGGGGACAAGCGGCCGCCCGCCACGGCGACCAACCGCAGGCTCTCGGGAACCTCGGCGGCTCGCAGCGAGCGCTCGAGCAGAACGCAACGGTCGGGCACCTCGTACAGCGCGGTGACGCGGTGGGACGTGATCGCGTCGAGCGGTGCGAGCCGCGCCGCCGGATCGAACACCAGGCAAGACCCCGCCAGAAGGTGGCTCTGAAGGACCGAGTTCCCAAACGCGTGATGGAAGGGCAGCGTCACGAGCGCCCGATCGGATGCGGTCAGGCCGAGGACGCTCCGGCGGATCGCGTCGGCGTTCGAGGCCAGGTTCGCGCGACTCAACATGACCGCCTTGGGAGGACCGGTGCTTCCCGAAGTGAGCAGGATGGCGGCGAGCTCGTGCAGGTCCGCAGGCGGTGGTAGCCCCTCGTTCGCGCGAAGCCTCGTCTCCAGCTCGATCGTCGGGATGGCGTCTCCGCCCCCGGCCGCGTCCTCGAGGACCGCCCGGCACCTCGTCCAGGCGGTCAGCTCGTCTATCCGCTCGGCCGGCAGGGTGGGCGGGATCGGGATCGCCACGGCGCCGGCGAGGAGCACTCCGTGGAACGCCGCCGCGTAGGCGGACGTCGAATCGAGGACGATCGCGACGTGGTCTCCGGGCCGGACGCCGGCCTCGGTCGCCAGGAACCGTGCCACCGACTGCGCCCCGGCGGCCATATCCGCATACGATCGCGCCCCGTCCGGGCCGATCGTCGCGAGGCGGTCCGGGGCCCGGTCCGCGGTCTCGAGAAGCGCGGCCTCGAGGGACCGGATGCCGTCGAGTGGTTCGACGACCCGAACCGTTTCCGGCGAGTACGGCCCGGCCAGCTCCGGGTCCGCCCGTCCCACGCGCTCCCACCGCACGCGCGCGCGCGTGGGGTTTCGCCCGTCGTGCTGGTCGATCATGCGTCGGCTACCTTCCGCGGTCCTCATGACCGCAGGAATCTGGATTGCGCGCGTGCTCGCGCTGGTGGGCTTCGCCGACGCCGCTTATCTCACCGCGAGCCATTATGCGGGAGCCTCCGTGTTCTGCGGCGCCGCTGGTGGCTGCGAGACCGTGCTCGCGAGCGAGTTCGCGACGCTTGGTCCCGTGCCGGTGGCGCTCATCGGCGCCGTGTACTACGGGGTCGCGAGCTTGATCGCCTGGACTCCGGCCACCGGCTGGTCGCGCGGCGTTGCGCTCGCGCTCGCCGGCCTGACGGGAATGGCGTTCGTCGTGAGCGCGCTGCTGTTCTGGCTCCAAGCCGACGTGATCGATGCCTGGTGCCGCTTCTGCCTCGTCTCGGCGGCGATCACGACCCTCCTGTTCGCGGCGTCGATCTGGATCCTGCGCCGCGTCTAGTCGTCGGGGAACAGGATCGCGCGATCTTCATGCCGCGCGGGCCCGCCGGCACCGGCGACTGCGAAGCGGCCGGGACCGTAGATCGACGCCGAACCGTATTCGCCGTCCTTGTTGAGGGCGTAGAACGAGACGTTGAAATCGGGCCGCCCGTCCGGACGCTGCAGGCGCTCCTCCACGTTGTTCTCCGCGATGCGCCGGCAGCCCGCGAGGCACGCCTCGGTGGGGGAGAGCCCGCGCCTCATCTCCTCGACGATCAGGAACGACGACAGGTTGAGCAGGTTCGCCTCGCCACGGCCCGTCGACCCCGCGGCTCCCACGTCGTTGTCGACGTAGAGCCCGGCGCCGATGATCGGCGAGTCCCCGACGCGGCCGGGGATCTTGAAGAACAGGCCCGACGTGGTCGTCACGCCCGAGATGTTTCCGGCGGCGTCGACGGCGCAGCAGTTGATCGTGCCGGTGGGACGCCTTTGCTCCGGATAGAAGAGCTCGGGATTGTCGGCGATGATGCGCTGTGCCTCAGGGTTGAAACCCTCGGGATCGGGGGGCAGATAGTCGTCGTGGTCGGCAAGTGCTCCCCGCCAGTAGAGCCAGAGCTGCCGCGAGGTCTCCGTCAGCAAGTTCTCCTCGACGAACCCGTTCTCCAGCGCGAACTGGCGGGCGCCCGCTCCCACCAGCAGTACGTGATCGGTCGACTCCATCACGAGCCGCGCCACGCGCGAGGGGTACTTGAACCCCTCCAGCGCCGCGACCCCGCCCGCACGATGGGTCGGCCCGTGCATGCAGCAGGAATCGAGCTGCACCACGCCGAGGGCGTTCGGCAGCCCGCCGTACCCCACCGTGTAGTCCGCCGGGTCCTCCTCCACCAGGTTCACGCCGGCTATGACGGCGTCCAGGGGTTCGCTGCCGCCTTGGATCATCTCCAGCGCCTTGCCGACCGCGGCCTGGCCGTTGCTGCTGGCCACGACGACGGGGCCGGCCTGGCGCCCCGCTGCGCGCCGGACCGGGCGCCAAGCCGCTCGCGCC
>DATFFS010000274.1:0-1934 GCA_035249945.1 Gemmatimonadota bacterium
TTACAAGGCGATCGAAGCCGGGGTGGCCGATAGTGATGAGGGGCGGACAATCCCAGTGGAAGAGGTGCGGAAACGATTCGGCCTTGAAGAGTGACTGTTCACTGGACTGAATCCGCGCTCGGACACCTCTCGGTCATTCACGATTTTGTCGCGGTCATTCACGCCGCGCGACAATTACCTTCCATCTAGCTAAACAGCCTCTTTCAGAGATGAAGTACTTGGGCCTCCCACTGATGGTCTGATCAGTCCATCAGGCGAGGAGGCCCGGGAAGCGCGCGGCCTCGATCGTACGGTCGGGGAAGACTTTCGCGGGGCGCTGGCGAACTATCGCGTCAGCGCGCGCACCTCTTCGATACCCTGCTCGGTCCACGTCGGCGCGGTGGGTGAATCGGCGATCGCATAGGCGGTCCAGAACGCCAGCCGCGCGACCCGCGCGGCCTTGTCGAGGTCCAGCTTCGCCAGCTCGTCGGAGGGCTGGTGGTAGTCCTCGTGCACGCCGGCGAAGAAGAACAGGGCCGGGATCTCGAGCCGGGCGAAGTTGAAGTGGTCGCTGCGGAAGAAGAACCGCTCCTCGGGCCAGAGATCTTCGGAGACTGTCAGGCCCAGCTCCGGATGCTCGGCGGCGACCTCCTGGACGAGTGGGCCCAGCGAGGAGTACTGCTGGCCGATGACCACGATCGAGTCGGGCGCGTTCCGGGCGATCATGTCCATGTTGACGTTGGCCACGATGCCATCGACGGGGACGGTCGGGTGCTCCGTGAACCAGCGCGAGCCGAGGAGGCCCTTCTCCTCCCCGCTGACGTTGAGGAAGACGAGCGAGCGGCGCGGCGCTTCCTCGAGCGTGGAGAACGCCCCCGCCATCTCCACCAGCGCCGCGGTCCCCGACGCGTCGTCGTCGGCGCCGTTGTAGATCGAATCTCCCGCCGCGTTGGCGGTGCCGATGCCGACGTGGTCCATGTGCGCGCTGAAGACCACGTACGTGTCGGCGAGCTCGGGGTCGCTGCCGCGCAGGACGGCGACGACGTTGGGCGCGGTGGCTTCCTCCACGACCACCGCGTCGGCCGAGAAGTGCGTCTCGACGCCCGGTACGACCTGCGGCTCGCCGGAGCCGGCCACGAGCGCCGCGAGGTCGAGCCCACCGCGCGCAACGACCGCCGCAGCCGCAGCGGGCCGAACGTAGAAGACGGGGATCTCGTCGGGATCGACGAGGCTGCGGGAAGGCTCGGCCGCGAGCTCGGCGAGCCGCTCGAAGGCGACCTCCGGGAAGTCTTCTCCCAGAGCGACCACGAGAGCGCGCGCACCGGCGGCCTGAGCCGTGCGCCGCGCCTGCGCGGCCGCGATCCGCCAGTCGCGGTCGTAGCTCCCCGGAAGCGAGACGACCATGACCTGGCCTTCCGCCGACTCCGGCGGGGGCCACGATCCGTCGGCGGCGCGGCCCACCCACACGAGCGATCCGTGACCCATGGCGCGGTCCTCGAAGGGGGTGGCGGCCGCGACGAAGTAGTCCTCGCCGTAGACCAGCATGACGTTCTCGCCGTTCACGACGGTGCCGAAGTGGACGCCTGTCGTGTCCAGGGCCCGCAGCGGGAAGAGGTAGCGCTGGAAGAACGTCCCGTCGTCGCCCGCCGGCGCGAGGCCGTACGCCGCGTACCGGTCGGCGATCCACGCGGCGGTCTTGTCGAGCCCCGGGCTCGGCGTGTCGCGGCCGCCCATCGAGTCGGCGGCGATCGTCGCGATCGCGGCGCCCATGTCTTCGGACGTGATCGTCGAGGCAGCTTCCTCCACCGCCTCCGCCTGCGAGGCCTCCACCTGTGCGCTCTGGCGGGCGCAGGCCGACGAAGTCCACACGAGCGCGGCGACGAGCGGGGCCAGGCCCCGGACCCAGCGGGATGATCGCATCGAACCTCCAGAAAGGGATTTCGCGGATGCTTGGG
>DATFFS010000275.1:0-6206 GCA_035249945.1 Gemmatimonadota bacterium
CGCCGCCCAGCGCGGAGAGGCTCGCCAGCGCGCCGGCCAGCACGGCGTTCTCGGCCAGTGGCCAGACGGGGTCCGCGAGATGCCCCTCGGCACTGCCCGGCCCCTCCAGCCGGTCGCGGCACGCACCGCGCGCGGCGTCGAAGAAGCCCGTCTCGGTCGCCCGCGCCAGCGACTCGGCGCGCCGGCTGTAGCGCGGATCGCCGGTCGCCTGGTACGCGGCCAGGAGCGCCTCCAGCCACCACGCCTGATCGCCGAGCAGGAGCGGCGCCGCCGCGTCGATCTCGTCGGGGCCGGCCTCGGGCCGGAGCACGTGGCGCATTCCCGCGTCGGACCACAATCGATCCGTCAGCCGGTCGACGGTCCGTAGCGCCCATGCCCGGAGATCGGCGTCCTCCAGCGCCGCGGATGCCTCCAGCGCGGCGACGACCATCATCCCGTTCCAGTCCGCGTAGAATCGGCGGTCGATGTACGGCGTCTCCATCCGCGCGCGCTCGGCGAGCGGCCGGCCGTAGTACTCCGCCTCGCCGTCGGCGTCCTGGCTGCCGTACGCCCCTCCGGCCGGATCCGACAGGGTCTCGAGCACGAAGCCGAAGATCCCGCGCACCGTGTCCGCGTAGAGCGCGGTCCCCGTCAGGCGCCAGGCGTCCAGGTACGCCAGCGCGTGCCGCGCGTTGTCCTCGCACATCTTCTCGAAGTGGGGGAGCGACCAGTCGCGGGTCGTGGAGTAGCGGAAGAACCCGCCCGCCGCGTGGTCGTACAGGCCGAACGTCCGCCCCTCGGCGATCCCCGCCGAGCGCATCGCGACCAGGGTTTCCTCCGCGGCCTCGCGCGCCGCGTCGGCGCCCGATCCCGCCCACGCGTGGAGCAGCAGCCGCACGGCCTCGGGCTGCGGGAACTTGGGCTGCGTGCCGAATCCGCCGTAGCGCCAGTCGTAGGCGTCGAGCGCGGCCTCGACGACCCGCGCGATCGTCGCGCCGTCGAGCTCCCCCGCCGGCGCGGGCGCGGGCCGCTCGCGCCGTCGCGCGCGGATCTTCTCGACCTCGGCCTCCAGCTGATCGCGCTGCCCCGCCCACGCCTGGTGGACGCGGGCGAGGATCTCCTCGAACTGCGCGGCCGGGAAGTACGTGCCGCCCGTAATCAGCTCGCCGTCCGGAGTCAGGAACGCGGTTGTCGGCCAGCCGCCCAGGTTGTAGCGCGCGTTGACGTCCGGCCGCTCGTCGTTGTCCACCCGCACGGGCACGAACCACTCGTTGATCCGCCGCGCCACTTCGGGCACCGCGTCGGTCGTCTCGTCCATGACGTGGCACCAGTGGCACCAGACGGCGGAGATACGGAGCAGGATCGGCCTGTCCTCGCGGCGCGCGCGCTCGAACGCGGCCGGGCCCCATTCCATCCACTGGACGGGCGATTCGGCGGCGTGGGGATCGAGCGGCATGGGGCTTAGCCTGTCACTTCCCGGGCACGCGTGCAATTCGCGCGGCGTCAGCCCGGTTTCGGTATGTCGACGAGGCGCTCGAGAAAGCGGTAGACGGCGGGCGGGTCCGGCAGCCGCCAGCGCGCCCGGCTGGGTCGCCCGGCGGCGCCGACGAGCGCGGTGATCCCCTCGGGAAGCGCGGCGAAGGCGTCCTCGTCGGTCGTGTCGTCTCCGATGAAGACCGTGCTTCGGAGCTCGACCTCGGGAAGCGCCGCGACCAGCCGGAGGACCGCGTCTCCCTTGTCGGGGGCTCCGACCGGACGGATCTCCCACGCCGCTTTCCCGGAGCGGAGCGCGAAGCCCGCCTCTTGGACCGCGTTGCGCAGGGTGCGGCCGACTTCGGCGTGCCGCTCCGCGTCCTCGCGCGGCCGGACGTGCACGCTGGCGGTCAGCCCCTTCCCCTCGAACCAGATCCCCTCGAGAGCGGGAAGGGAGGCCAGCAGCGCGGAGAGGCGTTCCTCGGCCCCGTCGGGCGCGCGCCATCCGTCGACTCCCGGCCCCGCGGCCTCCATTCCGTGATTCCCGACGCAGATCGCCTCGTCGATGCGGATGCGGGAGCGGAGGTCGGCCAGCGACCGGCCGCTGAGGATCGCGAGCCGGCGCGCAGCGTGCGGTATCCGGGCCAGGATGCGCCGCCGCTTCTCGGTCAGATGCGGCGCGTCGGGATCGTCCCGGATCTCGGTCAGCGTGCCGTCGAAGTCGAGCGCGACCAGGATCGTGCTCCCGGGCTCGAGCCGCGCCCGCACGGCTTCGGCGAGGGTATCCGCCGGATCGTCGCTCACAGCGTGATGGCGGTGCTCGGCCTGTGCGCGCGATTGTCCTCGGCCACCGCGCCGGTCGCCTCCAGGAACTGCGCCATCCAGTCGAAGATCGTGTTCTGGGCGAGATCCCGCTTCATCGCCGCCATTCGCTCGCGGCGCTCTTCGAGCGGCATGTCCAGTGCGCCCTTCAAGTCCTCCGCGAATCCCTGCGTGTAGAAGGGATTGACGGGCAGCGTGTGGTCGAGCTCCTCGGACGCGCCCGCGAACTCGCTCAGGCATACCGCGCCCGGCTCGTCCGGGTCCTGCGAGGCGACGTACTCCTTGACGACCAGGTTCATGCCGTCCTGGATCGAGCTGACCACGACCACGTCCGCGAGCCGGTAGTAGGCCACCAGCTCGCTCTGGGGAAGGGAGTCCTTGATCGTGACGACGGGCTTCCAGCTGTCGGTCGCCAGGGCCTGGTTCAGCGCCTCGATCTTCCCGTCCACCTCGTCCTCCAGGGTCTGATAGGCGGGGATCTCCGACCTGCTCGGCACCGCGATCTGCACGAACGTGAAGGTGCCGACCAGCTCGGGATAGCGCTGGAAGAGAAGCCGCAGGGCCTCGAGCCGCTCGACGATCCCCTTGGTGTAGTCGAGGCGATCGACTCCGACGCCGACCCGCTTGCCGTGCAGCCCGAGGTCGTCCCGGATCCGGGCGATGCGTGCCCGGGTCTCGTCGCTCGCGGCCATCGACTCGAAGTGCTCGACGTCGATGGAGATCGGGAAGGCGGCCACGTGCGTCATGTGTCCGCGATGGACCACCCGGTGCTTCTTCCGGCCCACGAAGGCCCCGAGCTCGCGCTCGCAGGCGTCGAGAAAGTTGTTCGCGAAGGAATCGAGATGGAAGCCGAGCAGGTCGTTCGCCAGCAGGCCCTCGAGGATCTCGAGCTTCCATGGACACACGCGAAACGTCTCCCAGGCGGGCCACGGGACGTGCCAGAAATGGGCAGTGGTCACATCCGGACGGAGCTCGCGGAAGTACCCCGGGGCGAGCGCCAGGTGGTAGTCCTGGAACCACACCAACCCCCCTTCGGGGCCGACCTCCTCGGCGGCGGCGCGTGCGAAGCGCAGATTGACGGCGCGATACGCGTCCCAGAAGCGGTCCCGGAACCGGACGTGCTCGAGGATGTTGTGGCAGAGCGGCCAGAGACCCTCGTTCGAGAAGCCGAGGTAGTAGTCCTGCACCTCGTCTTCGGAAAGCCAGAGTCGGCGCAGCGTGTACGCCGGATCGTCCGGAGGAACGCCGACGCGATCGTGTTCGTCGACTACGGCCGGGTCGGCGTCCCCGTGGCCCCAGGCGACCCATGAGCCGCCCACGGCCTGGAGCACGGGGTCGAGCGCCAGCGCGAGCCCCCCGGCCGGGCTCTCGACCGTGAGCTCTCCCGCTTCGCCATACTGATGGACGTAGGGCTGGCGGTTCGAGACGACGATCAGGCGGCCATCGGGGAACGCGGAGCGGAAGGCCGCATATACACGCCGGGCGGAACGGGGATCGACCATGCCCGATATCTTACACCCGCTGTGCGAGGCGACCGTAATCCACGGGACAAAGCGACAGGAATGATCGGGATGAAGGAGAAATGAAGGAGCTGCGCTACCCTCCGATCGCCGATTACGGAGTGATCGGCGAGTGCCATACGGCGGCATTGGTATCCCGGTCGGGCTCCATCGACTGGTGCTGCATGCCGCGCCTCGACTCGGGCACCTATTTCGGCCGCATCCTCGACTGGGACAAGGGCGGCTTCTGCTCGATCACTCCCAGCGAGGACGAATGGACCAGCGATCGCCGCTACATCGACGAGACGCTCGTCCTCGAGACGACGTTCCGCTCGCCGAGCGGCGAGGCCCGACTGGTCGATTGTTTCGCGATGCGACCCGGCGGGCGCCTCGATCCCTACCACCAGATCCTGCGCGTCCTCGAAGGCGTCCGCGGAACGGTGGAGTTCGAGGTGCGGGTTGCGCCGCGGTTCGACTACGGCTCGCTGAAACCCTGGGTGCGGGACCACGGCGAGCGGCTGTTCAGCGCGATCGGCGGCGACGAAGGTCTGGTGATCGACGGCGACATCGACCTCCGGATGGTCGACCGA
This sequence comes from Gemmatimonadota bacterium, assembly GCA_035249945.1. GTDB lineage: Bacteria > Gemmatimonadota > Gemmatimonadetes > JACCXV01 > JAHWKZ01 > JAICNR01. The sequence continues at coordinate 4,364 of DATFFS010000275.1, forward strand.
CACGAGCTCCGCGGGCGGGTGGTGGTGGAGGCGGGCCGTCGGCACCGCCTCGCCCTCCAGCACGTCCGGCCCGAGACCCTCGACTACGAGCCGCCGCAGCCGATGGACCCCCGTACGATCGACCAGCGGCTGCGGTTCACGATCCAATGGTGGAGCGAGTGGTCGACGAAGATCGCCTACGACGCGAAGAACCGCGCGGAGATCGTGCGCTCGGCCCTGGCCTTGAAGGCCCTGACCAACGCGCCTACCGGCGCGATCGCCGCCGCGGTCACCACCTCGCTGCCGGAGTGGGTCGGCGGGGTACGCAACTGGGACTACCGCTACAGCTGGATCCGGGACTCGATCTTCACGGTGCGGTCGCTGGGCGATCTGGGAGCGAGCACGGAAGCGGACGCCTTTCGCCGCTACATGGAGCGCTGCGCGGCGGGCAGCGTGGACGACTTGCAGATCCTCTACGGACTGGGGGGCGAGCGCCGGCGCTGGCTCAACGAGTGGGAGCTCGACTGGCTGGAGGGATACCGCGGCTCGCGTCCGGTCCGGGTGGGCAACGACGCCGCCGCCCAGGCGCAGCACGACACCTACGGCTACCTGCTCGACCTCGCCTGGCGCTGGGCGCGGCGCGGGAACGTTCCCGACGAGGACTACTGGGCCTTCCTCGTGGCGGCCGTGAACCGCGCCGCGCGGATCTGGCGCGAGCCCGACCACGGGATCTGGGAGGTGCGCGCGGAGCCCCGCCACTTCGTGCACTCGAAGGCGGCCTGCTGGGAGGCGCTGGATCACGGTGCGCGACTGGCGGAGCGGTTCGGACTCGAGGCTCCGCGCGAGGAGTGGGCGGCCGCCGCCCTGGAGCTGCACAAGATCATCGAGACCGAGGGCTACGACGCCGAGCGCGGCGTCTTCGTGCAGGCCTTCGGCAGCACGAACCTGGACGCCGCGCTCCTGCTCCTGCCGCGCACGGGCTTCGTCGCCTGGAACGACGAGCGCATGGTGCGGACGGCTGAAGCGATCCGCGACGAGCTGAGCGTCGACGGGTTCGTCTGGCGCTATCGCGACCCTGACGGCCTCCCGGGGGAAGAGGGCGCCTTCCTGCCGTGCTCGTTCTGGCTGGCGGAGTGCCTCGCGCGGGGCGGTCGGCGCGAAGCCGCGTGCGAGGTGTTCGAGGCGGCCGCCGCCACGGCCAACGACCTGGGTCTGTTCGCGGAGGAGTACGACCCGGCGTCGGGGGAGATGCTCGGCAACTTTCCGCAGGGGCTCACGCACCTGTCGTACATCGCGGCCGCGATCGCGCTCTGGTGGGAGCCCGGCGCCTGAGAGCCCGTTCCGTCGACGCTACCTGACCCGCTCGTTATACTCGGCACGATGCCCGACGCGACCGCCGCCCCGAAGGCTCCGCCGGACTCCCACCTCGCCGCGATCGAGGCGAACCCGTTCGCCGCCGTCAACCATTACTTCGATCTGGGCGCCACCGCGGCCGGGGTCGAGAGTGACTACCGGGTGCTTCTCAAGACCCCCTATCGCGAGATGCGGGTCGAGGTCCCCGTTCGCATGGACGACGGGCGCCTGGAGGTCCTGATCGGATACCGCATCCAGCACAACGGCGCGCGTGGGCCCTACAAGGGCGGCGTCCGCTACCATCCCGAGGCCGACCTCGACGAGATCCGCGCGCTGGCCTCGATCATGACGTGGAAGACCGCGGTCGTGGACATCCCGTTCGGCGGCGCCAAGGGCGGCATCCAGGTCGACCCCAAGCCGATGAGCCAGAACGAGCTCAAGCAGATGACCCGCCGCTACACGGAGCACATCTCCTACATCCTGGGGATCAACCGCGACATCCCCGCGCCCG
>DATFFS010000276.1:0-1074 GCA_035249945.1 Gemmatimonadota bacterium
GCTCACACCGCGCGTGGGATCCTCGGCGCCGGCGTCCCGCAGCTCCTGTTCGAACTGAACGCGCCGGCCCTCCATGAGCTCGGCCACCCGGTACAGGATCTGGGCTCGGTTGAACGCCGTCTTCGCCGCCCATCCCGGTTGAGCCGCGCGGGCCGCCCGCACGGCGTCGCGGAGGTCCTTGCGCGACGCGCGGGATGCCCACGCCAGGAGCTCCCCGTCGGCGTCGAACACCTCGTACGAGCGGCCCGACTCGCTCCTGGGGAACTCGCCGCCGATGAACAGCTTCGCCGTCCGCCTGACCGACAGGCGCTCCTCCGTCACGGCGCACCGGTCCCTGGCGCCGGTTCCCGAGGTGTGAGCTCCAGATAGGGCGCCAGCCCGTGCAGTCCGCCCTCGCGCCCGAAGCCCGATTCCTTGTAACCGCCGAACGGGGAGGACGGATCGAACCGATTGAACGTGTTCGCCCAGACGACGCCGGCCTTCAGGCGCTCGGCCATCCACAGGATCCGCGAGCCCTTCTCGGTCCACACCCCCGCCGACAGCCCGTACGGCGTGTTGTTCGCCTTCTCGACGGCCTCCTCCGGCGTCCGGAACGTGAGGATCGACAGGACCGGGCCGAAGATCTCCTCGCGCGCGATCCGGTGGGACTGGCTCACCCCTGTGAACAGGGTGGGTCGGAACCAGAAGCCCCTCTCGGGGAGGTCACAGGCGGGCTGGTACAGCTCGGCGCCGTCCTCGACTCCGGAGGCCACGAGCTCCTCGATCCGCGTGAGCTGCGCGCGCGAGTTGATCGCGCCGATGTCGGTGTTCTTGTCGAGCGGGTTCCCCACGCGGAGCGTCTGGAGGCGGGCCTTCAGCTTCTCGAGCAGGGCCTCGAAGATCGGCTCCTGGACCAGCAGGCGCGAGCCCGCGCAGCACACGTGCCCCTGGTTGAAGAAGATCCCGTTCACCACTCCCTCGACGGCCTGGTCGAGCGGCGCGTCCTCGAACACGATGTTGGCCGCCTTGCCGCCCAGCTCGAGCGTGAGGCGCTTGTGCGAGCCGGCGATGGTGCGACGGATCTGCTTGCCCACG
>DATFFS010000277.1:0-4028 GCA_035249945.1 Gemmatimonadota bacterium
ATCGTCGAGTGCGTCCGGCGCGGGTGGGCGATCGAGTGGGTGCCGATCCGGACGATCTACGGCGCGGAGGACAGCCACATCAACCCGGCCACCCACGTGGCCCGGTTCCTCACGCTGGCGTGGCGCATCCGGCGCGCCAGGACTCGGCCGGTTTTGCAATAGCGCAGGCAGCTATACTGCGAACAGACGAATAGTGATGCGACGTCAGTGACTGGACTGATGGGCACTGCGGATGAGTGAGTTGGCCGACTTCCTGACGAGCCGTGGCTACCTGCGTGTGCCGCTCACGCGCAGCGGGGTGGGGCATTTCCATACCACTGGCGCGCTCAATGGTCGCCCGGTCGAGGTGCTGGTGGACACGGGAGCCTCCTGCACCGTCGTCTCCATGTCGGTGGTGCGGGCGCTCGGCCTCCAATCGCAATTGCTGGACGACGGGGCGGGCGGGGCCGGCGGGCCGCTCGCCCAGTTTCTCGTCGAGGGGGCGGAGCTGCGACTCGGCGCGTTCGTTCCGCGGTTGTCCGCCACGGTCGGACTGGACTTCGAGCACGTGAACGCCCCCCTCCGGGCGCAGGGGTCGGCAGAGGTGGATCTGATACTCGGGGTCGACGTATTCGACGCCCATGCGGCCGTCATCGACTACCCCGGCATGTCCCTGTTCGTGAGGGCGACCGCGGCCGACCAGGGCCAGGAGTAAACCCCGCAAGCGTGTCGAAATCCGGCCTGGCCGTTCCTCACGGTCGAATTCACCGTCGCAGGCGCTCCCTGTATAGGCCTCAATGGCGGACCGCATTTCAAGCATAGTGAGGCCTTTTCCTTCCAGATCGCGACGGACGATCAGGAGGAGACCGACCGGTACTGGAACGCGATCGTCGGGAATGGCGGTCAGGAAAGCCAATGCGGCTGGTGCAAGGACAAATGGGGCGTGAGCTGGCAGATCACCCCGCGAGTATTGACCGATGCCGTCGCACAGGGCGGGGATGTCGCCAAGCGGGCATTCGAGCGATGATGCCGATGAAGAAGATCGATGTGGCCGCGATCGAAGCGGCTGTCCGCGGCTGATCTGACCGGCACGAGGTCTGACCGCCACGAGGGACACTCAACCCGACGGGAATCCCAGCGCGTTTCGGCGGGCCTCGCGCGCGAGCCTTCGCACCTCGTCCCTTTCTGCGACGAACAACCAGCCGAGAGGCTCGCGCAGGAAATGGGATCCATCGATGCGATATCGCGAAGCCCTTCCCGCTTCCGAGGACGGGTGCTCTGCGACGAGACCAAGGCCCGAAAGCCGCTTCAGTGCGTCGGCCGTGCCCTGTGGGGATACGCCCGTCTGAAGCGAGAGGTCCCAAGGTCGCAGCGGCGCTGAACTCCGGGATAGCTCGCGCAGCGTGCGAAGCGTGGCGACTCCGACAAGCACTTGGTCGAGCGGCCAACCTCCGGTCGGATCCGGCCTCAGCCCGATTCGTCGAATCCTCGACATGTTCTCCCTATGGAGGAAACGGGGACTCCCCCTTCGCCCGTCTGTAAATCGACTGGAAGTGACCTTCCCATAGCCCTGAGCACGCACGATCTGCGCCCCTTCCAATGGATTGGAAGACGGGGATCACGGGGATACGCAGGTATCGTGGAAGAGATGGGAAGGTTCGATCTATTCCGAAGGGCGAGTAGCCCTATCCACGGACGTCAGCCGTCCGTCATGAGGGGAATCCGTCGTGGGAGAAGAGATCCAGGGGGCCGCGACCGTGTCCGAGAGGGGGGGCGCCTTCGATGCCGCGCCGAACCCAGGCACGCGCCTGCACTACGGCGTCGCCCAGCACCGCGCCCCGAGCGAGGAAGGTGGCGATCGCGCTCGCCAGAGCGCACCCCGATCCGTGCGTGCTCGTCGTCAGGATTCGCGCGTCGCGAAACACCTCGAGTCGCTCCCCATCGTAGAGCACGTCGGTCAGCTCATCCCCCTCGAGGTCGCCGCCCTTGACCAGCGCGGCCCGCGCGCCCAGCCCGTCGACCAGCGCCCGGGCGGCGGCTTGCTGGTCGTCGGCGGTCACCACTTCGCGGCCGAGCATCACCGCCGCCTCGGGAGCGTTGGGGGTCACAAGTGTTGCAATCGGGAGGAGCCGCTCGCGGACGATGTCGATCGCATCCTCCTCGAGGAGCCGCGCGCCGGTGGTGGCGACCATGACCGGATCGACGATGAGGATCGGGAACCGGTGGCGCACGGCCGCGTCCGCGACGACCTCGACGATCGAGGCGTCGCCGAGCATCCCCGTCTTGACCGCGTCGGGGGGGATGTCTTCGACCGTCGTGTCGATCTGGAGGCGCACGAACGCGGCGTCGACCGGATGGATCCCCGCGACGCCGCGGGTATTCTGCGCGGTAAGCGCCGTGATCGCGCTCGTCCCGAAGACGCCGAGTGCGTGGAAGGTCTTGAGGTCGGCCTGGATCCCGGCGCCGCCCGAGGAGTCGCTGCCCGCGATCGTCAGCGCGACGCGCGGAGTCAGCACCCCACGCGCCGCTGCATGTCGTCGAACTCGCCGTCCCGCAGGATCAGGTTCTGCTTTGGCGGGAGCTGCTGGATCTGAGCCCGCACGCCCTCGATGCGATCCTCGGTCAGGGGATGGCTCGAGAAGAAGTTCTCCACGGATCCCGGCCGCGATTGCCGCCGCGAGATCAGCTCCTGGAACATCGTCACCATGCCATGCGGGTCGTAGCCGGCATTGTACATGTAGAGGACGCCCAGGTTGTCGGCTTCGTTCTCCGCGTCGCGGCTGAACTTGGCGAACGTGCCGCCGGCGATGATCTGCGCGAGGAGCTGCTGGTAGATCGGAGGGTTCCCGCCGAGGGCGAGCCCCACGAGGATGTTCGCGCCGTACGCTTTCGACAGCTGCTCGGTGGCATGGCGGGAAACGCCGTGCGAGATCTCGTGCGCCATCACGCCGGCCAGCTCCGCGACGTTGTCGTTCGCACAGATCAGACCCGTGTTGACGTACACGTGACCCCCCGGAATATTGAACGCGTTCACCTGGGCGTCCGAGACGACGTGGAACTCCCAGGGGGCCTGCGCGAGCTCGGTCTGATTCACGAGCCGCTGGCCGATCCGGCCGACGTAGTTCGTCAGGGTCGCGTCTCTCACCAGCGGCATCTGCCGAGCGATGTCCTGTTCCAGCTGCGCGCCGAGCTGCCACTCCTCCTGATACGAGACGAGGTTGAAATCGCCCTTGTTGACGCCGCTGGAAGCGCATGCGGCCGCCGAGCATGCCGCGAATACGAGGATCACCCTGCGCCCACGCCCGATGTTCATGTCGCCCTCCCTGTCGAGACGATCGATCACTGTCGCCGGACCCGCCGGATAATAGCGCGGCACTCCAACGAATGTTCCTGTTTCGTATGACGTCTGACGAGGCTGCGGCGCCGTGACGCCGGCGCGCCCCTTCGTCCCGCTCTCGAAGGCCCGCCGAGCGGCGATCGCGGACCTGGCCACGCGCGCCGGCCGGGAGCGCCAGGGGCTCTTCCTGCTCGAGGGGCCGCGCGCGATCGAGGACGCGCTCTCGCGGCGGACGAGGCTCTCCTGGCTGGTCGCCGACCCGTCGGGGGAGGAGGCGGTCGGCAGGTGGATCGCCGCCGGACTCGTGCCGGAGTCGGTCGCGCTCTACCGCGCCGACTCGTCTGAGCTCGCCGAGCTCGCGGACACGACGACCCCGCAGGGCGTCCTCGCGGTCGGGGAGCTCCCGGCGGAAGGCCTGGGCGCGCTGCCCGAGACGGAAGACGTGCGCTCCGGAAGCCTGACGGGCGCGCCGCTCCTGCTCGTCGACGGCGTCCAGGACCCGGGGAACCTGGGGACGCTGCTGCGGACGCTGGTGGCCGTCGGCGGGAACGCCGCGATCTGCTGCAAGGGCACGGTCGACCCCTTCAACCCCAAGGCGCTGCGCGGGTCGGCGGGCGCGGCGCTCGAGCTGGCGGTCGCGCGTGGGGTCGAGCGCGCGGCGGTGGTGGAGTGGTGCGCCGAGCGCGGCGTCGCGATCGTGGCGCTGGTGGCC
>DATFFS010000278.1:0-8512 GCA_035249945.1 Gemmatimonadota bacterium
GCCGAGGTGGGGTTGGGCGCGCTGGCCGGCATGCAGGGCGGCGTCAACGTGCAGGGCGAAGCGGTCCACAAGCTCGACTGGTTCGCCAACGAGGTATTCACCAAGCACTTCCGCGGCTCGGGCCTGCTCTGCACGCTGATCAGCGAGGAGATGGAGGACATCTTCCACCTGGACGAGGACTGTCCGCGCGCCCGGCACGTCCTGTGCTACGATCCGATGGACGGCTCCTCGAACCTCGATGTCGACGGGGCGGTGGGCACGATCTTCAGCGTCCGGCGCAAGACCGCCGGGCCGGCCCACGGACATCCGGAAGAGGTGTTCGAGCCCGGCACCGAGCAGGTTGCCGCCGGCTACGTCCTGTACGGCCCGCAATGCATGCTCGTCTACGCTGTGAACGGAAGCGTCCACGGCTTTACGCTGGACACCGCGGTGGGGGAATTCTTCCTGAGCCATCCGGACATCCGCATGCCGGAGCACGGCAAGGAGTACTCTGCCAACCTGGCCCGTCTCGACGCCTGGGATCCCGCCTATGGGGAGTTCGTGCGCAGCCATTCCCATGGTGGCAGCGCCGGCCGCTCCTATTCCCTGCGCTACATCGGTGCGCTGGTGGCCGACTTCCACCGCACGCTCCTGCGCGGGGGCGTGTTCTTCTATCCCGGAGACGCCAGGAATCCCAACGGCAAGCTGCGGCTCCTCTACGAGGCCGCCCCCCTCGCCTTCCTCGCGGAAGCCGCCGGCGGCGCCGCCTCCGACGGACGCGAGCGGATCCTGGCCATCGTTCCCGACGGCCTCCATATGCGGACGCCGCTCGTAATCGGCAGCCGCTACGAGGTCTCCACGATCGAAGGTCTGCTCGCCGGCGAGCGCGAGACCGCGATAACCGCTTGAGAAAGGAGCGACCCCTTTGAGCAAGAACGATCACGGAATCGCCACCGCCGAGCCGCTCGCGCCGGGCGCAACGACCGCTCGCGTCGGCGAGATCCTGTCCTACTATCCCAGCGAGAGCGCCTCGGTGAAGGCGAAGCTCGCCCGACTGCTCTCGCACGGCCGTCTGGGGGGCACGGGCAGGCTCGTCATCCTTCCCGTCGACCAGGGCTTCGAGCACGGCCCGCACCGCTCGTTCGCGGTCAATCCGCCCGCCTACGACCCGGAGTACCATCCGCGCTTGGCGCTCGCTGCCGGGATGTCGGGATACGCCGCGCCGCTCGGCTTCATCGAGGCAGTGGCCGGGAACTTCGCCGGCCAGCTGCCGCTCATCCTGAAGCTCAACAACCACGACCTCCTGTGGTCGGACGATGATCCGATCCCGGCGGTTACGGGATCCGTCGAGGCCGCCGAGCGGCTGGGATGCGTAGGGATCGGCTACACGATCTATCCGGGCTCGGCGAACCGGCAGGAGATGTACGAGAACCTCCAGTTCCTCGCCGAGCAGGCCAAGTCCGCCGGGCTGGCCGTCGTGGTGTGGTCCTACCCGCGGGGATCGGGGATCGACGAGACGGCCGGCGAGACCGCGCTCGACGTGTGCGCGTACGCCGCGCATCTCGCCTGTCAGATGGGGGCGCACATCGTCAAGGTCAAGCTCCCCACCGACCACCTCTTCCAGGACAAGGCCCGGAAGATCTACGAGGAGCTCGACATCCCGAGATCGACGGTCGCCGACCGCGTGCGGCATGTCGTCCAGGCCGCGTTCGCCGGCAAGCGCATCGTGATCTTCAGCGGTGGATCGAAGACGAGCTCGGAGGCCTTCTACGACGACATCCGCGGGATCCGCGACGGCGGCGGGTTCGGGTCGATCATCGGCCGCAACACGTTCCAGCGCTCGTGGGACGAGTCGCTGGAATTCATCGACAGGGTGATCTCGATCTACGAAGGGGATCGCTGATTCCCTGAGCGAAATTCCCGTCGTATCGCGAACCGCGGCCAGGTCCGGGCGTGGCCGGCTGCTCCAGATCCTGGGCGTCGCCTTCGGGCTGGCCGTCATCGTCGGCAACACGATCGGCGGCGGTATCCTGCGGACGCCCGGAGAAGTCGCCGAGCAGCTCCCGTCCGTTCCGTTGTTTCTCGCCGCATGGCTGGCCGGTGGCCTCTACGCCCTGCTGGGGGCGGTTTCGCTCAGCGAGCTGGGCGCCATGATCCCCTTATCGGGAGGCCAGTTCGTCTTCGTACGCCGTGCGCTGGGGAGATTCCCGGGTTTTCTCGTGGGGTGGTCCGACTGGATCTCGACCTGCGGCTCCGCGGCCGCGGTATCGATCATCATCGGGGAATACGCCGGGCCACTCATCCCGGCGCTCGAAGGGCACGCCACCATCGTGGCCTCCGCGGTGGTCCTCGCCTTCGCCCTGCTGCAGTGGCGCGGCATCCGGGTGGGAGACGCCGCGCAGCAGCTCACCAGTTTCCTCAAGGCGCTCGCTCTCCTCGGGCTCGTGGCCGCGATCCTGCTCCTGCCCTTCGACTCGTCGCCGGCGGCTCCCGCGGGGCCATTGCCCGCGGGCTTCGCCCTCCTCACCGCCTTCGTGATCGCGTTTCAGGCGGTGATCTTCACGTACGACGGCTGGACGGGGGCGATCTACTTCTGCGAGGAGATGAAGGACCCCGGACGCAGCATACCGCGGGCGACGATCGGCGGCGTGCTCCTCGTCATCGGGCTGTATCTGGCGCTCAACCTCGCGTTCCTCCGCGCGGTCCCGATCGGGGCCATGGCCGGCGACCCGTTCGTCGCGGCCACCGCGGCGAATGCCGTGTTCGGGGCGCGCGGCGACACCATCATCCGGATCCTCATGATCGTCTCCCTCCTGGCGGCGGTGAACGCCAACCAGCTCATAGCATCACGCGTGCCGCTCGCGATGGCGCGCGATCGCCTGCTGCCCTCAGCGGCGACACGAATCAATGAGGGGGGCACGCCCACCACGGCACTGTTCGCGGGGACGGGCGTGATGCTCCTTCTGATCGCCACCAACAGCTTCGACACGATCCTTTCGCTCCTCGCGTTCTTCTTCGTCGCCAACTACGCCCTCTCGTTCTCCTCGGTGTTCGTCCTGCGGCGCCGCGAGCCCTCGACTCCGCGTCCCTTCCGCGCAATCGGCTATCCCTGGACCACGGGAGTCGCGCTCGCCGGCTCGATCGCGTTCCTGGTGGCGTCCATCGTCGGGGATCCCGGCGGCAGCGCGCGCTCGCTGCTCCTCCTGGCGGCCAGCGTGCCGGTCTTCCTGCTGCTGCGGGATCGAGCAACGCTCGACTGACTTGACCGACACCTACAGCAGGTGCAGGGCGACCAGGGATAGCAGCCAGGCGCAGAACAGGCCGGCGTAGGTCCCGATCACGTAGCCGACCACGGCCATGAGCACGCCCAGCGGTGCCATCGCGGGGTGGTACACCGTGGCCACCACGGGCGCGCTGGCGGCGCCGCCCACGTTGGCCATCGAGCCGGTCGCCAGAAAGAACAACGGCGCGCGGATCCAGCGCGCCACCAGGATCAGGATCGCCACGTGGATCGCGATCCATAGCGCCCCCGTCGCCAGGAACATGGGCGCATCGAGGATCGCCCGGAGATCTCCCTTCGCGCCGATCGCGGTAACGAGCAGATAGAGCGCGAGCGAGCCGAGCGTGGAAGCGCCCGCCCCCTCCAGCTCGGAGACCTTCGTGAACGAAAGCCCCAGCGCGAGAGTGGTCACCAGGACGACGGCCCAGGTCGTGTGCGAGATGATCTTGGGATCGCCAAGCTCGGGGAGAGTTTCGCCCACGACGACGCTCGCGTAGGCGCCCACGAATCCGATCCCCAGGATCAGGGCTGCGTCCCGTAACGCCAGCGGACGGCGGGTGGCCTCCGCCTTGGCGGCGAGTGCGACGTTCGTCTCCTCGATCAGGCTGGTGTCGGCGCGATTCCAGCGATCGAACCGAGCCTGCCAGCCCGAGAGGAACAGCAGGACCGCCATCCAGCCGTACCCAACGACCGTGTCGACGACGATGATCGGGCCGAGCATGGCGTCCGGCGTCTCGACCGATTCGGCCACCGCCACGAGCTGCGCGCTTCCTCCGATCCAGGATCCCGACAGCGCGGCCAGCCCTTTCCATGCGTCCGGCGGGAGCCAGTGCCCGAACGCCGCGAACGCCATCGGACCGCCGATCACGATGCCGAGCGTCCCGGCCAGCATCATGATCGTCGCGGGTCTCCCGAGCTTGAGCAGCGCCGGGACGTCGACGGTCATCATCAGGAGCAGCAGGGCCACCGGCAGGACGTAGCGGGTGATCCAGTCGTACGCAGGCGACGCCGACGGAATGATGCCCAGGGTTGTCGAGACCATCGGCAGCATGTACGCCCAGAGGATGGGCGGCAGGATGTCGAAGAAACCGCGCAGTCGCGGGATCCCGGCCAGCGCGTAGATCGCGGCCAGAACTCCCGCCAGGTAGACGAAGACGCCGGTGGGTTCGGTCAGCAGGGCGTACTCACGCGATCAGCCGGGGAAGCGCAACCAGCCCGACCCCGGCTCGCCGGCGGGGCCGTGGCACAGCATCTGGACCAGCGCGATCCCCAGGACCGCGAAGACGAGCACGCCGAGAAACGCCAGGAGAGTCCCGCAGTTGAGCCAGCGGGACACCTCAGCGCCCTGCGCTTGCGCTCACCGCTTCGGTGCGGCCGATTTGTTGAGCTTCTTGGCGCCGGGCTTGCGGCGGCGGCGGCCGGTGAGGATGTAGTTCACGTCGAGCCCCGCGTCCGCCGACAGCTCCGCGAGGAACCAGAAAGCCTTCGGGACGCGGCCGCTCTCGTAGCGGCTGATCATCTGCTGGGTGTACTTCGTGATCTCGGCGAGCTGTGCCTGCGTCAGCTCGCCACGGGCTCCCCTTAGTCGATCGGCCACTCCCTTCTTGAACTCCTTGAACGTGTCTTCCATCACCCCTCCTCGTATGTCCGCCATGTCATGGGATCGTAACCGCGGGAAGCATACCCGCGATGCGGATTGATGCGCAACCGCTTCGGCAACACTCAGCAGCCCCAGTAGTACCCCTCATAAATACGTTCGTACCGCCCGCCGCGTTCGATCCAGATGTCGAGATGCGCGCCCTCGTACTCCAGCGCCTCGAGGAGCAGGATCGTCGGGAAATCCTCGGGCCCGCTCGCGTAGGCGCCCACCGGCCGCCAGGCAGGAGCCGGGATCTCGGCGCTCGACGGAGCGGGCCCCAGGTCCGCCACGCGCTCCCACCCGCCGCGCCCGCGGCGGAAGACGATCGCCGACGCGAGCTGGGCCTGACCCGTCGACGGGTTTGCGGCCGGCCAGGAGAGCGAAACCCACGCGGATCGCTCCCCCAGAGCGATCCACTCCACCGATGCCGGCGCGCCCGCTTCCGGCCCAGCGGGCGCGAGCTCCCGCGAGGCGCTCTCGAGCAGCGCCGACAGCTCCGCGTCCGGCGCAAGCGGCCCGATCGCCAGCCGGCGGGTAGTGGGGCGGGCCCCCGACGGCGTCACCAGCCTGCCCTCCTCGAGGCGCGGCAGGATCTCCCCGCCTGCGCTCGCGTCCAGGATGCCGAACCGATGGAGCTCCCCGCTGCAGACGTCCTCCAGCGAATCGATCGCCGTCACCCTCGTTTCCACGGCGGAGTCTCCCACGAGCCAGGCGGTCGATGCCTGCGTGATGCCGGGCGTCCCCATCGGGGCCTCCACGCCCCAGACCTCCCCTTCGACGGGATAGCCGGGTCGGACCAGCGCGGGCGCCACGCCCAGCGCGCGGCCGTAGTGCGCCCATTGCGCCTGTTCCATGAGTCGCGCGGCGGGAATCCACCCCCGGCGGTCGTCCCACGTGGCCACCCGCACCCATCCCGCCTTCCGTGCCTCCTCAGGCACGAGATCGAGGATCGCCCCGGGATGGACCTCCAGCACGCCGGGGGATGCCGAGTCGGGCTCCAGATGGAGCGGGCCCCCGCTGAGGACGACGAGTCGCTCGCGCGGCAGCGAGTCGCGGGGGGATGCATCACCCGCCGCGGTCTCGGATCGCGGGTCGCATCCCAGGATGAGAGAAGCGAGGCAGAGAAGCGGCAGGATGGGCGGGCGTCGCACGCGAGGATTCTCGGTCCGCCCCGCCGGTCCGTCAAATCGGGGCCTGACCCGGGTGCCGGGAGCCTCTATCTTGCGGTCCCATGACCGATCGGATCCACCCTCTGCTCGCCGCGCTCCGCCCCCTGAACACGGAGGTGAATCGCGCCTGGTGGGACGCCTCGGTCACCGGCCGGGAGGGCGACTACGCGCGTCTCGAAGAGCTGCGGAACCGCATCGATCGCCTGTACCGGCAGCCCGGTCTCCTCGAGGAGATCCGCCGCGCGCGCGAGGAGCCGTCCGGCGACCGGATCGCCGACCGGACGGTCGAGCTCCTCTACCTGGAGGCGCTCCCGCGGCAGGTCGACGAAGCGCTCGGCGAGCGGATCAATCGCATCGCTACGGGGATCGAGCGCGACTTCTCGACGTTCCGGCCCGTCGTGGAGGGCGAGCGGCGGACGTTCAACGATCTGGAGATCGCGCTCTCCACCGAGCGCGACCCCGCCGTGCTCGAGGCCTCCTGGGAAGGGCTCAAGTCGGTGGGCCCCGTCGTGGCCGACAGGCTGGACGAGCTCGTGGCCCTCCGCAACGAGGCCGCCCGCGCGGTCGGGTTTCGCGACTACTACCACATGAAGCTCGGGATCGGCGAGCAGGATCCGGCGGCGGTCGCTGGCGTCTTCGACCGGCTGGAGGCGCTCACCGATCCGCCGTTCGCCGAGCTCAAGGCCGAGATCGACGGGGAGCTCCGCCGGTTCCACGGCGTGGACGAAGCCGGCCTCCGTCCCTGGCACTACCAGAACAGCTTTTTCCAGGAGATGCCGTCCATCTACGGGATCGACCTCGACGCGGTGTATCGCGAACAGGACCTGGTCGACATCGCCCGGCGCTTCTATGCGGATATCGGCCTGCCCGTCGAGGGGATCCTCGAGCGCTCGAGCCTCTTCGAGCAGGAGGGAAAGGACCAGCACGCCTTCGCCACCGACATCGATCGCGAGGGCGACGTCCGGATCCTGCTGAACCTGCGCCCCAACGAGCGCTGGATGGGAACCACGCTCCACGAGCTCGGCCACGCCGTCTACGACGAGGGGATCTCCAGGGAGCTTCCCTGGGATCTGCGGCGGCCCGCGCACACGCTGACCACCGAGGCGATCGCGATGCTCTTCGGCCGGCTCTCCCGCGACGCCGACTGGCTGCGCGAGATGGGCGTCGTCGACGCGACCGGGAGCGATGCCCTGCGGGAATCGGCGGTCCGGCAGACCCGCGGCCAGATGCTCGTGTTCTCGCGCTGGGCGATGGTGATGCGCGTCTTCGAGAAGGAGCTCTACCGGGAACCCGGCCAGGACCTGAACGCGTTGTGGTGGAACCTGGTCGAGCGCTTCCAGGGGGTGCGCTCACCCGAGCGGCCCGCGGGCGCGGCGGATTACGCGGCCAAGATCCACGTGGTCAGCGCGCCGGTCTACTACCACAACTACATGCTCGGCGAGTGCTTCGCTTCCCAGATCGACGAGCGGCTGCGAGCGGATGTCCTGGACGGACGGCCGACGTACTGCGGCGAGACGGGGGTCGGGGACTGGCTGCTGGAGCGCATCTTCCTGCCCGGCGCCACGTACCACTACGACGAGCTCGCCGAGCGTGCCACCGGTTCCGCCGTCGGACCCGACGCGTTCGCCTCCCAGTTCCTGACGCCCGTCGCGGAGAGCTAGCTCCGGGCTCCGTCGATCCCCAGGTCGCGCAGCCGCTCGAAGCGTGTCACCAGGTCGCCCCGGCCGGCGTCTTTCAGCGCCGGGAAGAGAACCTGTATTGGAAGCGCCACCCGCTTCGCGTCCCCGCCCGGCGGCTCGGGATTGAACAGCACCAGCCCGACGACGAGCGCCGCCTGGGCACCGAGGGCATCCAGGTCGGTCTCGCGGAGCGCCGCCGTCGAGATCGCCGGAAGCACCCATGCGCTTTCGCCGGCCAGCCATGCCCGCCCGCGATCGTCCACGGAGAGGTCGCGCGCCACGGGTACGACGGCGCGGAGCGCCTCGGTCACCGCGTCCCGGAAGGGCGCCGCGACGGGATCCTCGGGCAGCGGCCGCCGGCGCGCGGGATCGAACCACTGATCGCCCGGCACGCTGCGCACGTCCTCCCCGGTCAGCACGCGCAGCGCCTCCCGGCGGTTCGCGTCGTACGCCCTGCTCGCGCCGTACCGGGGACCATCTCCCTTACGGAGGAGCACGAGCACCACGATCATTCCGGCCAGCAGGGCGGCGGAGAGAACCAGCGCGGCGATCGAGATCGCACCCGACATGGCGGCTAGGGTATCGGGGCGCCGCGCTCTTGCCAAGCATCCGCGGGAGATTTAGGCTGGCCCTCCATGCGCGAGCGTGCTCTGGCCCGACTGATCCCGATCCGCCCCTGGATCGCACTCGGCAACTTTCTGCTGGGGGCCGCGATCACGGTTCCGGCGTTCATCGCCCACGACCTGTACCTCGCCCTGCTGGGGGC